>NZ_JBIOKZ010000003.1:0-2500 GCF_044142885.1 Pseudorhizobium flavum
TGGTTGCGGGGGCAGGATTTGAACCTGCGGCCTTCAGGTTATGAGCCTGACGAGCTACCGGGCTGCTCCACCCCGCGTCACCAAGAATACGGACTTTCCTGCCCGGGAGCGATGTCAGGCGTAGCCTGATGAGGTGAGGCCGTAAAGAGATCGATCCGGTGGATCGATCTTAGGCCGAACGGGCTGCTCCACCCCGCGTCACCTGTTTCGGGCGTTTGCCCGGAAGGGAGTTTTTCGTTTTTGAGAAGATTGTTTTGTCCGCTTATGTTTTGCGGCATTGCCTTTAATAGACCTGGCAGCGACCTACTCTCCCGCGTCTTGAGACGAAGTACCATTGGCGCTGGGGCGTTTCACGGCCGTGTTCGGAATGGGAACGGGTGCGGCCGCCCCGCCATGACCACCAGGTCGATTAAGGGCAATGAACCAACATTTCTGTTGGCATGTGTTGAGAAGCTGGATTTTGGTTCATCGCCTGATCTTGTCCTGGCGGGCTGATCGCAGCCTGCCGGCTGCTGCCCTGCGGACGGCCCGCCAAATGCTTGGCGACGGCCTTTGGCCTGTATGGCTGCCCGGCGCTCTGTCGAGCAAGGGAGCCAGACAAGCTGGCGATGGTCTTATGTGAACACGTCTGGCTGCATCTTAGCGTCTTGCGACGCGTGATGAGCATTATCAATGAGAACGATCAAGTCGATCGGGCTATTAGTAAGGCTAAGCTTCATGCATTGCTGCACGTCCACACGCCTCCTATCAACGTGGTCGTCTTCCACGGCCCTGATAGGGAATACTCGTTTTCAGGTGGGTTTCCCGCTTAGATGCCTTCAGCGGTTATCCCTTCCATATATAGCTACCCTGCTATGCCCTTGGCAGGACAACAGGTCCACCAGAGATATGTCCATCCCGGTCCTCTCGTACTAGGGACAGATCCTGTCAATATTCCTACACCCACGGCAGATAGGGACCGAACTGTCTCACGACGTTCTGAACCCAGCTCACGTACCGCTTTAATTGGCGAACAGCCAAACCCTTGGGACCTGCTCCAGCCCCAGGATGCGATGAGCCGACATCGAGGTGCCAAACAACCCCGTCGATATGGACTCTTGGGGGTCATCAGCCTGTTATCCCCGGCGTACCTTTTATCCGTTGAGCGATGGCCCTTCCACGCGGGACCACCGGATCACTATGACCGACTTTCGTCTCTGCTCGACTTGTCAGTCTCGCAGTCAGGCGGGCTTATGCCATTGCACTCGACGACCGATTTCCGACCGGTCTGAGCCCACCATCGCGCGCCTCCGTTACTCTTTCGGAGGCGACCGCCCCAGTCAAACTACCCACCATACACTGTCCCGGATCCGGATGACGGACCGCGGTTAGACATCCATGACGATAAGGGTGGTATTTCAAGGATGGCTCCACGAAGACTGGCGTCCCCGCTTCAAAGCCTACCACCTATCCTACACATGCCGACACGAATGCCAGTGTAAAGCTATAGTAAAGGTGCACGGGGTCTTTCCGTCTGACCGCAGGAACCCCGCATCTTCACGGGGAATTCAATTTCACTGAGTCTATGTTGGAGACAGCGGGGAAGTCGTTACGCCATTCGTGCAGGTCGGAACTTACCCGACAAGGAATTTCGCTACCTTAGGACCGTTATAGTTACGGCCGCCGTTTACTGGGGCTTCGATTCAAAGCTTGCACCTCTCCTCTTAACCTTCCAGCACCGGGCAGGCGTCAGACCCTATACGTCGTCTTTCGACTTCGCAGAGCCCTGTGTTTTTGATAAACAGTCGCTACCCCCTGGTCTGTGCCACCCCTTCCTGGTTGCCCAAAAAGGGGTCACGCTTCTTCCGAAGTTACGCGTGCAATTTGCCGAGTTCCTTCAACATAGTTCTCTCAAGCGCCTTGGTATACTCTACCTGACCACCTGTGTCGGTTTCGGGTACGGTCTATAATGATGGAGCTATTTCCTGGAACCTCTTCGCTGCACAACCAATCCAGTAAGGTTGAACAACACACGAGATCCGTCACTACCACCAGGCCCACGAATATTAACGTGGTTCCCATCGACTACGCATGTCTGCCTCGTCTTAGGGGCCGGCTAACCCTGCTCAGATTAACTTTAAGCAGGAACCCTTGGTCTTTCGGCGAGAGGGTCTCTCACCCTCTTTGTCGTTACTCATGTCAACATTCGCACTTCCGATACCTCCAGAGGCCCTCACGGGTCCTCCTTCACAGGCTTACGGAACGCTCCGCTACCACTTGCAGTAAACTGCAAATCCTCAGCTTCGGTGCATGGCTTTAGCCCCGTTACATTTTCGGCGCAAAGACCCTTATTTAGACCAGTGAGCTGTTACGCTTTCTTTAAATGATGGCTGCTTCTAAGCCAACATCCTGGTTGTTTTGGGATCCTCACATCCTTTCCCACTTAGCCATGACTTGGGGACCTTAGCTGGAGGTCAGGGTTGTTGCCCTCTTCACGACGGACGTTAGCACCCGCCGTGTG
>NZ_JBIOKZ010000003.1:7500-535000 GCF_044142885.1 Pseudorhizobium flavum
TCCGTCCAAGTGTTGCAGGTCACCGTAAGATCGTGCTCGCAACTTCGATCGCGGAAACGTCGATCACCATAGACGGGGTGCGGATCGTCATCGACAGCGGGCTGCAGCGCCTTCCGGCCTTCGAGGCTTCCGCGGGAATCACCAGGCTGGAGACGGTGCGCGTCTCACGTGCTTCGGCCGACCAGCGGGCCGGGCGAGCCGGTCGCACCGAGCCTGGCATCGCGATCCGGCTCTGGCATGCTGGCCAGACGGCGGCCTTGCCCGCCTTCACGCCACCGCAGATCCTCTCCAGCGATCTCTCGCAACTGGCTTTGGACCTAGCCCACTGGGGGGTGAAGGACGCCGGGACATTGCGGTTCCTCGATCCGCCACCGGCCGCAGCACTCCTGGAAGCCCGCACGCTACTGGCGCAACTGGGCGCCATCGATGCAGGATATTCGCTGACGGACGAAGGAAGGCTGATGCGCCGGCTTTCCCTGCCGCCGCGTCTTGCGTCGATGGTGATCTCTGCGGCCGGCGACGGTCTGGGGCGGGAGGCGAGCGAACTGGCTGTCCTGCTTACCGAGCAGGGGCTCGGCGGCAGCGACATCGATCTCGACGAGCGTCTCCGGCGCTTCCGCAATGACCGGAGCCCAAGGGCGCAGGCCGCGCGGGGGCTGGCGTCTCGCATAGCAGGCAGCCTGCCGCAAGGCGAAAGGATAGAAACCTCCACCACCGCGGGGAGGATGCTCCTGTATGCCTATCCGGATCGGGTGGCACTCCAGCGCGGCGGGCGCGGACGGTTCGTGATGGCAAGCGGACGAGGTGCGGAGCTGCCGGAGATCGAGCGGCTTGCGGGCGAGTCCATGCTGGTCGTTGCCGACCTCACCGGGCGGGCTGCGCGGGGGCGGATCCTCTCTGCGGCGGCCGTGAGCCGGAAGGAGGTCATGGAGGGCCTCGGCTCTTCCATCATACGCGACGACGAATGCTTCTTCGACCGGCAGAGCCGGCAGGTACGCGCGCGGCGGGTCACGCGTCTCGGAGCAATCATCTTCGAGGAGGCACCCCTTCCTCGGCCGTCAGGAGAGGAGGCCGCGCTGGCCTTGGCACAAGGCGTGCGGGAACTGGGGCTTGCGGCCCTTCCCTTCTCCAAGGATGCCCGGCATCTTCGCCAGCGGCTCGGCTTCCTGCACCGGACGATTGGCGAACCGTGGCCGGATGTCTCGGACGAAGGCCTGCTGGGGCACCTGGAGGCGTGGTTCGTCCCCTTCCAGGGCGACACCACCGGCCTGGATGACATCCGTCCCGGCAACCTGACGGAGGGTTTGCGCTCGCTCATCCCGCATGATCTGCAACGTCAGATCGATGCGCTGGCACCCACCCATTTCGAGGCCCCGAGCGGGCAGCGGCATCCGATCCGCTATGACGGTGACGAGCCGGTGCTGGCAATCCGCGTTCAGGAGCTGTTTGGCCTGAAGACGCATCCGGCGGTCGCAGGCGGACGCCTGCCGCTTCTGCTGGAGTTGACCTCGCCAGCGCACCGTCCGATCCAGACCACCCGTGACCTGCCCGGCTTCTGGAGAGGCTCCTGGAAGGATGTCCGGGCCGAGATGCGCGGTCGCTATCCGAAGCATTCCTGGCCCGAAGATCCTTCCGAAGCGAAGCCTACCCATCGTGCCAAACCGCGCGGGACGTGACAGTATGCCGCCTCTGCGGTGACGCAGCGAGATCGTAAAGGCCGCAGATGACCATTCGAAAAGCAGCAACGACGGTAAGCCGCAAGGATCTGGACATTTCCCCGCCGCGGGATTTCAACTCGCGACCCATCAGCCGCAAGTTCCGCCTGGAGACGCTGGTGCGGCTCAGATGGCTGGCAGTGGCGGGGCAGACAGTGACCGTGCTTGCCGTTGACCTGCTTCTCGCCTTCCCGTTGCCCTTGCTGCAGGCAGCATTCCTGATCGGCGCGCTGGCGCTCGCAAATATCATGCTGTCGCTCTGGTTCCCCTCGACGCATCGTCTGGGGCCGAAGGCGGCACTCGCACTGCTGAGCTTTGACCTCCTGCAGATGGCATCGCTGCTCTTCATCACCGGCGGCCTCGCCAATCCGTTCTCTCCGCTGATCTGCGTGCCGGTAATCATTTCTTTCGCCTCGCAGCCGCTTCGACACGCGATCCCGCTGCTGCTTCTGGCGCTGGCCTGCACGACGGCGCTGGCATTCTCCCCCTATCCCCTCCCCTGGTATCCAGGCGAGACCCTTCGGCTCCAGCCGGTCATGCTGGTCGGCATCTGGTGCGCTATCGTCTCGATGACCTGTTTTGCGGCCTTCTATGCCTATCGCGTCTCCAACGAAGCGACGCTGCTTGCCGACGCTCTGGCAGCGACCGAACTGGTACTCGAGCGGGAAAAGCACCTGTCGCAGCTCGACGGACTTGCGGCGGCAGCCGCCCACGAGCTGGGCACGCCGCTTGCCACCATCAGCGTCGTGGCAAAGGAGATGGAGCGGGAGTTCGGCACCGACGAGCGCCTGCGCGAGGATGTCCAGCTGCTTCGCAGCCAGAGCGAGCGATGCCGCGACATCCTGCAGCGGCTGACCTCCCTTTCCGCGGCGAGCGAAGAGCACATGCGGCGCCTGCCGCTTTCCTCCATGATCGAGGAGGTGATCGCTCCGCACCGCCAGTTCGGCATCGAGATTGCGCTCGACGAGCGCGGCGACCGTGCGACGGAGCCCGTCTGCCTGCGCAACGCGGGCATTCTTTACGGCCTTGGCAATCTCGTCGAGAACGCGGTCGACTATGCCCGCAGCCAGGTGACGCTGACGGTCGAGCATGACCGCGAGCGGGTCGTCTTGATCATCGAGGACGATGGGACCGGTTATTCGCCGGATATTCTATCTCGCATCGGCGAACCCTATATGACAAAACGAAACAAGGAAGTTGAACGGGCGGGCGGCCTGGGGCTTGGTCTGTTCATTGCCAAGACATTGCTGGAACGGTCCGGCGCCCGACTGACATTCGACAACCGCAGCGGGAACGAGCCGGGAGCGCGGATCAGGATCGAATGGCCGCGCGCCATG
The DNA here is from genome assembly GCF_044142885.1 of Pseudorhizobium flavum. Classification (NCBI taxonomy): domain Bacteria; kingdom Pseudomonadati; phylum Pseudomonadota; class Alphaproteobacteria; order Hyphomicrobiales; family Rhizobiaceae; genus Pseudorhizobium; species Pseudorhizobium flavum. The sequence continues at coordinate 10,553 of NZ_JBIOKZ010000003.1, forward strand.
CTCGAGGAAGGTTAGCAGCGGCACGTGGTCCGTAACGCGCTTGCAGGCGTTATGACGGTGTGACGCTTCTGGAGAGAAGAGATGGAAAGAGAGACACCCCCTTCAGTTGCCAATCCAGACGAGGCGATCGGCTCTGATCCGACGCTTCTGATCGTGGATGACGACGGCCCGTTCCTGCGGCGCCTGGCACGGGCCATGGAGGGGCGAGGCTTCGCGGTCGAGGTCGCCGAATCGGTGGCCGAAGGCATTGCCAAGTCGAAGGCGCGGCCTCCCAAGTATGCGGTCGTCGATCTCCGCCTTGGCGACGGCAACGGTCTTGATGTGATCGAGGCCATCCGGCAACTCAGGGAGGACACCAAGGCAATCGTCCTGACCGGCTACGGCAATATCGCCACGGCCGTCACCGCGGTGAAGCTTGGCGCTCTCGATTATCTTGCCAAGCCAGCCGATGCGGACGACATCTTTCATGCGCTGACGCAGCGGCCCGGCGAGAAGGCGGATGTTCCCGAAAACCCGATGTCCGCAGATCGGGTGCGGTGGGAGCACATCCAGCGCGTCTACGAGATGTGCGAACGCAACGTTTCGGAGACGGCGCGTCGGCTGAACATGCACCGGCGGACGCTGCAGCGGATCCTCGCCAAGCGGGCACCGAAATAGAGACTAGGTCTCGTAAAAATTCGTGCCGGTGGCCCATTCCGCCATCAGAAGCCGCCGGGCGGCGGCGCGGGAGAAGTTCAGCATCAACGACTTTCGTGTCGCCGGCGCCAGCCGGTGGTCAGGTGCGTCGCGCATGAGGTGCGCGCCGTAGCCGTCCGAGAGGAGGAGCCCGCATTCTTCGGGGAAGATGTCGAGCGGCACTTCCCGATGGGTGGCGAAGAACAGCCGGTCGCAATAGGCGCGGTAGTCTGGCCATTTGCAGTCGACCTGGAAGTCCTCGACCGACGTCTTGATCTCGATGATCCAGATCTCGCCCTTCTCCGATACCGTCACCAGGTCGGCACGGCGTCCGTTCGCCAATACCAGTTCCGGCAGCGTCGCGTGGCGCATCTCGTCAAGCAGGATCTGCAGGCCCCGACGGACCATCATGGCCCGTGCCGATTGACGGCCATCAATGAGCGGATTGTCGTTGGCTATGCTGACGAGGGTCATGCGGTCCGTTTAGGCAGGTGAACTTGTTGCAAAAAAGGCAGTGTCGCCGCCAATCGTGGCGTTGGCTGCCCTCCAACGCGCGGCGCGGCTTGCCAAGGCAAACCTATTCGAAAATAACGCGGGAACAAAGACGGTTTTCGTCTGCGTCGCTCACCCATTTTCAAGGGAACTCCATGCGCAGCCGCACAAGCATGATGGTATTCGGCCTCCTGGCAAGCCTTGCCCTGGCCGGATGCTCCACGACGTCCGACACCACAGAAGTTACCCGCATCGAAACCAGCAAGATCTTCACCGATTCCTACGGCACGGTGACTGATGCCGGGTATGCTCTTCCGGCCATCCCGATCAGCCGGTTGGACAAGAAGTTCCACCGGCAGATCGTATCCTATTCCACGCAGGAGAAGCCAGGCACGATCGTCGTCAACACGCGAGAACGTTTTCTCTACTACGTCCTGCCGGGCGGCAAGGCCGTCCGCTACGGGATCGGCGTCGGCAAGCAGGGCTTCTCGTGGTCCGGCGAGGCCTATGTCGCCTGGAAGCAGGCATGGCCCACCTGGCATCCGCCGAAGGAAATGGCCGAGCGCAAGCCGGACGTCGCCCGCTATGTGGAGGCCGGCATGGGACCGGGCCTCAACAACCCCCTCGGTGCCCGGGCAATGTATCTCTTCAACGAGAAGGGACAGGATACGCTCTTCCGTCTGCACGGCACGCCGGAATGGTCCTCGATCGGCACGGCGGCCTCCTCCGGCTGCATTCGCCTGATGAACCAGGACGTCATCGACCTCTACAATCGCGTGCGGCCCGGCCGGAACTCGAAGGTCGTCGTGATCCAGTAAGGAACGACCACGTCTTAATCGAAGAGGCCGCCGGAGCGATCCGGCGGCCTCTTCTCTTTTTATCCCTGCAGCTTTGCCTTCAGTTCCAGCCGGCGCCGATGCAGCACCGGCTCGGTGTAGCCGTTGGGCTGCTCGCGTCCCTTCAGCACCAGATCGAGGGCCGCCTGGAAGGCTACCGAATCATCGAAGTTCGGCGCCATCGGGCGATAGAGCGGATCGCCGGCATTCTGGCCGTCGACGACCGCCGCCATGCGCTTCATGGTCTCGATAACCTGCTCCTCGCCTACCACCTTGTGATGGAGCCAGTTAGCCATGTGCTGGGCCGAGATGCGCAGCGTCGCGCGATCTTCCATCAGCCCAATGTCGTTGATGTCCGGCACCTTCGAGCAGCCGACGCCCTGATCGATCCAGCGGACCACATAGCCGAGGATGCCCTGGGCATTGTTGTCGAGCTCGCGCTGGATCTCCTCCGGCGTCCAGTTCGGACGGGGCACCACCGGAACGGAGAGGATGTCGGAAAGCTTGGCGCGGCTCCGGCTCTTCAGCCCTGCCTGCACCTCCGCCACGTTGACCTTGTGATAATGCGTTGCATGCAGCGTCGCGGCGGTCGGAGACGGAACCCAGGCCGTATTGGCGCCCGCCTTGGGATGCGCGATCTTCTGTTCGAGCATGGCCGCCATCAGGTCCGGCATGGCCCACATGCCCTTGCCGATCTGCGCATGGCCGGAAAGACCGCATTCGAGACCGATGTCGACGTTCCAGTTCTCATAAGCGCTGATCCAGGCCGCCTGCTTCATGTCACCCTTGCGGATCATCGGACCAGCCTCCATGGAGGTGTGGATTTCATCGCCGGTCCGGTCGAGGAAGCCGGTATTGATGAAGACCACGCGCTCGCGGGCCGCCCGGATGCATTCCTTGAGGTTCACCGTGGTGCGTCGTTCCTCGTCCATGATGCCCATCTTCATCGTGTTTGCAGGCATGCCGAGCGCCTCCTCGACGCGTGCGAAGATCTCGCAGGCGAAGGCCACTTCCTCCGGGCCATGCATCTTCGGCTTCACCACATACATGGAGCCGAGGCGCGAGTTCTGGCGGCGACCTTCCGGACCGATGTCGTGCAGGGCGATGAGCGCAGTGACCATGGCGTCCATGATGCCTTCCGGCACCTCACGACCTTCCTGGTCGAGGATGGCGGGGTTGGTCATGAGATGACCCACATTGCGGATCAGCATCAGCGACCGGCCCTTGAGGCTTGCCGACGTGCCTTCGGCCGCCGTGAAGGCAAGATCCGGCTCAAGTTTGCGGACGAACGTCTTGCCGCCCTTGGTCACCTCCTCCTGGAGATCACCCTTCATCAAGCCGAGCCAGTTACGATAGACCAGCACCTTGTCTTCGGCATCGACGGCGGCGACCGAATCCTCGCAATCCATGATCGTCGTGATTGCCGATTCCAGCCGCACGTCCGAGATCTTTGCCGGATCCTCCTTGCCGATCGCGGTGGTCGGATCGATCAGCACCTGAACATGAAGGCCGTTGCGGCGCAGGATCAGGCTTTGAGGCTGTGACGGTTCGCCCGTGTAGCCGGCAAACTGAGCGGGGTCTGAGAGCTCGACCGTACGCCCCTCCGGTCCCGCCGCCGTTAATCTGCCCGAGGTCACGACGAGCCCAGTCACGTCGCTCCAGCTGGCGCCTGAAAGCGGGACAGATTCATCCAGGAAGGACCGCGCCCAGGCGATAACCTTCGCTCCACGGGCAGGATTGTAACCCTTACCCCTCTCGGCACCATCCGTCTCAGGAAGGGCATCCGTGCCGTAAAGCGCATCGTAGAGCGAACCCCAGCGGGCGTTCGCCGCGTTGAGGGCGTACCGGGCGTTCATCACGGGAACGACGAGCTGCGGTCCGGCAATCTCCGCAATCTCGGGATCGACATTGCTGGTGGAGACCGTGAAAGCTGGACCTTCCGGCAGGAGGTAGCCGATCTCGCGCAGAAACGCCTCGTAGGCGGCGAGGTCGGCCGGCGCGCCGTTCTGGCGGTACCAGTCGTCGAGTTTTTCCTGCATCTCGTCGCGCTTGGCGAGCAGCGCACGGTTCTTCGGCGCCAGGTCGTGGATGATCTGTGCGAGTTGCGAGAAGAAGCGCTCCACATCGACACCGGTGCCCGGGATCGCCTCCTGCACCAGGAAGTCGTGCAGCTTCTCGTCGATTGCGATCCCGTTCTTGTCGATGCGTGCCATGCAGGCCTCCTCCTGTGCCATTTTTGTTGGATTATCCGTGCCAATTTGCGCGGGCAGCCGCCGCTGTCAATGCGCCTATGGGCGAACGCGCCGCGTGACCCGCATCGGCAGGCCGTCGCGCGGCTGGGTCGTCAGCTTCTGGACCGGCCAGGGCTTCGTATCGGGTGTCATGTCGAAACGGTAGCGGCTCATCAGGACGGCAAGCGCGATGACTGCCTCCTGCATCGCAAACGTGGCGCCGATGCAGACCCTGGGCCCCGCGCCGAAGGGGAGGTACTGGAAGCGCCCGATCTTGCCGCGGTTCTCAGGCAGGAAACGCTCCGGCATGAAGGCGCGCGGATTATCCCAGTAAAGCTGGTGGCGGTGAAGCGTCCAAGGCATGATGAGAACCGTCACCCCGGCCCTGATCCGAACGGTCTTTCCGTCCGGACTGGTCCATTCATCATCGGCGATTGCTGCACGGTTCAGCGATGGAGCCGGCGGGTAGAGCCGCAGGGCCTCTTCGAAGGCGGCTCTCACCATTGGCATGCGGTCCATCCACTCGACCGGCTCAGCGCCGGACGCCAGGACCTCGTCGATCTCGGTTTCCATCCGCTCGCGGATCTGCGGGCTGTTGGCGACACAGTAGAGCGTCCATGCCAGCGCCCTTGCCGTTGTCTCGTGGCCAGCGCCGATGAACGTCAGGATATTGTCCTCGATCTCGTTCATGGTGAGACCGTCGGGGCCGGCAAGCTCCAGCAGCAGCGTGAGGAAATCCTGCGGCACGTGATCGGGGTTCTCGCGCATCTTCTTCTGGCGGAGAGCCATGGTCTTCGCGACGATTTCACGGAACTTGCCGAGGACACGCTTTCCGCCGATCCGCGTCAACCGCGGCACCCATGGCGGGGCACGCAGAAGGTCCATGGGATCGACGCGGCCCATACGGTGGAGCAGGCTGTCCACATCCTCCGAAAAGTCGTTGCTCTCGGTGACGATCTCGCCCGAGAAAAGCGTCTCCGACAGGATGTTGAAGGTGATCTCGGTCATGTCGACCGAGATGTCGAAAACCTCTCCCTCTTCGCCTACCCCTGAATACTTACTGACGTAGTCCTCCGACTTGCGGAGCATCTGGTCGGCAAAGCTGCGGGCATGCCGCGGCGTGAACACCGGCGCCATGGCCTTTCGGGAGCGCTTCCAGACAGGCCCTTCCGCCGTCAGCAGGCCATCCCTCAGGATCGGCCGCAGTATGAGCTGGCGTATCTCCGACATCTCGTAATTAGCTGCGTTGTCGACCAAGACATGCCGGATCAGGCCCGGGTCGTTGACGATGATCGTTCGTTCTTTGAGGAACTTCGTCTCGATCCATGGCAGCGTGTAGGACGGTTCCCCCCATAGTTCCAGGGGGTTGTTGAACACGGTCCGGATGATCTCCAGCCGGGATGGCGGTACCGTACGGGGAATGGGGGCCGGCGGAACGAACGGCTCGGGGCGCATATCCATCGAAGCCCTCCTGAAACTGGTGGCAAACCAGGAATATCAGGACTCAGAGCAGTGATTTCAACTCTTCGAGCTTATCGTTGACGAGCCAGCCATAGTAGTTTTCTTCCGGCAATCCGCCGCGCGCCTTCAGCGCCGCGGCACGCTGTGCCGAACCGCCCGTATTGTAGAGGGTCGCCGTTATGCCGGGATTGGTCGATATGTCCACGCGCGCTATGGATGCATAATCATCAATGGACCTGCGGATCGCCGCAGCCATATAGGCCAGGGACTTGTCAGGATCCATGATCGCCTCGTAGACCCCCGCCGCATCGTTTTCGTCGAGCTTCGGATAACCGGACGACTTGGCTACCATGTCCGACAGCATCAGCGCGGTCAGCGGGTTCACCTGTCCGAGGCCGAAAGTCTGCCCGGCGTAGAAGGGTTGAAAGAAGACGGCGCTGAAACGGTTGTCCGGGAAGGCGATGCCGCCGACCGTACGGCCACGGAACTCCTTCTCCCACACAACCTCGCGGCAGGTCCACAGACTGTAGGAATCCGCCTTGCCTTCGCATTGACGGAATTCAGGACGGGCAACGAACTCGCTGATGGACTCGTCACCGTGCCCGAAGCGGAAGCGATCTCCGGCATAGGCAGCCGCCTTGATGTAGTAGGACTGGAGCCGGTCGTAGGCGTCGACATTGTAAGTATGCTCACCGACGATCGCGCCGATCATGTGGATCGGGTCCAGCCGGTAGTCGGCCGCAGTGGCCTTGATCTTGGCGATCAACGCACGATCTCCGGACAGCAGGTCACGGATCTTCTCGTACTTGAGGTCGAAGGTGGTGCGGCCGGCCTGGGTGCGACGGACGGATGCGCCCGGCACCTTCGGCTGTTCGGCGTGGCGATTGCCTTCCGGGACCGCACGAAGACCAGCAGCATCAGCCGCCGGTATAGTGCTCAGCGCCAGGACAAGGGCGAGTAGAAGTCGTTTCAAGATGTCGGACCTGCAGACTCGGGCAATCGTGGCAGGCCATGTCGGCAGGACCGGCGCGCCCGACTCGCTCGCTTCATCGGAGTTGACGCCAGCCTTTAAGCGATCGGCCGGCGTCATGTCGAGGCGGTGTACATCAACTTGACGTCAAATGCACTAGATCCCTCGCCTGCGTTGCTGCCGCGCTACAGGATATAGCGTGACAGATCCGTATCGGCTGCGAGATCTCCTACATGCTCCCGCACATAATCGGCATCGATCATCACAGTATTGCCAGCTCGATCAGGTGCGTTGAAGGAGATTTCATCCAGCACCCGCTCCATGACCGTCTGAAGGCGGCGGGCGCCGATGTTCTCGACCGATGAGTTCAGATGGACAGCGACATCGGCCAGCGCATCGATGGCGTCCTCGGTGAAGTCCAGGCTTAGCTGCTCTGTCTCCATCAGCGCCTTGTACTGGCGGATAAGGCTTGCCTCCGTCTCGGTCAGGATGCGGCGGAAATCCTCCTTCGTCAGCGGGCGCAGTTCGACACGGATCGGAAGACGGCCCTGCAGCTCCGGCAGGAGATCCGAAGGCTTCGCCACATGGAAGGCGCCGGAGGCAATGAAGAGCACATGGTCTGTCTTGACCGGCCCATACTTGGTTGCGACCGTCGTTCCTTCGACCAGCGGCAGGAGGTCGCGCTGCACGCCCTCACGCGAGACGCCGGCGCCCAGACCGCCGTCACGGGCTGCGATCTTATCGATCTCGTCGAGGAAGACGATGCCGTCATTTTCCACCGCGCGTACGGCCTCCCGCTGAATGACCTCGTTGTCGATCAACTTGTCGGATTCATCTCGGATGAGTTCGCCATAGGACTTGGAGACGGTGGTTCGTACCTTCTTGGTACGGCCTCCGAGGGCCTTGCCGAACATTTCGGAGAGGTTCAGGACGCCGATATTGGCGCCGGGCATGCCCGGGATTTCGAAACCGGGCATGCCTGAACCGCTGTCGGCCACCTCGATCTCAATCTCCTTGTCGTCCATCTCACCATTGCGGAGCTTCTTGCGGAAGCTGTCGCGGGTTGCCGGCGACGCGGTTGGGCCAACCAGCGCATCGAGGACACGTTCTTCGGCACTCATATGCGCCTTCGCCTGCACCTCGGCACGCTTCTTCTCGCGCACCAGGCCGATGCCGACCTCGACGAGGTCGCGGATGATCTGCTCGACATCGCGGCCGACGTAGCCAACCTCGGTGAACTTGGTGGCCTCGACCTTGATGAAGGGCGCACCGGCAAGCTTTGCCAGACGCCGCGAGATCTCGGTCTTGCCGACGCCCGTCGGGCCGATCATCAGGATGTTCTTCGGCATCACCTCGTCGCGCAGGCTCTCGTCGAGCTGCTGACGACGCCAGCGGTTACGCAAGGCGATAGCCACGGCGCGCTTGGCATCGTGCTGCCCGATGATGTGACGGTCGAGTTCGGAGACGATCTCGCGGGGGGAGAAATTTGTCATGATGTCCTCTTGGCGTTCCTGCCGCCCGACTCACGAAAGCCCGGGCGGGGACCCATTCCTGAATGTCGTTACTCGGCGTCCAGCGTCTCGACGACGAGATTATGGTTCGTGTAGACGCAAATCTCGGCGGCGATATCGAGCGCGGTGCGGGCGATTTCCTCCGCCGACCTGTCGCTGTCCATCAGTGCCCGCGCGGCGGCATACGCATAGTTCCCACCAGAACCAATGGCGATCGTCCCGTGCTCGGGCTCCAGCACATCACCATTACCGGTGACGGCGAGCGTGATGGTCTTGTCAGCCACCAGCATCATCGCCTCGAGATTGCGAAGATACTTGTCGGTCCGCCAGTCCTTGGCGAGCTCCACGGCAGCCCGCATCAACTGGCCAGGATACTGCTCCAGCTTTTTCTCCAGCCGGTCGAGCAGCGTGAAGGCATCCGCCGTTGCGCCGGCAAAACCGGCTATCACCTCACCCTTGCCGATGCGGCGGACCTTGCGGGCATTGCCCTTCATCACTGTCTGGCCGAGGCTCACCTGGCCATCGCCAGCCATGATGACCTTGCCGCCCTTCCGGACTGTTATAATCGTTGTCATTCTTTACCCGTTTGCCTCGAAGGCTCCTTGCGTTGGAGGCTTTGCGCCCTTTTGATGCCTATGTAAGCGGGGATCGCATGATTGCAAATCAAGCCGACCGTATCCGAATGCATGCCTGCTTTTGCTGGATATTTGGCGGTCCGCCTGTTATGGAGCGCACAACACTCGCATGGAGCACAAAATGGCCGAAATCGCCGCACGTACGGGCTCGGTTTCCCGCAAGACGAACGAGACGTCGGTCTCCGTCACCGTCAATCTCGACGGAACGGGAGCTTCGCAGATTTCGACGGGCGTAGGCTTCTTCGATCACATGCTCGACCAGTTGGCCCGCCACTCGCTGATCGACATGGAGATCGCGGTCGAGGGGGACCTCCATATCGATGACCACCACACGGTGGAGGATACAGGCATCGCGATCGGCCAGGCGATCTCCCGGGCCCTCGGCGACCGCCGCGGGATCACGCGCTATGCCTCGCTCGATCTCGCCATGGATGAAACGATGACCAAGGCAGCGGTCGACCTGTCGGGCCGACCCTTCCTAGTCTGGAATGTCGAGTTCAGCTCCCCGAAGATCGGCAGCTTCGATACGGAGTTGGTGCGTGAATTCTTCCAGGCGTTCGCCCAGAATGCCGGCATCACGCTGCACATCTTCAACTACTACGGCGCTAACAACCACCACATCGCCGAGACCTGCTTCAAGGCGGTGGCACGTTGCCTTCGCACGGCAACCGAGATCGACCCGCGCCAGGCAGGCCGTGTCCCCTCCACGAAGGGAACGCTGGTCTGAGCGGCCAAGGAGCAAAGTTGAAGAGTTATCTTGTTCTCACCCCTCCGGGCACAGATCCGGATCACGAGAAGACCGTGATCCTCGCCGATCGCTTCTCCTGGCTTGCGCTATTCTTTCCCTGGATCTGGCTCCTGACAAAGCGGCTGTGGCTTGCGGCACTGGCTGTCTTCCTTGCGCAGATCGCCGCCGGCCAGCTGATGCAGGTTTCCGGATTTGCGGTGGTGGGCTTCCTCGCCGCCGTTTCCATCAATCTTCTCGTTGCGCTGGAAGGACGGCACTTCTATAGCGAGAGCCTCATCCGGCGCGGGTGGACGCTGAAGGACGTTGTCATGGCAGCGGACCTCGATACCGCCGAGGAAATTTACTTTGCAGGCCTGCCTCAGGCTTCGACGGCCCCGGTCGCCGTTGCCAACTGGGCGAATTCCGTTCGCACCCCCTCCGCAGCAGGGTGGGACCGTGGCGGGATAGGCCTCTTCGACCAAGGAGGACGCTGATGCGCGTCGCGATCATCGACTACGGCTCCGGCAATCTCAGGTCTGCGACCAAGGCCTTCGAACGTGCCGCGCACGAGGCGGGCCTGAACGCCACGATCGAGCTCACCGACAAGGCGGATGTCGTTGCCGCGGCCGACCGGATTGTCCTGCCGGGCGTTGGTGCCTATGCGGACTGCCGCGCCGGTCTCGACGCGGTTCCCGGAATGCACGATGCGCTGGTTCAGGCGGTCGAGAAGAATGGCCGGCCCTTCTTCGGCATCTGCGTCGGCATGCAGCTCATGTCATCCCGTGGGCTCGAGAAGACGGTCACGCAGGGCCTTGGCTGGATCGAAGGCGACGTCAGGGAAATGGAGCCTTCCGATCCGAACCTGAAGATCCCGCAGATTGGCTGGAACACGCTCGACCTGAAGCGCCCTCACCCTCTCTTCGATGGAATCCCGACCGGACCGGATGGACTGCACGCCTATTTCGTCCACTCCTATCATCTGGCGGCCAGGAACCCGCAGGACGTCGTGGCGACCACCGATTACGGTGGACCAATGACCGCCTTCGTGGCTCGCGACAACATGGCCGGCTCGCAATTCCACCCGGAGAAGAGCCAGACCCTGGGTCTCGCCCTGATCGCCAATTTTCTGCGATGGAAGCCCTGAAGAATGATCCTCTTTCCCGCCATCGACCTCAAGGACGGCCAGTGCGTGCGCCTCAAGCTCGGCGACATGGAGCAGGCCACGGTCTATAATGCTGACCCGGCAGCCCAGGCGAAAGCCTTCGAATACCAGGGCTTCGAGTGGCTGCATGTGGTCGACCTGAACGGCGCCTTCGCCGGCGAAAGCGTCAACGGCGCGGCCGTGGACGCGATCCTGAAGGCAACGAAGAACCCGGTGCAGCTCGGTGGCGGCATTCGCACGCTCGCACATATCGAGAACTGGCTGTCGCGAGGACTGGCGCGCGTCATCCTCGGCACCGTGGCGGTGCGCGATCCCGCACTGGTCATTGAAGCCTGCAAAGAGTTTCCCGGCAAGATCGCCGTCGGTATCGATGCCAAGGGCGGCAAGGTTGCCGTTGAGGGCTGGGCCGAGGCTTCCGAACTCGGCGTCATCGAGCTCGCCCAGAAGTTCGAAGGCGCTGGCGTCTCGGCGATCATCTACACGGACATTGACCGCGACGGCATCCTGACCGGCATCAACTGGGAGTCGACGCTTGAACTCGCGAATGCGGTCTCGATCCCCGTCATCGCCTCCGGAGGTCTTGCATCGATCGAGGACATACGGCGCATGCTGCAGCCTGATGCCGCACGTCTGGAAGGCGCGATATCCGGTCGCGCGCTCTATGACGGCCGGATCGATCCGAACGAGGCGCTTGGGTTGATCCGCAAGCAGAAAGGAGAGGCCGCATGAGCCTCAAGGCCCGCGTCATCCCATGCCTGGACGTCAAGGACGGTCGCGTCGTCAAGGGTGTCAATTTCGTCGACCTGATCGATGCCGGCGATCCAGTCGAGGCGGCCAAGGCCTATGACGCCGCCGGAGCCGACGAGCTCTGCTTCCTGGACATCACCGCGTCGTCGGATAATCGCGAGACCATCTTCGATGTCGTCGCCCGAACCGCAGACCATTGCTTCATGCCGCTGACGGTCGGCGGCGGCGTACGCAGCGTCGGCGATATCCGGAGGCTTCTGCTTGCCGGGGCCGACAAGGTGTCGATCAATTCCGCCGCCGTGAAAAGCCCGGATTTCGTTGCCGAGGCCGCCGACAAATTCGGCAATCAGTGCATCGTCGTGTCAATCGATGCCAAAAAGGTCTCTTCGACCGGAGAACTGGATCGCTGGGAGATCTTCACCCATGGCGGTCGCCAGGCCACGGGCATCAATGCGCTGGAATTCGCCGCGAAGGTTGTCGAAAAGGGCGCCGGCGAGTTGCTGGTCACCTCGATGGACCGCGACGGCACCAAGAGCGGTTACGACATTGCGCTGACCAAAGCGATTGCCGACAGCGTGAAGGTTCCGGTCGTCGCCTCCGGAGGCGTCGGCACGCTCGATGACCTCGTGGCCGGCATTCGGGACGGTCATGCGACCGCCGTTCTGGCGGCCTCGATATTTCACTTCGGGACCTATACCGTCGGCGAAGCCAAGCGCTACATGGCCGAGCACGGCATCGCGATGCGGCTGTACTGACGTCGCTGGAGACAGAAGATGAGCGATTTCTCCCTCAGCGACCTCGAGCGGATCGTCGAAATCCGTGCCAGGGCTTCAACCGATGAGTCCTGGACGGCGAAGCTTGTGGCCGCCGGCCAAACAAAGGCCGCCAAGAAACTCGGTGAGGAAGCCGTCGAGACGGTGATCGCCGCGGTTTCGCAGGGGCGGCCGGAGCTGGTCAGCGAAAGCGCGGACCTCCTTTATCACCTAATGGTCGTATTGAATATCGCCGGGATTCCGCTCAAGGATGTGCTGGACGAACTTCAGCGGCGGACTACCCAGTCCGGCCTGCAGGAAAAGGCGAACCGTCCATCATGACCCCGGCAGCGCAACCGGCTGAAGGCACCGAGCAATCCTCTTCCGCGACCTACTCGCCCTACCACGTCTTCACATCGGCTGAGTGGGCGCGTTTCCGAGCGGATACGCCTTTGACGCTGACTTTCGACGAGGTGGCACGGCTGCGCTCCCTCGACGACCCGATCGATCTCGACGAGGTCCGGCGCATCTACCTGTCGCTGTCACGGCTTCTTTCGGCGCATGTGGAGGCTTCGCTGCTGCTGTTCCAGCAGCGCAACCGGTTCCTCAGCCTGTCCGACGTCACAAAGACGCCCTTCGTCATCGGCATTGCGGGTTCCGTGGCGGTCGGCAAGTCCACGACGGCGCGTATCCTGAAGGAGCTACTGGCCCGCTGGCCGTCCAGCCCGAAGGTGGACCTGATCACCACCGACGGCTTTCTCCACCCCAATGCCGTGCTCAGGCGCGAGAACCTGATGGAACGGAAGGGCTTTCCGGAAAGCTACGACATCGGCGCGCTGTTGCGCTTCCTCTCGGCGATCAAGGCCGGTCAGCCGAACGTCAAGGCGCCGCGCTATTCCCACCTCACCTATGACGTGCTGCCTGACGAGTTCACTGTCGTCGATCGCCCGGACATCCTGATCTTCGAAGGCATCAACGTGCTGCAGTCCCGCGATCTGCCGGCGGATGGCAAGTTCGTGCCTATGGTTTCGGACTTCTTCGACTTCTCGATCTATATCGACGCGGACGAGGCGCTGATCCATAATTGGTATGTCGAGCGCTTCATGAAGCTTCGCAACACGGCTTTCCGTGATCCGAATTCCTTCTTCCACCGCTATGCAACCATTAGCGAGGATGCGGCGCGCGCGATCGCCGAGGGGCTGTGGGAGAACATCAACCTGAAGAACCTGCGGCAGAACATCCTACCGACCCGCCCGCGTGCGGACCTGATCCTGCGGAAAGGCTCGAACCACCTGGTCGAGACGGTCGCACTGCGCAAGCTCTGATCAGGGATTGACCCGTCTCAAGGTCAAATTGATGCGTCCGCCGTTCCTCAGCAATGTCGAGGTTTCCGGGTAGACCCGGTCCACGCCGTGGAAGCAGAGACGCCCCGCTCCTCCGAGGACGAGCACGTCTCCGCTCGTCAGGCGGAATGAGCGCGTCGGTTCGTTGCGTTCCGTTCCGCCGATCCGGAAGAGACAGGTGTTTCCGAGCGAGATGGAGAGAACGGGGGCGGTAAGATCCGTTTCGTCCTTGTCCTGATGCAGACCCATGCGTGCCTGATTGTCGTAGAAGTTGACGAGGCACGCCTCCGGCGGCTTGGGGTAGTCGGCGACTTTCGCCCACAGTTCCAGAAGCCGTGACGGAATCGCGGGCCACGGCCAACCGGTCACGGGATGGGAGGCCTGGTAGCGATAGCCGCGCCCTTTGTCCGTCACCCAGCCGAGGGGGCCGCAATTCGTCATTCGGACCGACATCGGCTTGCCGGTGCGCGGCATTTCGGGAACATAGAGCGGGGCTTCAGTCACCACCTGCCTGATCTCGTCGACAAGAGCCTCCTGACCTTTTCGGTCAAGATATTCAGGGAGGTAGCGAACTCCGTCGGGCAGAGCTGTCATCCGATCAGTCTCCCGCCGGCTTTCCACGCATCTTCTTTACTTCCGATCGGCCGGCCTTGGCCTTCAGACGCCGTTCGACGGAGCCTTTGGTGGGCTTGGTCGCCCGTCGTGGCGGCGGCGGCGGTTCGGATGCCTTGATGATCAGCTCCTTCAGCCTCTCCCTCGCATCCTCGCGATTGCGGTCCTGGCTGCGAAACCGGTTAGCCTCGATCATCAGCACGCCATCCTTCGACATCCGGCGCCCGGCCAGACGAATGGCAGCCGCTTTGACACGGTCCGGCAGCGACGGAGAATCGGCGAGATTGAAAAAGAGCTGGACGGCAGTCGAGACCTTGTTGACGTGCTGGCCGCCCGCGCCGCCAGCCAGCACGAATTGCTCTGTCAATTCCCAGCCGGCAATGGTGATGCGATCGTTGATATAGAGCGGGTTGCTGGCCATGGTTCGCCTCCGGTGGCCTCTATCCCATAAAGAACGGACAAAGAAAACCGCCGGGCGTTGGGGCCCGGCGGTCAATTTCTGTCAGTTCGAGTGGCTTACTCGGCCGCATTCAATAGCACGGGGGCGGCATCACGCACCCGGCTGTCGACATGGTCCTCGAACTTTTCAAAGTTGGCGATGAACATCGAGACAAGCTTCTTCGCCTGCTGGTCGTAGGCAGCACCATCGGCCCAGGTCGAGCGCGGGTCGAGAATGGCGGCGTCGACACCCTCAACCGCAACCGGGACCGCAAAGCCGAAGTTCGGGTCGGTGCGGAACTGCGTGGTCTTGAGGTCTCCGGTCAGAGCCGCCGTCAGGAGCGCGCGCGTCGCCTTGATCGGCATGCGACGGCCGACGCCATAGGCACCGCCAGTCCAACCCGTGTTGACGAGCCAGCAATCGACGTTATGGCGGTCAATCAGGTCGCGCAGCAGGTTGCCGTATTCCGCGGGATGGCGCGGCATGAAGGGCGCTCCGAAGCAGGTGGAGAACGTCGCTTCCGGCTCGGTCACGCCCTTTTCCGTGCCCGCGACCTTGGCCGTGTAGCCGGAGAGGAAGTGGTACATGGCCTGCTCGGGCGTCAGCCGGGCGATCGGCGGCATGACCCCGAAAGCATCGGCCGTCAGCATGATGATCGTCTTCGGATGGGGAGCGATCCCCGTCGCCGACGCATTCGGGATGAAATGCAGCGGATAGGCCGAGCGGGTGTTCTCCGTCAGCGACGCATCGTCGAAATCCGGAACACGGTTTTCATCCAGCACCACGTTTTCCAGCACGGTGCCGAAGCGGCGGGTCGCGGCATAGATTTCCGGCTCCGCTTCGGCGGAAAGACGAATTGCCTTGGCGTAGCAGCCACCCTCGAAGTTGAAGATGCCGTTTTCGCCCCACCCATGCTCGTCATCGCCGATCAATGTGCGGCTCGGATCGGCCGACAGGGTGGTCTTGCCGGTGCCCGAGAGGCCGAAGAAGACGGCCGCATCGCCACCCGGACCGACATTGGCCGAGCAGTGCATCGGCATGACATGCTTTGGCGGAAGCAGGTAGTTGAGGACGGTGAAAACCGACTTCTTGTTTTCCCCGGCATATGACGTGCCACCGATGAGCACGATGCCGCGGGTCAGGTCGCAGGCGATGACCGTTTCGGTCCGGCAGCCGTGACGGGCCGGGTCGGCGCGGAAGCTCGGCAAGTTGATGATGGTCAGCTTCTGCACGAAGGTCTCGAGCGAAGCGCGGCTCGGCCGGATGAGGAGGTTGCGGATGAACAGCGCGTGCCAGGCCAGTTCGGTCACCACCCGTGTCGGAAGCGCGTTTTCCGGGTCGGCACCGCCGATCAGGTCCTGCACATAGAGGGTCTTGCCAGCCGCATGAGCCAGCATGTCCTGATGCAGGATCTCGAAGCGTTCCGAAGACATTGGCCGGTTGTTGTCCCACCAGATGACATCCTCGGTCGTGTCATCGCGCACGATGAACTTGTCCTTCGGCGAGCGACCCGTGTGCTGGCCGGTGACGGCTCGCAGCGCGCCGTCCGCCGTCAGGTCGCCTTCCCGGTTGCGGATCGCTTCTTCGTAAAGTTCCGTTTCCGAGAGGTTGTAATTGACGCGGGAAACGTCCTGGAAGCCGATCGCCGCTATCCCATTGGACGGATTGTAAAGTCCGAGCTCCTGCATGCGCGCCTTCCTTCCCTTGGCGTTGGATGTGGCCCTCAACTAGCGCCGGGCTTCATAAAGAGCAAGTAGGGTGGAGGGCGATAATCCAACGATATCAATAAATTAATCGATTTAAAAAAATTTATTTCTTCTTAAATCGGTTTAGGTCGCGTTTTAACCTCGGCCTGAAACCCCCTCATTTGAATAGAGGGATTGTGACTCCCTCCCCTCGATCCCTTGCCTTGCCACAATTTGTTCCACCTTTATACTCAAGACGCGCATCGTCGGAACACCGACGCGGCTGGGATACTCCTGGAGATGCGCACGAATGGTAGTGGAGACAGAGAGCATGCAGACAATCGCCCTGGTGGACGACGACCGCAACATCCTCACGTCAGTGTCGATTGCACTGGAGGCCGAGGGTTACAAGGTCGAGACCTACACGGACGGCGCATCCGCACTCGACGGGCTTCTTGCCCGGCCGCCGCAGCTGGCGATCTTCGACATCAAGATGCCCCGCATGGATGGCATGGAACTACTGCGCCGGCTCCGGCAGAAGTCGGACATACCGGTGATCTTCCTCACGTCGAAGGACGAGGAGATCGACGAATTGTTTGGCCTCAAGATGGGCGCCGACGACTTCATCACCAAGCCCTTCTCCCAGCGTCTGCTGGTGGAGCGCGTCAAGGCCATTCTTCGCCGGGCGAGCGCCAGGGAGACCTTGGGGGTAGTCGGTAGCAAGGCGGGAACAGAGGCCCAGCAGGCCCGTACGCTGGAACGCGGGCAGCTCCTGATGGACCAGGAGCGTCACACCTGTACCTGGAAGGGCGAGCCCGTCACCTTGACCGTGACCGAATTCCTGATACTTCACTCGCTCGCCCAGAGGCCCGGCGTGGTGAAGAGCCGCGACGCGCTCATGGACGCGGCCTACGATGAACAGGTCTATGTCGACGACCGCACGATCGACAGTCACATCAAGCGCTTGCGAAAGAAGTTCAAGATGGTCGACGTCGATTTCGACATGATCGAGACGCTCTATGGGGTGGGTTATCGCTTCCGCGAGGCCGCCTGACCAGGGCAACGCCTCACCGTAGGAGCCGCGCCAGGACGGGAGATCGGCCTGTCCCTTGAAAGGACGATGCGTGGCAGACCAACTGCTCGACGATGATATGCTTGACGCCTCCGATGCGGAGATGCGCCGGAAGCCTAGGCGCATCTGGTCGCGTCCGTTCATTCTCATCCGACGTGTCTTCGGTCACGCCGTCTTCTCCAGCCTGACAAGGCGGATCCTGTTCTTCAACATTGCAGCCACGGTCGTGCTGGTGGGTGGTATCCTGTACCTCAACCAGTTCCGCGAAGGGCTGATCGACGCACGCGTCGAGAGCCTGCTGACCCAGGGCGAGATCATCGCCGGAGCGATCTCGGCCTCCGCTTCGGTCGATACGAACTCCATCACCATCGATCCGGAGAAGTTGCTCGAGCTGCAGGCCGGGCAAAGCATCACGCCGGTTCCCAATGACGAGGACCTCGATTTTCCGATCGATCCGGACCGCGTTGCACCTGTCCTGCGGCGGTTGATCTCTCCGACCCGAACGCGGGCCCGGCTTTTCGATGCGGATGCAAATCTCCTTCTCGACTCCCGGCATCTCTATTCCCGCGGCCAGGTGCTCCGGTTCGACCTGCCGCCGGTTGAGCAGGAGTCGATGAGTTGGAACGACCGAATCGTCGGCCTGTTCAACCGCATGCTCCAGCAGCGCAACCTGCCGGTTTACAGGGAAGCGCCCGGCGGCGACGGGTCGATTTATCCGGAGGTTATGAATGCCCTTACGGGCGTGCGGGGCGCGGTCGTCCGGATCAATGACAAGGGAGAGCTGATCGTTTCGGTCGCGGTTCCGGTGCAGCGCTTCCGCGCCGTCCTCGGCGTGCTGCTTTTGTCGACCCAGGCCGGCGACATCGACAAGATCGTCCACGCCGAACGGCTTGCGATCATGCGGGTCTTCGGCGTTGCGACGCTCGTGAACATCCTCCTGTCGCTCCTCCTTTCCTCAACCATAGCCAATCCCCTTCGGCGTCTGGCGGCAGCGGCAATCCGCGTCCGCCGCGGCGCCAAACAGCGCGAGGAAATTCCCGACTTCGCCTATCGCCAGGATGAGATCGGCAACCTCTCCATCGCGCTTCGGGAGATGACCACGGCGCTCTACGACCGAATCGATGCGATCGAGAGCTTCGCCGCGGATGTCAGCCACGAGTTGAAGAACCCGCTGACCTCGCTTCGTAGCGCCGTGGAAACCCTGCCGCTGGCGAAATCGGACGATGCAAAGCGGCGCCTGACGGAGATCATCTTCCATGACGTACGCCGTCTCGACCGCCTGATCAGCGACATTTCCGACGCATCGCGCCTCGACGCGGAACTAGCCCGTACCGATTCCACGCCGGTGGACCTGCGCGTGCTGCTCGGCAATCTCGTCGACATCTCGCGGCAGATCCGCAATGGCCGCAAGCCGGTGGAGATCGATCTTGCAGTGGATGCCAAGGGGGCCAAGCAAGACTTCATCGTCAACGGACACGACCTGCGGCTCGGTCAGATCATCACCAACCTCATCGAGAATGCACGTTCCTTCGTACCCGACGACGGCGGTCGCATCTCCATACGCCTCTCCCAGTCTCGCGGCCGCGTCAATGTCACCGTCGAAGACAATGGCCCCGGCATCCAAGCGGAGGATATCGACCGCATTTTCGAGCGTTTCTATACGGACCGGCCCGAAGGGGAGAGCTTTGGCCAGAACTCAGGCCTCGGCCTCTCGATCAGCCGTCAGATTGCCGAAGCTCACAACGGTACCCTCAGGGCCGAGAACATTGTTGATACAAACGGCACGGTCAAAGGAGCCCGTTTTGTGCTCTCCCTGCCGGCTGGAGAGCCAGCATGACAGGTGGCCAGGTCAATATTCACGCCACCGCGATCGTGGTCGGAACGACGGGCCTGCTCTTTATCGGTCCGTCGGGAGCCGGCAAGTCGTTGACGGCCTTCACCTGCCTTGCGGCCGCCTGGCGTGCCGGCATTTCCGCGATGCTACTTGCCGATGACCGGGTCTTGCTGTCGCCAAAAGACGGTTGTTTGATGGGAAGATGCCCGGATGCCATCGCCGGGCTGATCGAGATACGTGGCAGCGGCATTGCCCGCGTTCCCCATGTGCCTTCCGCACCGCTTCATCTTGCCGTCAGGGTTGGCCCGGTGGAAAGGATGGAGCGGCTACCTCCGGAAGCCGAACGCTTCTCCATCGACGGCGTCGGTACGCTGCCGCAGCTCCGGTTGGCGGCACATGTCGCCGATCCGCTGGCGATAATCGGTGTGTTTTTCCCCGATATCGGCCTGCCGCCGCCCTTTCCGTGCTGAAAGCTACGGATTTTTGACTTGCACTTGATGTCTACATGGCGAAGATGGCTTCCCACCGCTGGACGCCTCTTTTGCAGTGCGATATGGGCTGCGCGTTGCCAGAGCAGGGGGAATTGATGATCGGACTTGTGCTTGTCACCCACGGCAAGCTGGCGGAGGAATTTCGACACGCGCTTGAGCATGTCGTCGGTCCGCAGAAATACATTGAAACGGTCTCCATTGGGCCCGAAGACGACATGGACCAGCGGCGTCAGGACATCGTCGATGCGGTGTCCGTTGCCGATGATGGGCATGGTGTCATCATCCTCACCGACATGTTCGGCGGTACGCCATCCAACCTTGCCATCTCCGTCATGGACGGCGGGCGGATCGAGGTCATCGCGGGTGTCAACCTTCCAATGCTGATCAAGCTCGCCGGCGTCCGCAGCGAAAACGACATGAACCGGGCGCTACTGGAGGCCAGTGAGGCCGGGCGGAAGTACATCAATGTCGCAAGTCGTGTCCTGAGCGGCAAGTAAGCGAAACCCAGCATGTCAGTCCATTCCCGTGAGCTCCTCATCGTCAACAAGCGCGGCCTGCACGCCCGCGCCTCAGCGAAATTCGTCCAGACGGTTGCCAAGTTCAACGCCGAAGTCACAGTTACCAAAGACGGTACGACCGTCGGCGGGATGTCGATCATGGGGCTCATGATGCTGGCCGCCAGTCCCGGCTGCAGCGTCGAGGTCACCGCGGCCGGGCCGCAGGCGGCGGAGGTACTCAGCGCGCTGGAGAGCCTGGTAGCCGACAGGTTCGGCGAAGAGATCTAGCAACACATAAAGACATAAGCACTTCTTTATGTGTCGTTGCTTCCCAAGGGCAAGCCTGCTACACCAGCCTCCAGAATGCGGAAGGTGACGCCTCAGGGCGCGCAAACCCAGCTGGAGAGCTTCATGAGCACGGACAAAGACTACATCGTAGCCGATATCGGGCTTGCCGCCTATGGCCGCAAGGAACTCGACATCGCAGAAACGGAAATGCCCGGCCTCATGGCCTGCCGCGAGGAGTTCGGGGAAAGCAAGCCGCTGAAGGGTGCCCGGATCTCCGGCTCGCTGCACATGACAATCCAGACCGGGGTCCTGATCGAGACGCTGAAGGCGCTCGGTGCCGAAGTACGCTGGGCTTCCTGCAACATCTTCTCCACGCAGGACCATGCCGCCGCGGCGATCGCCGAGTCCGGTATTCCCGTCTTCGCGATAAAGGGCGAGTCGCTCACCGAGTACTGGGAGTACACCGACAAGATCTTCCAGTGGACCGACGGTGGCCTGTCCAACATGATTCTCGACGATGGCGGCGATGCGACCATGTACATTCTGCTTGGCGCCCGCGCCGAGACGGGCGAGGATGTGCTGTCCAACCCGACCTCCGAGGAAGAGGAAATCCTGTTCGCGCAGATCAAGAAGCGCCTGCAGGCTTCGCCGGGCTGGTTCACCAGGCAGCGTGACGCGATCAAGGGCGTATCCGAAGAGACCACGACCGGCGTCCACCGTCTGTATGAGCTATCCAGGAAGGGCCTGCTTCCCTTCCCCGCCATCAATGTCAACGACTCGGTGACCAAGTCGAAGTTCGACAACAAGTATGGCTGCAAGGAATCGCTGGTCGACGGTATCCGCCGCGGCACGGACGTGATGATGGCCGGCAAGGTCGCCGTTGTCTGCGGCTACGGCGATGTCGGCAAGGGATCGGCCGCGTCGCTTGCCGGTGCCGGCGCCCGCGTGAAGGTCACGGAAGTGGATCCAATCTGCGCATTGCAGGCCGCAATGGACGGCTTCGAAGTGGTCGTGCTGGAGGATGTGGTCGACAGTGCGGACATCTTCATCACCACCACCGGCAACAAGGACGTCATCCGCATCGATCACATGCGCGCCATGAAGGACATGGCGATCGTCGGCAATATCGGCCATTTCGACAACGAAATTCAGGTGTCTGCACTGCGCAACCTGAAATGGACCAACATCAAGCCCCAGGTCGACATGATCGAATTCCCCAAGGGCAACCGGATCATCCTTCTCTCGGAAGGCCGCCTGCTGAACCTCGGCAACGCCACCGGGCACCCTTCCTTCGTCATGTCGGCGTCCTTCACCAACCAGGTGCTTGCGCAAATCGAGCTCTTCACAAAGCAGGATCAGTACAAGAAGGAGGTCTACATCCTGCCGAAGCACCTCGACGAGAAGGTCGCCCGCCTGCATCTCGGCAAGCTCGGGGTCAAGCTCACGGAGCTATCGGAAGAACAGGCCGCTTATATCGGCGTCTCTCCGCAGGGACCGTTCAAGGCAGAACACTACAGGTACTGATTTTAGCAAATTGATCCACAAGATATTGATGGTCGCGGTCTTGACGGATCGCGACCTTCTTTTTTGGCGCCACCCTTCCCGCCGATTCCCGAAGCAAGTAATGTCTTAGGCATCGATTCGCTCCTGCTTCGGGCAAGGGCGATGTGGGATGTCTTGTCGAGATGCGGCAAAGGACGGAGACAGACCGGGAATGGCGGTGAACGAACAGAACCCAGCGGAAGGGGCGGCTTGCTGTTGCGATGGCCGTGCTTCGCTCTCCCTCGGCGAGGGCGGGAACGCTTCGCAGGTTCGCCGCATATCCTCGCGGTCGAAGAGCCTGAAACGCTCCCTCATGCCCGCTCTCCTGTCGGGCAGTACCCTGGCAGCGTTTGCTGGCACTGCACTTGCCCAGCAGCAAGCACCTGCGGCAGTCAGGCTGTTTTCCTCATCCGAAGTCGCCATCTCTTCACTCGTCATCGGTGCACTCGGTGCAACCCTGCTTTCGGTTCTCTGGCTGGTGCGCCAGAAGGGGAATATGGAGGCGGAAAGCCAGGAGATGCGCAACGCGCTCTCCGACGCGCAGCAACGCATTTCGAAATACGAGGCCCTGATCGCCGAAAAGAACCGCAGGATCATCATCTGGGACGGCTCGATCGCTCGTCCCGAGGTCCTTGGACAACTGCCGGCCGATACTGGCGCACCGCAAAACGACCGCGAGTTTCTGGCCTTCGGGCGCTGGCTGCGACCCAAATCAGCGGCTGAACTGGAACGAGCTGTCGAATCACTTCGGGGCGACGCCTGCACCTTCGACATGGTGGCGGAAACCGTCCGGGACGAAATCCTCGAGGTTCAGGGTCGGGTCTCCGGCGGCAAGGCCTTCGTGCGCTTTATCGCGCTCAACAACCTGCGTGCCGAACTTGCCGAACTGAAGATAGAGCGGGAGCGGCTTCGGGGCTCCATCACCCTGTTCCAGTCCCTACTCGACGCCTTGGAACAGCCGGTGTGGCGCCGCGACAGCGACGGCAAGCTCGTCTGGGTCAACCACGCCTATAGCGAAGCCGTCGAAACGGCGAGCCCGGATCAAGCGGTCGGCGAGGCTCGGGAGTTTCTCGGGACCATCACCCGCGAGAGCATCCGTGCGAACGCCACACCGGCCTCGCCCTTCCACGATCGTGTTTCCACCGTTGTTCACGGCAACAGGACGATCTACGAGATCGTTGACGTCGTCGCCGCCGGAGGGTCAGCAGGCATGGCGCTCGACGTCTCCGAGGCCGAATCGGTCCGGGAGGAGCTGAAGAGAACGCTTCGTAGCCATGCCGAAACCCTCGACAATCTCGGGACGCCGGTGGCGATCTTCGATCGCGACCGCCGCCTGCAATTCTATAACCAGGCCTTCGTAACACTCTGGGGCCTAGATCTCGGCTTCCTTGATTCTCGCCCGGACAACAGCGAGCTCCTCGACCGCCTGCGCAGCAGCAACAAGCTTCCCGAACCGCTCAACTGGCGGAGCTGGAAGGAGTCGGCGCTTTCCATCTACCAGGCGCTCGATGCCAAGGATGAGCTCTGGCATCTGCCGAACGGAGAGACATTGCGCGTGGTAGCCACCGCTCATCCGCAGGGTGGCGCCACCTGGGTCTTCGAGAACCTGACCGAGCAGGTCAACCTGGAAACGCGCTACAACACGCTTCTGCAGGTCCAGGGGGAGACGATCGATCACCTTTCGGAAGGTGTGGCGGTGTTCGGCCCCGACGGCAGCATCCAGCTTTCCAACCCGGCATTCCGCGCGCTCTGGGGAATCACGGCAGAGCAGGCAAAGCCGGGCACGCATATCAGGGCCATCGAGGAAGCCTGCAGCCCCTCCTACGACAAGCCTGACGGCTGGCGCCGTTTCGGCCAGATGCTGACCAGCGGCGACGATGCGCGCCCCTCGCTGCAGGGGACGTTCGAGCTTTATTCCGGCCTGATCCTCGACTATGCGGTAACGCCGCTGCCCAATGCCCAGACGATGTTCACCTTCGTCGACATGACCGCCAGTGCCCGCGCCGAGCGTGCGCTGATGGAGAAGAACGAGGCGCTGCGCAAGGCAGACGAGATCAAGAACGATTTTGTCCAGCACGTATCCTACGAGCTTCGCTCGCCACTCACCAACATCATCGGCTTCACCGATCTGCTGAAGACCCCCGGCGTCGGGGCCCTCAACGAACGCCAGGCGGAGTATGTCGAGCACATCTCGACCTCTTCCTCGCTGCTGCTCACCATCGTCAACGACATCCTCGACCTTGCCACGGTCGATGCCGGTATCATGGAGCTCAACTACACGGAGCTTGGTCTTGACGACCTCCTGGACGACGTGGCGATGCAGATCGCCGACCGTCTGCACGAGAATGCCGTGACGCTGGAGATCACAGCTCCAAGAGGCCTGGGGAGCATCATTGCGGACCAGCAGCGACTGAAGCAGATCCTTCTGAAGCTGCTCACGAACGCCACAAATTTCGCGCCCGAAGGCAGCACCATCACCCTGACCTGCCGGCGGGACGACCAGGACGTCTACTTCTCTGTCTCGGACAATGGTCCCGGCATCCCGACGGAGATGCTGAATAGCGTCTTCAACCGCTTCTCCTCCAGCCCGCAAGGCGGCAAGCGCAGCGGCGCGGGCCTCGGCCTCTCCATCGTCGAGAGCTTCGTCACCCTCCATCACGGCGATGTGCGTATCGACAGCCGCCCCGGTGGCGGAACGACCGTTACCTGCCGCATCCCGACCGGATCAGCCATGCGTACCATCGCCGCCGCAGAATGAGCGACAATCCGGCGATCGTCGTCACCCTTGCGGACGAAGCGGCGACGATCCGGCTCGGCGAAGACCTCGCGCTTGCGCTGCGGCAGGGGGACTGCCTGGCGCTATCGGGGGATCTCGGAGCCGGCAAGTCGACATTCGCACGCGCCCTGCTGCGCGCCATGGCGGATGAGGACGCCCTCGAGGTTCCCTCGCCCACCTTCACACTGGTGCAGAACTACGAACTGCGCATTCCCGTTGCCCATCTCGACCTCTATCGGCTTGGAGACCCATCCGAGCTGGATGAACTCGGCCTGGACGAAACCCTCGCCACGGGCATCGCATTGGTCGAATGGCCGGAGATGGCTTGGGATCTTCTCCCTCCGGATCGGCTGACGATGCGGCTGGAGCACGATGGTGCCGGCCGAACCGCAAGAATTTCGGGGCCAGCGCCGGCGCTGGAGCGGATTCGGCGATCCCTCGCCATTCGCACAACGCTGATCAAGTGGGGATACCTAGACGCGAGGCGGCGGTACCTGACCGGCGATGCCTCGGTGCGTGCCTACGAAACTGTTGCTCTAGATCAGGGCGGCTCGCTCATCCTGATGAACTGGCCTCGCCAGCCCGACGGGCCGCCGGTGCACGACGGGAAGCCCTATCCGAAAGTTGTCCACCTTGCCGAAGACGCGTACCCGTTCGTGGCGATTTCCCGGTACCTCCGGGAGCTCAGCCTCGCTGCGCCGGAGGTCCTGCGGGTCGACTACGACCAGGGGATCCTCCTCCTTGAGGACCTCGGGCAGGAAGGCGTCCTTGACGACAACGGCCGGCCGATTCCGGATCGCTATCGGGAAAGCGTCGTCTGCCTCGCCTATCTGCACGGCCACCCGCCGCGCCAGGATCTTCCGGTGGATGGCCGCGTCCATCATGTCCCCGACTTCGACACGACCGCGATGAAGATCGAGGCCCGCCTCCTGCTCGACTGGCACCTTCCCTGGAAGCGCGGCACCGACCCCACCGAGGAGGAAAGGCAGGCCTATCTGGCCGTCTGGGACGATCTGATTGCCGAACTCGCGCCCGCCGAGAAAAATCTGCTGCTGCGCGACTTCCACTCCCCAAACATCATCTGGCGCGCCCACGAATCCGGCGTCCGCCGGGTCGGGATCATCGACTTCCAGGATGCCATGATCGGCCCGACCGCCTATGACCTCGCCTCGATTGTCCAGGATGCCAGGGTCGATGTTCCCCCTGAACTAGCCGAGCAGATGATGCGTGACTACTTCGCCCTGCGCCGGTCACTCGGGCCGTTCAATGAAGCTGTCTTCCTAAAGGCGTTCGCGATCATGTCGGCGCAGCGCAATTGCAAGCTTGCCGGGCTCTGGGTGCGGCTGTGGAAGCGCGACGGCAAGCCCGGCTATATGAAGCATATGCCGCGCACCCTCGCCCACCTCGCGCAAGCCCTAAAGCACGAAGCGCTCGCTCCGCTTCGCCACTGGTGCCTGGAGACCGGAATAGAGCTACCCGAATCATGAGCCCTGCTTTAGAAAGCAGGACATGAAGATCGCCCAGGCCATGGTGCTCGCAGCGGGTCTTGGAACCCGCTTACGCCCAATCACCGATACCATGCCGAAACCCCTGGTGCCGGTCGCCGGCAAGGCGATGATCGACTACGCGCTGGATGCGCTCGCCGATGCAGGGGTCCGTCGGGCAGTTGTCAACGTCCATCATTTCGCTGACCAGATGGAGATGCATCTGAAGGCCTATCCGCGGCTGGACGTGGTGATTTCTGACGAACGCGATGAGTTGATGAACTCGGGCGGCGGACTCGCCAAGGGCGTCCGACTGTTGGACCGTGCCCCGCTCTTCGTGATGAATGCGGATCTGTTCTGGGTAGAGGAAAAATCGGGTCAGCCCACGAACCTGGAACGTCTTGCCGCCTTCTTCGACCCTGCCGTGATGGATATGGTACTCCTTTGCGTACCTCTGGAGCGGACCACGGGCCATAACGGAAAGAAGGATTTTGAGCTCGACGAATACGGACGCCTGACGCGCTATCGCGACGGAGCCCAGCCGCTCGTCTATGCAGGAGCCATTGCGATGCACGCTTCCCTTCTGGACGACGCGCCACACGAAGCCTTCAACCTCAATCTCTATTTCGACAAAGCCATTGCCGCGGGCCGGCTCTTCGGCCTCGTGCTCGAAGGTCACTGGCTGACGGTCGGAACACCCGACGCGCTCGTCGAGGCGGAAGAGGTTCTCTCCCGTCTCCACGCCGAGGCGTGACCATGGAGGGCCGCCGTCACAAGCGGGTTTTCACCATCCCGCCGGGCACGCCGTTCCTGAGGACAGTCGCCGCCGCACTTTGTGGCGGCCGACTGCACGAGGGGTTCCATCACGACCCACGGGACCCGCTGTCGCTCGCCAATGTCACCATCTTCGTCCCGACGCGACGCGCGGCCCGCGTGCTACGCTCTGAATTTGTGGACCTTTTGGGTGGAGGTTCCGCCATTCTTCCCGTCATCCGACCGCTTGGCGAGACGGAGGACGACAGTGGCTATTTCGATCTCGCTGCGCCTGAAGAGATGGACCTCGCAACGCCGATCGGCGGGGTGGCTCGGCTTCTGGAACTCGGCCGGCTGATCCTCGCCTGGCGCAACAGGTTACCGCAGGTGGTAATCGACATCCATTCGGACTCGCCGCTGATTGCGCCGGCGAGTCCGGCGGATGCCATCTGGCTTGCGCGATCGCTGGCCGAACTGATCGATTCCGTTGAAACGGAGGAGCGGGACTGGGCGGAGTTGGATAAGCTCGGGACCGCCGACCTTGCAATCTGGTGGCAGCTCACCGCCCAGTTTCTTCGCATCGCCAGCGAGTTCTGGCCCGGGCGGCTTGAGGAACTGCGCCGCTCCTCACCCGCCCGCCACCAGGCAGCCCTCCTGCGCGGCGAAGCACGACGGATTGGCGAGCGCCAGCACAAGGGACCGGTGATTGTCGCCGGATCGACTGG
The DNA here is from genome assembly GCF_044142885.1 of Pseudorhizobium flavum. Taxonomy (NCBI): domain Bacteria; kingdom Pseudomonadati; phylum Pseudomonadota; class Alphaproteobacteria; order Hyphomicrobiales; family Rhizobiaceae; genus Pseudorhizobium; species Pseudorhizobium flavum. The sequence goes on from NZ_JBIOKZ010000003.1 coordinate 38,293, forward strand.
CTCCATCCCGGCCGCCGCGGATCTCATTGCTGCAATCGCAGGCCTCCCAGAAGGGGCGGTCGTCCTGCCCGGGCTGGATTGCGCCATGCCCTCCAACCATTGGCAGGCGATCAGCAACGAAGCCCCGTCGGGCCGGATAGAGCCGGCAAGCCGCAGTCATTCGCAATTCGCACTGTCCCGCCTGCTCCTCAAGCTCGGCGTCGATCGGGACGAGGTGACCGTGCTGGAGCCACCATCGGCCGACCTCGGTTTTCGCAACCGGACCATTTCCCAAGCGCTTGCTCCGTCGGCTGCAACGGATGAATGGAGCACCTGGCGCAGCGAGACGAGCCCTCAGGATCTTGAGGATGCCTTCAAGGGCGTGGCCCTCATCGAAGCGGCCAACGAGCGGGAAGAGGCCGTGGCGATCGCCATCGTACTGCGTCTCGCACTTGAACAGCCGGGACAGGGGGGGCGTGAGTCACAAGCGGCGCTGATCACGCCCGACCGCGCACTTGCGCGGCGGGTGACAGCGGAGCTTGCGCGCTTCGGAATCACGGCCGACGACACGGCAGGTACACCCCTTTCCGCGACGCCGCAGGGAACCCTGCTCCAGCTTCTCCTGGAGGCAACGCTGCAGCCCGGCGATCCGGTGGCGATAACCTCGCTCCTGAAGCATCCGTTGATGCGCCTCGGCATGGAGAGGGAAACGCTTCGTGAGGCGGCGGAAGCGCTTGAGCTCATCGCCTTGAGGGGTGGTCGGGGGGACATGGACATCTCGGCGCTTGCACCCCTTCTCGAGGAGCAGCGGGAGGCACAGCGGGAGAATCGCCATCCGCCAGCATGGCGTTCCACCCTCTCTGAGACGGCCTTCGCCGAGGCACTCGAGCTGGCAGAGCGACTGGGTGAAGCCGTTGAACCGCTTGCCAGCGCACTGTTCGCCCGTCGGGCCGATGGGCGCGGGTTGACGTCCAAACTGAGCCTCGCCGATTGGGCAACCCGCACCGGACGGGCGCTGGAAGCCATCTGCGCCGATGAAGGAGGCGACCTCTCCTCCCTCTGGTCGGGGGAAGCGGGAGAGCGGCTCACCTCCCTTCTCGGCGAGGTGATCGACACCGACGGACAGATGGAGGCGGATGGCCCGCAGTGGATCGACATCATGCAGGCTCTGACGACCGGCGAGGCCGTCAAGCCGCGTTCCCTGAGCCATCCGCGGGTGTTCATCTTCGGCACGCTGGAAGCCCGGCTGCAGACCGTGGACACGATGATCCTCGGGGGAATGAACGAAGGCTCGTGGCCGGGGCAGACCGTCAACAACCCCTTCCTCTCGCGGACGATGAAAACGGAGATGGGACTGGAGCCGCCGGAGCGGCGGATCGGGCAACTGGCGCATGACTTCGTCATGGCCAGCGGTACGCGGCAGTTGATCTATTCGCGCTCGCTTCGACAGGGGTCCACGCCAACCGTTGCCTCGCGGTGGCTGCAGCGACTGCTGGCGCTCGGAGGGGAGGACCTCGCGCGGCAGCTCCGAACGCGTGGCGATCAGTACCGGCGTTGGGCGAGCGAGATCGATGCCGGCGAGAACCAGGCGCCGGCGAAACGTCCCGCGCCGAAACCGCCGGCAGACCTGCAGCCAAGGCGCTATTCCTTCAGCGAAGTCGGACGGTTGCGACGAGACCCCTATGCGATCTATGCCCGCCGAATCCTGAGGCTCGATCCGGTCGCGCCGTTCAACGCCGATCCCGGCGCAGCCGACCGCGGCACGCTCTATCACGCCATCATCGACCGCTATACAAGGGAAAAGCACGTCGCCGGCACACCGGCATCTCTGGAGGCGATGCGCCGGATCACTGACGAACTTTTCGACGCGGAGCGCCTGCCGCCGCATATCGACCGTGTCTGGCGGCCTCGTTTCGTGGAGGTCGGCCGTGCCTTCCTTGAATGGGAGGCACGCCGCGCGCCCGACATCCGGACGACGGCCACCGAATGCGGCGCCGGCTGGGACATTCCTGGCCTGGACGTCCGGCTGACGGGTATCGCCGACCGTATCGATATCAAGGGCTCTAACTTGGCCACCATCATCGACTACAAGACCGGTTCGAGCCCATCCTGCTCGCAGGCGCGTTCGCTTCTCGACCCGCAACTGGCGCTGGAGGCAGCCGCGCTACGCGCCGGTGCCTTCAAATCCGTCGGCGCGGTCGACGTAGACGAGCTTCTTTACGTCCGACTGAAGCCGGGCGACCGTTTCAAGCCGGAATGCGTCAACAACGAAGCCAAGAAGGACGGCAAGTCGGCCACGGACCTTGCCGACGAGTCGATCGAGCAGTTGACGAAATTCGTGACGCATCTGCGGAGCGGCAGGATGGGATTTGCCTCTCGCCTCGTACCCTTCATGCAGAGCGACTATGGCGGCGATTACGACCATCTCGCCCGTGTCGCCGAATGGTCGACCGCCGATGCCGAGGAGGTCGAGGCCGATGAATGACGCCCTGCCCCAGGGGGACGATCCCCGCGACTGGCTGGACTGGACAGCGATGCGACAGTCGCTCGCCTCCGACCCTACGAGTTCCGCCTGGGTCTCGGCGAATGCCGGCTCCGGAAAAACGCATGTGCTGACCCAGCGGGTGATCAGGCTGCTGCTTTCGGGTTGCCGCCCTTCCTCCATCCTCTGCCTCACCTATACCAAGGCCGCGGCCTCTGAGATGTCGAACCGCGTTTTCCAGCGGCTGGCGGAATGGGCCGTCCTCAATGACCGCGACCTGAAGCAGCGGATCGCCTCGATCGAGGGTGCGGAGCCGGATGCGCTGAAGCTTGCGGAGGCTCGGCGGCTGTTTGCAAGGGCGCTTGAGACACCGGGCGGCTTGAAGATCCAGACAATCCATGCCTTCTGCGAAGCGCTCCTCCACCAGTTTCCGCTGGAGGCGAATGTGGCCGGGCATTTCTCCGTCCTGGATGATCGTGCTGCCTCGGCCCTCCTTGCCGAGGCGCGCCGTTCGCTGCTGACCGCGACCTCGGCGGAAGACGACCCGGTGCTGGCAGAGGCATTTGCCCATGTGCTTGACCTCGGTGATGAGTTCGGGCTGGAGAACCTACTCGGCGAGATTGTCGCACACCGCACGGCGATCCGGCAGTTTCTCGCCCATGCAGACCGGCAAGGAGGCGTCGATCGCCTCCTGCGGCAGGCCTTCGGCTTGCCAGAAGCCGCGACGGAAGCCTCCGTCGTCGAAAGCTACTGGCCACTTCCCGGCCTTTCGGGAGGGACATTGGCGACATATCTGCAGCTTGCGGACGAGAAGGGAGGCTCAAAGGTGCAGGAGGTCGCCTACGGTCTGCGTCTTTGCCAAACGGAGAGCGACGCGCATCGGCGCGTCCAGATTCTTGAAGGTCTGTTTCTCACCAGCGTCGGCAAGCCGAAGGCGGACAGTTCTCTGTTGGCGAAGAAGATGCTCGACGCAGCGCCCGCGCTCGCCAGCGCCGTCGATCTCGCCCGCGACCACGTTCTCACTTGCCGCGATCGGCTGCGCGTCATGCGCATGGCAAGGGCAACGGCGGCCGCACTGGTGCTCGCCGAGCGGCTGAACGACGACTACGAGGATCTGAAGAAGCAGCGCAGCCTGCTCGACTTTGAAGACCTCATAGCGCGAACGGCAGATCTTCTGACCCGGGACGGCGTCGGGGCCTGGGTGCACTACAAGCTCGACCAGGGGATCGACCACATCCTCGTGGATGAGGCACAGGACACCAGTCCCGTACAGTGGGAGGTCATCAAGTCGCTGGCCGAGGATTTTTATTCCGGCAGCAGTGCCCGGACGACGAGACGGACGATCTTTGCCGTCGGAGACGCGAAACAGTCCATCTACTCCTTCCAGGGCGCGAAGCCGGAACGCTTCGCGGCGGAGCGTACTCGTACACGCGAGGATGTGGAAGCGAGCGGCCAACGCTTCCATCCGGTGCGGTTGCCGCTGTCCTTCCGATCCACCGCCGATGTCCTGTCGGCGGTGGATCAGGTCTTCTCGCTGCCCGAGAACGCACGTGGACTGACGTTCGAGGACGAGGCTATCGTCCACCGCTCGAACAGGATTGGTCATCCTGGCGCCGTCGACCTGTGGGACGTGGTGGTGCCGGAGGTGGCCGATGCAGGCGACGACTGGACGGCGCCGTTCGATGCGACGCCCGACAAGGCGCCATCGGCGATCCTGGCGGCGCGCATCGCCCATTCGATCGGCGAGATGATTGGACGCGAGACCATCATCGAGAAGGGCATCGAACGACCGATCGAGCCGGGAGACGTGCTCGTCCTGGTACGCAAGCGCGACGCCTTCGTGAATGCGCTGACCCGGGCCCTCAAGCGGCGCGGCAACATCCCTGTCGCCGGTGCCGACCGACTTCGCCTCACCAGTCACATTGCGGTTCAGGACCTCCTGTCGCTCGGACGTTTCCTGGTGCTGCCCCAGGACGACCTGTCGCTGTCAGCCCTGCTCAAGAGCCCGCTGTTCAACCTGTCGGAAGAAGACGTTTTCGAAGTGGCAGCACTCCGGCCGGAGGGAAGCGGCGTCTGGCAGCACCTGTGCCGGCTTGCAGACGAGCAGCCGCTGCGGTTTGCAACGGCGACAGAGAAACTGAAGCAGCTCCTGTCGATGTCACGTCAGATGAGCCCACACGATCTCTATGCGCGGGTTCTCGGGCAACTAGGGGGCCGTCGCCAGTTCTTGGGGAGACTGGGCACAGAAGCGGGCGATATCCTGGACGAGTTCCTGACGTTCGCCCTCGATCACGAAGCCAAGGGCTTGCCAGGCCTTCAGTCCTTCGTTTCGACGCTGGAGATCGAATCACCGGAGATCAAGCGCGAACAGGACAGCGGCCGTAACGAGGTGCGGATCATGACCGTGCATGCCTCCAAGGGTCTGGAGGCGCCGATCGTCTTCCTAGTGGACAGCGGGTCGAAGGCCTTCATTTCCTCGCATGTGCCGAAACTGCGCCTTCTGCCGCAGGATGGGCTGGAAGTTCCGGCATGGGTGCCGACAAAGACGCTCGCCAATTCCTTGACGAGTGCCGATGACGAACGGCTGAGGCAGGCGACCGAGGAGGAGTATCGGCGGCTACTCTATGTCGGCATGACGAGAGCTGCAGACCGGCTGATCGTCTGCGGTTATCGCGGCAAGAATGCCAATCCCGACACTTGGAACAGCATGATCGCAAACGCCCTCTGCGGCCACCCCGAGCATTGCAGCGCCGCTCGTTTTTCCGGCCCGGACGGGGAATGGGGCGGCTTCCGCTGGCGCCTTCCGGCAGGGGTCTATACTGCCACGCGTGCGGATGATGCGAAGGAACGCCCGGATCAGGCTCAGTCTCTGCCGGCGGCACTCGGCCGTGCCCTTCCGCCACAGGTCTCGCTTCCACGCCCCCTCAGCCCGTCCGGCGCCGGCACCATGGTCGAAGACGAGGCAGACGATCTTCTGACGGCCTCGCCGCTTTTTGGGGAAAGGACCGCAGATGGCTTGTCCCTCCAGAAGGGCCGGCTGGTGCACCGCATGCTCCAAATTCTTCCGGATTTCCCGGCAGGCGAACGGGCCGAGGCGGCGCGGCGATATGCGGAGCGGGCGGCACGTTTCTGGCCGTCGGCGGAGCGCGAGACCCTGGTTCACTGCGTGCTTTCTGTGCTCGACCATCCGGATCTCCAGCCTGTGTTTTCCGGCCACAGCCAGGCGGAGGTATCGATCATGGGGACGCTCCGCCTGGGCGGGCAGGACTATGCCATCTCGGGCCGCATCGACCGGATGGCGGTGGATGACGAGGAGGTTACGGTCCTCGACTACAAGACGAACCGGAAGCCGCCGGATCGCGAAGAGGATGTGCCCCTCGTCCATCGGGCACAGCTCGCCCTCTACCGCGAGATCCTGCGGCCACTCTATCCAAGGCACCGTTTTCGCTGCGTCCTCGCTTATACGGAGACGGGCGGCGTGGTGTCGCTGTCGCCGGAGATCCTCGACCGTTCGCTTGCCGAGCTTCGGCCAAAGTGAGATAGCAGTATTGAAAAGAGGCGGCCGCAGCCTCACATTGTGCGCAACACATTCTTCACAAGGAGAGCCCTATGGCGACCGTGAAAGTCGACAACAGCAATTTCCAGGCCGAGGTTCTGGACTCGACCCAACCCGTGGTCGTGGACTTTTGGGCAGAATGGTGCGGCCCGTGCAAGATGATCGGTCCGAGCCTTGAGGAAATCTCCAACGAGATGGCCGGCAAGGTGAAGGTCGCCAAGCTCAACATCGACGAAAACCCGGAGCTTGCCGCGAAATTCGGCGTCCGCTCCATCCCGACCCTCGCCATGTTCAAGGGTGGCGAAGTGGCTGACATCAAGGTTGGCGCCGCCCCAAAGACTGCTCTCTCCGCCTGGATCTCCGGCGCCGCTTGAGGCAGGGAAATCGGTTCAAAATGAAGAAAGCCCGGCCGTCGCGCCGGGCTTTCTTCATTTTGGCGGAGTGCCGTTGTCGGCAAGGACATTGCCGACTAGATAGAGCGAGCCACCGATTAGGATTCGTGGCGGTACCGCCTCCGGCAGCTGGCGGCGCACGATTTCTGCCAATGCCTCTGCTACCGATCCGGCAGGCTCTGCCACCAATCCCGCATCAAAGGCAGATTCAGCGAGCGCCACCGGATCGAGGCCGGCATCGGAGCCACGGATCGGAACGGTGAAGACATGCTCGGCAATATCGGCGAAGGCACGGAAATAGCCGACGGGATCCTTGGTGTTGATCATGCCGGTGACGAGATAGAGGGGGCGCGCCCGCCGCTCCTCGAGTCCTGCCATCGCCTCGGCGATGACCTCGCCGGCACCGGGGTTATGGCCACCATCAACCCAGATTTCCGCATCCTTCGGCGCCAGTTCCAGGAGCCGGCCCTCTGTGAGCCTTTGCAGGCGGCCCGGCCACTCGACGGTTGCCATGGCCTTCTCGATCATCGCATCCGTGAGTACAAAACCCGCTGCCTTCACCGCGCGAATGGCGGCGGCTGCATTGGCGATCTGATGACGCCCCGGAAGCCGCGGCAGCGGCAGGTCGGCGAGACCAAACTCATCCTGGTAGATCAGGCGACCGAACTCTTCGTGGGCTGAGAAGTCCTGCCCGTAGACAGCCATGGGACAGGAAAGCCGTTCGGCGCTCTCGACCAGCACGTCCAGCGCCGGGCTGTATTCCTGTTTGCCGATCACGACCGGACAGCCGCGCTTCATGATGCCGGCCTTCTCCGCAGCGATGAGTTCGACCCGGTCTCCCAGATAGGGTTGATGATCGAGAGAGATGGGCATGATCACCGAAACCGCCGGTCTCTCGACGACGTTGGTGGCGTCGAAGCGACCGCCGAGACCAACTTCGAGAATGACGGCATCGGCCGGTTGCTCGGAGAAGAGCAGGAAGGTCACCGCGGTCAGAATCTCAAAAACGGTGATGGTCTGGCCGGCATTGGCGGCCGCCACCCGCTGCAGGGCTTCGGCAAACATCTCGTCTTCCACGATTTGCGACCGGCCGCCCTTGACGCCGATTCGATAGCGCTCATGCCAGTTGACGAGGTGCGGAGAGGTGTGGACATGGACGGCAAGACCAGCCGCCTCCAGGAGGGCGGAGCAGAAGGCCGTTGCAGAGCCCTTGCCGTTCGTACCGGCGATATGGATCACCGGCGGCAGCTTGCGGTGGGGGTTTTCCAGCACCTCCAGAAGCCGCCTGATCCTGTCCAGCGACAGGTCGAAACCCTTCGGGTGAAGGGTCATCAGCTTCTCGATCTCTTGCTCGGCCGCGCTGACGGCGGGAATATTCATTGCACTCATCCCGCCGATCCAGCGTCTCTATCGACTCAGGCGCTCGCTGCCACGGGGGCAAGCGCCAGGACTTCAGCCGAATCATCGTTGGCTGCGGGCGCCTTCATCAGGATCTTCAGAAGCGTGGCAAGCGTATCCGGCAGATCATGGCGGTTGACGACCATGTCTACCATGCCGTGCTCCAGCAGGTATTCCGCCGTCTGGAAGCCCTCCGGCAGCTTTTCGCGGAGCGTCTGCTCGATGACGCGCTTGCCGGCAAAGCCGATTTCGGCACCCGGCTCGGCAATATGGATGTCGCCGAGCATGGCGTAGGATGCAGTGACGCCACCGGTGGTGGGATTGGTCAGCACGACTATGTACGGCAGGCCAGCTTCCTTCAGCATGTCGACCGCGACTGTGGTCCGCGGCAGCTGCATCAGCGACAGGATGCCTTCCTGCATGCGGGCGCCGCCGGAGGCCGGAAAGATCACCAGCGGGCATTTTTCAGCGACTGCACGCTCGCACGCCTTCACAATCGCCTCGCCCGCTGCCATGCCGAGCGAACCGCCGATGAAGTTGAACTCGTGAACCACCGCGACGAGCTTCACGCCGCGCACCTGGCCGAGGCCGGCGAGGATCGTGTCCTCCTGCTCGGTCTTCAGGCGGCTGTCCTTCAGACGGTCGATGTACTTCTTTGAGTCGCGGAACTTCAGCGGATCCTGGGCAACCTTGGGCTGGGGAAGCGATTCGAAGACGCCGCCATCGAAGAGATCGGTCAGGCGCGCCTTGGCCGGCATCTTCATGTGATAGCCGGAAGCGGGGATCACCCACTTGTTCTCTTCCAGGTCCTTGTGGAAGACCATCTCACCCGTTTCCGGGCACTTGATCCAGAGGTTGTCCGGAACCTCACGGCGGCCAAGCATAGAATTGATCCGCGGCCGGACGTAGTTGGTGATCCAGTTCACGTGGGTTACTCCTGATAAACTGCGCCCTATGTGGGAAACTATTCGGCGGCTACAAGTCGCGCTGACCGCACGCCGGTTGCCAAGCCTCGAACGAAAGTCGTGACCGATTCCACCGTGTCGGCACTGGCCCGGCCATCCTTGTCGAGCGACGTGGCGACCTGGTTGACGATCGCCGTACCGACCACGACCCCATCCGCCGAGGCACCGATCAGCCGCGCATGCTCGGCTGTCTTGACGCCGAATCCGACGCAGACCGGCAGGTCGGTGGACTTCTTGATACGCTCAACGGCACCTGCAATCTTCGACGGATCAGGCAGAGCAGAGCCGGTAATGCCGGTCATCGAGACATAGTAGACGAAGCCGGAGGTGTTGGTCAGCACCTTCGGAAGGCGCCTGTCGTCGGTGGTCGGTGTCGTCAGGCGAATGAAGTTTATGTCCTTCTTGCGCGCTGGGATGCAGAGCTCATCGTCCATTTCCGCCGGAAGGTCCACGACGATAAGACCGTCGATCCCCGCCTCCAGCGCGTCTTCCAGGAAGCGGTCGACGCCGTAGATGTAGATGGGGTTGTAGTAGCCCATGATGACGATCGGCGTCGTGTCGTCGCCTTCGCGGAAATCGCGGGCCATCTGCAGCGTTTTCTTCAGCGAATGGCCATTCTTGAGCGCCCGCTGGCCCGCCAGCTGGATCGCCGGGCCATCGGCCATCGGATCGGAGAATGGCGCGCCGAGTTCGATCACGTCGGCGCCGGCCGCCGGCAGCGCCTTCATGATCGCGAGCGACGTATCATAGTCCGGATCGCCGCCCATGAAATAGGTGACGAGCGCCGGGCGGCCCTCGGCCTTCAGGTCAGCGAATTTCTTGTCCATGCGTGCGGTCATGTCAGAGGCCCATTCCGAGAATCTTGCCGACGGTGAAGATGTCCTTGTCGCCCCGGCCGCAGAGGTTCATCACAATGATCTGGTCCTTGTCCATCTTCGGCGCGCGCTTGATGACTTCCGCGAGCGCATGGCTCGGCTCCAGTGCCGGGATGATGCCTTCGGTGCGGGTCAGCATCTGAAAGGCGGCAAGCGCCTCGTCATCCATGATCGGGACGTATTCGACGCGGCCCATATCCTTCAGCCAGGAATGCTCGGGGCCGATGCCCGGATAATCGAGGCCGGCCGAGATGGAGTGGCCTTCCTTGATCTGCCCATCACCGTCCTGCAGTAGATAGGTGCGGTTGCCGTGCAGGACGCCCGGCGAGCCGGCTGTCAGCGAGGCACAGTGCTCCTCGCCATCCAGACCCTTGCCGCCTGCTTCGACACCGACGATCTTGACGGACTCATCATCGAGAAACGGATGGAAGAGACCAATGGCGTTGGAGCCACCACCAACGGCCGCCACCAGCATGTCCGGCAGGCGGCCTTCCGCCGCCATCATTTGTTCGCGGGTTTCCTTGCCGATCACCGACTGGAATTCGCGAACCAGTTCCGGATACGGATGCGGGCCCGCAGCCGTGCCGATCAGGTAATAGGTGTCGTCGACATTGGTGACCCAGTCGCGCAGGGCCTCGTTCATCGCATCCTTCAGCGTGCCGTGGCCGGCCGTAACCGGCCTGACTTCGGCGCCCAGAAGCTTCATGCGAAACACGTTCGGTGCCTGACGCTCGACGTCGGTGGCACCCATGTAGACCACGCAGGGCAGGCCGAATCTGGCGGCGACGGTGGCCGAGGCGACCCCGTGCTGGCCGGCGCCGGTTTCCGCGATGATGCGGGTCTTGCCCATGCGGCGCGCGAGCAGGATCTGGCCGAGGCAGTTGTTGATCTTGTGAGACCCGGTGTGGTTCAATTCGTCGCGCTTGAAGTAGATCTTGGCGCCGCCGAGTTCGGCCGTCAGGCGCTCCGCAAAATAGAGCGGGCTCGGACGACCCGTATAGTGTGTGTTGAGATGCTGGAGCTCTGCCTGGAATTCCGGATCGGTCTTCGCCTTTTCCCATTCGGCTTGCAGGTCGAGGATCAGAGGCATGAGGGTCTCGGCGACGAACCGGCCGCCAAAGATGCCGAAGCGGCCATCCTCATCGGGCCCGGAGCGGAAGGAATTGGGTTTCGGCGTCTGATTCACTCTCTACTCCCTCAGGCTCCGACGGAGCGGGCCTCTGCGATAGCGTCAAAGAAGGCGTCGATCATGACGATGTCCTTGATGCCCGGCGCGCTTTCGACGCCGGAGGACACATCAATTCCGCGGGCCCGGGTGGAGGCGAGCGCAAGACCGACATTGTCTTTGTTCAGGCCCCCGGAAAGCATGTAATCGACGCTTGCGTCAAGCGAGGCCATGATGTTCCAGTCGAATGACACGCCGTTGCCACCGGGCAGTTCTGACCCGGCGGGGGCCTTTGCATCGAACAGGAACCGGTCGGCGACACCGACATAGGGGTCGATGCGCTCGAGGTCGGAGGCTTCGCGAACAGAGAAGGCCTTCATTACAGGTATCCCGTACAGCGCCTTGACCTGAAGGATGCGCTCCGGCGTCTCATGGCCGTGCATTTGGAGGACGTCCGGTTTCAGCAGGTGGACGATGTCGTCCAGCTCCTCGTCGTTTGCATCCACCGTAACCGCGACGATCTTTACCCGGCCGCGCACCGGCTCGGCCAGTTCGGCAGCGATCTCGGGATCGACATGGCGGGGGCTCTTGGGGAAGAAGATAAAACCGATATGGGTCGCACCGCGTGCGAGCGCCCGGTCGACGGCCTCTGACGTCTTCAACCCGCAAATCTTGATGTCCGGCTTCATGCCCTGCGAGTTCGCATGAAATCATGGCGGAGTCGAGATAAAAGCGCTTCTCCGTTGCTCGTCGATGTTCGACGCTCGCAGATCAGCCGAAATCGATTGCGTGGAGTTGCGAGCCGTGGCGCTTCAGCCAGGCCTTGGCCTCGTCAGTGCGCGGGCAGAGACGACGGCAAAGCGCCCAGAACTCCGGCCCATGGTTCATCTGGTCCAGATGAGCGACCTCGTGGGCAGCGAGGTAATCGATGACAAAAGGTGGTGCCATGACGATGCGCCAGGAGAAGCTCAGATTGCCGTCCCATGAACAGGAGCCCCAGCGGGATCGGGTGTCCTTCATGGCGATCGACCTGACCGGCTTCCGCACGCCCTGCGCATGCAGCCGGACCGCTGCTTCGAGATCGCGACGAGCTTCCTTTTTCAGAAAGGTTGCGATGCGCCGACCGGTATGTTCCTCCATGCCGCTGATACGCAGAACCGCCCTCCCCTCACGAAGGACAGCCTCCGTCACGCCGCGCAGGCTGCCCGTGTGTTCGATATCGTGGCGCACGCCGCGCAGCATGATGCCGGAGCCCGGACGAAGATACGGCTCGGACTGCGGAAAGCGAGCGAGCCGGGTGAGGAGCCAGCCCTGATGGCGATCAAGGAAATCGTCGATCTCGGACCGACGCAGGCCGACGGGAACTGTCAGGCTGAGCCCACGCGCGCCCGGCTCGATCCGAAGGGTGATACGGGTCGAGCGCGGATGTTCCCGGATTGTGAGCGGCATGGCGCGGCTGCCGACCTCAAGCGTTCGCGTCTCCGGAGCCAAGGGCTTGCGGCGCGGACGGACCGGTTTCTTGAGGAGCGCGAACATAGGCTTTATCTAGCCGATTCGCGGAAACGCAGAGACAGAAAAACCGGCGCCTGACGGCGCCGGTCCGATGTTTCACGTGAATCCTCAGAGATCTACGACGTCGCCCTGGCCGGTGGAGCGGTTCTTGCGCTCGCGCATGAAGCGGTCGAACTCCTCCTGATCCTTGGCACGGCGCAATTCGCGCATATAGCTGTCGAACTCCTCCCGCATCTCGTCGAGCTTGCGGCGCTCTTCCTCGATGCGATCAAGTTCGGCCTTGCGCCAATCGTCGAAGGCAACATTTCCCGTGGAGAAATGCGTGTTGTAGCGCGACTTGGCCCGGCGGCAGCCGGCAAACATGCCATCTGCCTTGCGGTTGGCATCGCGCTTGAAGCCCTGGAGCCGTTCGCCGAAGAGGATATAGGCGAGCATGGCAAGGCCGAGCGGCCAGAAGACGACGAAGCCCAGCACCATCAATGCGATGGTGGCCGGCGTCCAATCCGGACGGATCAATGCTGACTGGTTCATCGATGACATACCCTTCGTTTCCGCGGGCAGCCACATGCCAGCCCGTCGGAATCGATTTGGGGAGTCGGCCGGGCCGCTTCAAGAAGAACCTATCCGGTTTTCAAGAACCACCTGAATTAGCGGCGGGAATTCATCCCGCCTTGCCACCCTTGATGACGCGCTTCACCGGGTTGGGGCGCTCATCACCACGGGCGTGGCGTGCAGTGAACTCCAGAATCCGCGGGGCGATCTCGCGACGGAAGCGCGAGCCGTTGAAGACGCCGTAGTGGCCGACGTCGGGTTGCATGTAATGCATCCGCATATGATCCGGGATGTTCGGCGAGATCTTATGCGCAGCCTGGGTCTGGCCGAGGCCGGAGATATCGTCGTTTTCCCCTTCCACCGTCAACAGCGCGACATTGCGGATCGCCTTCGTGTCGACGAGGCGGTCGCGATGCATCATCTTGCCTTCAGGCAGGGCGTGTTTGATGAAGACCGTGTCGACCGTCTGCAGATAGAATTCCTCGGTGAGGTCCATGACCGCCAGGTACTCGTCGTAGAAATCGCGGTGTCTCTCGGCCGAGTCACCATCGTTCTTGATCAGATGCTCGTAGAATTCCTTGTGTGCCGTAATATGGCGGTCGAGGTTCATGTACATGAAGCCCGAAAGCTGCAGGAAGCCCGGATAGACCGGACGCATGAACCCCGCATGCGGCCACGGGACGTTCATGATGACATTGTCGCGGAACCATTCGAGCGGCTTCTCCTGGGCCAGTTGGTTCACCGCCGTCGGGTTCTTGCGCGTGTCGATCGGTCCGCCCATGAGAATCATGGAGGCTGGCGCCAGCGGATCCTTAGCCGACTCCATCAGAGCAACCGCAGCCAGGACGGGGACAGATGGCTGACAAACGCCGATCACATGCGTATTCGGGCCGATGTGATGGACCATCTCGATCAGGTAATCGATGTAGTCATCAAGGTCGAAGCGACCGTCCGTCACCGGCACCACACGCGCATCGATCCAGTCCGTGATATAGATCTCGGCGTTGGGGAGCAGCGTCTCAACCGTGCCGCGCAGCAATGTCGCGTAGTGGCCCGACATCGGGGCCACGAGAAGGAGCTTCTGGTCAGGTGCACGACCGGCTGGAAGGTCTCGGCGGAAATGGATCAGGTTGCAGAACGGCTTAGACCAGACAATGTCCTCGGTGACGCGGACAGTAGTCCCATCAATGACAGTGGTCGGCAGACCAAATTCCGGCTTGCCGTAGCGGCGCGTCACCCGCTCGAAAAGCTCGAGGCCAGCCGCCATGCTCCGCCCCATGGCCGTATAGGAGAGCGGATTGAGCGGGTTGGTGTGGAACAGCCTCATGGCGTCGGCAGCGGCACGGAAAGGTGCGACCGCCGCGTGGTTCATCTCGTAAAACTGGTAGATCATCGATGCGCCGCCTTTCGTGGCTACCGGCACCGGCGGTCGGAGCCGACCGGCTGCTTCGGGAGCAATGGGAGAGGCTACCATGTTTGGATTGCAGTGCAACATCAGGCGGGACCATTCATTAACCAATTAAGATGCCAGGCGCGAAGGCCTGGCATCAAGAATGGCATGAAGCGCCTTAAGGTTCCGTCCGTTCGGCTGGTTAACGATCTGCCACGAAGGTCTGGCGCTGCGTACCCAGCCCCTCGATCCCAAGTTCGACGACGTCGCCGGCCTTCAGGTAGCGCGGCGGCTTCATGCCCATGCCCACGCCCGGCGGCGTGCCGGTGGAGATGACATCACCGGGCTGCAGTGACATGAACTGGCTGAGATAGGAGACGACAAATGCCACGCCATAGACCATGGTCTTCGACGAGCCGTTCTGCATGGTCTCGCCGTTGACCTTCAGCCACATGCCGAGGTTCTGCGGGTCAGCGATCTCGTCCCTCGTGACCAGCCACGGGCCGATCGGACCAAAGGTGTCGCAGGACTTGCCCTTGGTCCACTGACCAGCGCGCTCCGTCTGGAAGCCGCGCTCCGATACATCGTGCGAGACGCAGTAGCCGGCCACATACTCCATGGCCTCGGCTTCGCTGACATATTTGGCGGTCTTGCCGATGACGACGCCGAGCTCCACTTCCCAATCGGTCTTCTCCGAGCCGCGGGGGATGACGACATCATCATTGGGGCCGCAGATGGCGGAGGTGGCCTTCATGAAGATGACGGGCTCCGGCGGGACGGCGGCGCCTGTCTCGGCAGCGTGGTCGGAGAAATTCAGGCCGATGCAGATGAACTTGCCGGTGCCGGCAACGCACGCGCCGATACGGTCAACCTGCAACTCGGGCAGGTTCTGCAGGTCGAGAGCTGCGATCCTGGCAAGACCCTCCGGCGAGATGGCCGCACCACTGATGTCGGCGACATGCTGCGACAGGTCCCTGACCTTGCCGGTCGCATCGAGGATTGCCGGCTTTTCCTGGCCCGGCTGACCAACACGCATGAGTTTCACGGATATGCCTCCACTTGTCTGACAACTGCCTTATGGAGGATGGCAGGCTCATTGTCATCCCCTTTGCCCACAGTCTGCGTTGTGTTGCCCGCCGCTCACCCTATGTTTCTAAGATCGTCATTTGCAGCGGAGCCGGCGCCCATGACCCAAAGCAACAACCGTCAGTCCGAACACCCGGTGGATGCCTTCTTTCTCGACCGCTGGTCACCACGCGCCTTCACCGGCGAAGCGATGAGCCGGGATGGCTTGCTGACCATTCTGGATGCAGGTCACTGGGCGCCCTCTTCCGGCAACAATCAACCCTGGCGCTTCATCTATGCCTTGCGGGAGACAGCCAGCTGGCCTGTGCTCCTGGATATCCTGTCACCGGGAAACCAGCGCTGGGCGCAGAACGCATCGGCATTGATCATCTTTGTCTCACGCACCTACCGGATTTCCAAGGATGGCGAGCGAAAGCTGGCATACACCCATTCGTTCGATACCGGTTCGGCGTGGTTCTCAATCGCGTGCCAGTCAATGAAGCTCGGCTACCACGCCCATGGGATGGAAGGCATGGACCGCGAGAAGGCAGTGCGGGTTCTCAGCATACCCGATGGCTATCGGGTGGAGGCTGCCTGCGCGATCGGGCGGCTCGCTGCGAAGGAGACGCTTCCAGACGACCTGCGTGAGCGGGAGGTCCAGAGCCAGCGCAAGCCGCTCTCGGAAGTGGCGTTCGAAGGACGCTTCGTCGGGCAAGAATAGTTTCACGTGAATCAGCGCAAGCGGCGATTCACGTGAAACAGCATCTTCTCAGATATCGAGGTTCGCAACGCTCAGCGCGTTGTCCTGAATGAACTCGCGGCGTGGCTCCACCTCATCGCCCATCAAGCGGGAGAAGAGCCCGTCGGCATCGGTTGCGTCGTTGACTTTGACCTGCAGCAGGGAGCGGACATTCGGGTCCAATGTCGTCTCCCAAAGCTGCTCGGCGTTCATTTCGCCCAGCCCCTTGTAGCGTTGCATCGAGATGCCCTTGCGACCAGCGGCGAAGATCGCTTCGAGCAGCGCCAGCGCGCCCGACATCTCGGTCTCTTCCTCCTTGCGACGGAGGATCGGGGGCGTCGCGTAGATCTCGTTGAGGCGGGGTGTCATCTGGTCGATGTGACGGGCATCCGCCGAGCCGATCAGCGCCACATCCAGCACCGCAACTTCCTTGACGCCACGCACCATGCGTTCAAAACGAAGACCACCCTCATCCGTGACATGGCCGCTCCAGCCACGCTCGGTCTCGTCGGCGATGACATCCAGGCGACGTGCAACCTCATCCGCGGTTTGTTGTGCGCGTTCAGGATTGTCCGTCAGATCGGGGTTCAGCGCGCCGGCGATGGCGGCCTGCTCGACCACCGCGCGATTGTAACGCGAATGCAACCCGTCGAGGAGGTTGCGCAGTCGCATCGCGTCATGGATCACTTCCCGCAGGTCCTGGCCCGTGCGGACCTCACCGGACGCGAGCCTCAGGCTCGTATCCTCAAGGCCGCTGCTGATCAGGTACTCCTCGAACGCCTTCTGGTCCTTGAGATACTGTACCGACTTGCCGCGGGTCACTTTGTAGAGCGGCGGCTGGGCAATATAGACGTGGCCACGCTCGATTAGATCCGGCATCTGACGGAAGAAGAAAGTGAGCAGCAGCGTACGGATGTGGGCGCCGTCTACGTCGGCGTCGGTCATGATGATGATCTTGTGGTAGCGCAGCTTCTCGGCATTGAACTCGTCCTTGCCGATTGAGGTACCCAGCGCGGTGATCAGCGTGCCGATCTCCTGGCTGGAGAGCATCTTATCGAAGCGAGCGCGCTCGACATTGAGGATCTTGCCGCGCAGCGGGAGGATCGCCTGGGTTTCACGTGAGCGGCCCTGCTTGGCGGAGCCACCGGCGGAGTCGCCCTCGACGAGAAAAAGCTCAGACTTGGCAGGATCCTTTTCCGAGCAGTCGGCAAGCTTGCCGGGAAGCGAGGCGATGTCGAGCGCGCCCTTGCGACGCGTCAGTTCGCGAGCCTTGCGCGCAGCCTCGCGGGCGACGGCCGCCTCCACCACCTTGCCCACAAGGACCTTGGCTTCCGTCGGATGCTCCTCGAACCAGGTGCCGAGTGCTTCGTTGACGAGGCTCTCAACCACCGGCCGGACTTCGGACGAGACAAGTTTGTCCTTGGTCTGGGACGAGAACTTGGGATCGGGAACCTTGACGGAAACGACCGCAGTCAGGCCCTCGCGGCAATCTTCGCCAGTGAGCGAGACCTTTTCCTTCTTGGTGATGCCGGATGTGTCGGCATAGGAGGTGACCTGCCTCGTCAGGGCACCGCGGAACCCGGCCATGTGCGTGCCGCCGTCGCGCTGGGGAATGTTGTTGGTGAAGCAGAGGACATTCTCGTGGTAGCTGTCGTTCCACCAGAGAGCCACCTCCACGCTGATACCGTCCTTCTCGCCACGGATGGCCACCGGCTTGTCGACGAGTGGCTTCTTCGAGCGGTCGAGATAGCGAACGAAGGCTTCGAGGCCACCGTCATAGACAAGCTCCTCTTCGCGGACATCGGGTTTGCGCCGATCCGTTAGCCGGATTCTGACGCCGGAGTTCAGGAAGGCAAGCTCCCTAAGCCGATGTTCGAGCGTGTTGTAGTCGTACTCGGTCATCGTGAAGGTTTCGGGGCTGGCGAGGAAGGTCACCTCCGTGCCGGACCGACCCTCGTAGTCTCCCACGACCTTCAGCGGCGCGTCCGCCACGCCATGTGTGAAGGAGATTTCGTGCACCTTGCCGCTCCGACGAATGCGGAGCTTGAGCCAGACGGACAGCGCGTTGACCACCGAGACGCCGACGCCGTGGAGACCGCCGGAGACCTTGTAGGAGTTCTGGTCGAACTTTCCGCCGGCATGCAACTGCGTCATGATGACTTCAGCGGCGGAGACCCCCTCACCCGTATGGATGTCGGTTGGAATGCCGCGGCCATTGTCGGTGACCGAAACGGAACCGTCGGCATTGAGCGTGACCGTTACCAGATCGGCGTGCCCCGCCAGAGCCTCGTCGATCGCATTGTCGACCACCTCGTAGACCATGTGATGGAGCCCGGAACCATCGTCCGTGTCGCCGATATACATGCCAGGCCGCTTGCGAACCGCATCCAGCCCCTTCAGGACCTTGATGGAGTCTGCGCCATATTCTGCACTCGCGCCGGTTTCGTTCACGGGTGTGTCGGTCATCAAAGATCTTTCCAATTGTCCGTCAGCGGGCAGGACACTGCGAATCACCCGCGCATCCACCCCCAGATATAGGAAGTTTGGGACGGATTCTAAAGCTCATGCCACGCCGGAAAAGCTTGAAATCAGGGGATTTCGCAACAATCAACCCTTGGGCGGAGACTGGTCCAGCAGTTTGTCCATGGCCTCTATCACATCCGACGGCAGTGCGCGAATCTCGCGCGCCAGACGATTGGCAAAAGCGGTGTAGCGCGGCGGGAGACCTGCGGTATCCAGCACAGCCCTCGGATGCGAGGCTTCTGCCGTCATGAAGAGTTCGTCGGCTTCGTCCCAGATGATATTGAAGTAGCCGGCAATCCGCTGCAGAAGATCGAAACTAGGCTTGCCCTTCCGGCCATGCTCCAGCGCCGAGAGATAGGCAGGCGAGACCCCGATTGCAGCGGCAAGGTCCCTCTGGGTCACGCCCCTGCGCCGGCGCAGTTCGCAAAGGGCCTGTGCGAAGGGTGTCATGGATGGCGCCTCGGGCGGCTGAGACGGACGTAGAGGGCCCCCTCTCCACCGTGGTGACGAGCTGCCCACTCGTAAGACGAGATGAGGAAGCGAAACTCGGGTTTGGAGAACCAGAGAGGTACTGCACGTCGCAGCGCCCCTTCGCTACCGAGGGAACTGCCCTTGCCGGTGATCACCAGCACGTGACGCATGCCGCGATCATGGGCGCGATAGAGGAAATCAAGGAGAAGATCATGCGCCTCGTCCTGAAACAGCCCATGGAGATCGATCCGGGCCTCGATGGGCAAACGCCCTTTCGCCAGCTTGCGATGGACAGGCTTTTCCAGTGGTTGATGGCTCGGCGGCGGCCGTGGAGCGTCCGCCGGCCGATGGTCGGTTGCCCGGGCATCGGAGGTGGATTTTGTCGGCAGAGGCTGCGCCAGCGCTGCCTCCTCCGCCGCCAGCATGGCAGCGATCTCCTCCGCGAACTCCCGAGCATCCGCCTGTCGACCGGGCAAGGCGCGCGTCGACTTCGCCACCTTCCCCCAAAGTATCCGCTCTTCCGGACTGAGCCTTCGACCGCTACTCATCCAGCCATCCTCGCTGATGCGGAGCGCGGGACGAGAATATAGAAGTCCGCCTTGTTTCGCACGGTTCCAGCCAGTTCTCCTGCAGCGGAACCGGAACCTGTGAAGATGTCACCTCGCGCCGGTCCGACAATGGCGCTGCCGGTATCGAGCGCCAACATGGTCCGAGCGAAGGCCTGCCCACCGTCGAGATGGGTCAGTGACGGCGCGTGGATGAAGAATGGGTATGCGAAGGTGTGAATGAGCCGGTCGACGGCAAGCGAGCGCCCGGGAAGGAGGGGCACCTTCGCAGCTGCGATCGGACCGAGCCGGTCATCCGAAACATCCGCCTCCCTGAAGAAGATGTAGGAACGGTTGTGCCAGAGGACCTCGTCCGTCCGATCCGGATTTGCTTCCAGCCAGGCGCGGATGGTCTGCATGGAGACCGTTGCCGCATCGATTTCATCACGCTCGATCAGCAGCTTGCCGATGGCGCTGAAGGGATGGCCTGCCTTAGCCGCATAGGTTATCCGCTTGATGCTGCCATCCTGAAACTTCAAGCGTGCA
This sequence comes from Pseudorhizobium flavum, assembly GCF_044142885.1. NCBI lineage: Bacteria > Pseudomonadati > Pseudomonadota > Alphaproteobacteria > Hyphomicrobiales > Rhizobiaceae > Pseudorhizobium > Pseudorhizobium flavum. The sequence goes on from NZ_JBIOKZ010000003.1 coordinate 58,448, forward strand.
GCACCCTGAACATGGGCGAAGAAGACATCGACCTTGGAGCGGGCCCACGCGATTTCCAATCCCTGTCCGCTCAGGCAGCCTTGGTCGATTGCACGCCTGTCGGGATACTCCGCAATCCCTGCGGGAGCGGACCGGCCGAACCGGTAGGAAGCGTCCATGCCCGCCGGACGGTTGGCGGCATCGAGATCGATCAAATCCGCCGGGCGACGGTAAAACGGAAAGGCCCACTCGCCTGACGGGGTGTCCGAAACCTCAACCTCAGGCTCGTAGAAGGCGGTGACGAAACCCTGCGAGCCGTCGTCGCGGCAGATCCTGAACGGTTCGAAATGCTGCTCGAAGAATTGCCGAGCAGACCCGGCGTCAAGAAGATCGGCACGGAGAGCCGCTTCATAGACAGGCAGGATGTCGTCGCATGACAGCCCCAGGTCTCCTGTTCGGTAGGACTTGCCCGAGCGGATGTGGATCAGGCAGTTGCGGATACCCTCCAGCAGCAGGCCGGGATGGTCCTCGCTCCACCGGGGTAGATCAGAGAAGGCGACCCGCCGAAGCGAAAAACCCGACGAGCCCTCGTTCATTGCTCGGATTCGGTCGCGACAAGCTTCCAGTTCGGATCCCGGGAGCGGACGTCGCGAGCAAAGGTCCAGATGTCTATGACTTCCGCGACAGCTTCCTGGTCACCATCGATGACTGCACCGCTCTTGTCATAGGTTGCGGAGATCAACTGGCTGACGATGCGAACCGTCACCTGCTCCTCATTCCCCCGCACGCTCGCTTGGGTGATATCGGCCTTGTCGATGCCGACAAAGGTCGACTTGACCACTTCCCCGCGCGACTCACGGTCGGAGATGGCGGCGTCGAAGCCCTCGTAAACCTCCTTGGAGAGGAGGTTCTTGAGGCTCTTTCGGTCCCCGTCAGCGAAGGCCATCACGATCATTTCGTAGGCCATACGGGCGCCGTTGAGAAACTCGCGTGGCCGGAAGGATGGGTCTGCTTCCAACAGTTGACGCAGACCGTCGTTGACCGGGGTACCGGGTTTGGCGACCGCGTCGACCTCTGCGAACCGGTCCTCGTCGGAGACCTCCCGGCGCGGCAGTGTCACGGCCTTGCCGTCATCGCTCGCGGGTGCCTTGTTGGCCTCACGCGCACTGAAGGGATCAAAGGGCGGCTTCTCGTTACCCGTCCGCCGGCCCAACACACTCCGCAATTGCAGAAATATGAGGATTGCAGCGACGAGGAAAAACAAGGTTATGAAGTCGTTGGAGCCCATCTTGTCCCGCAATGCCGTTTAAATTCTTGTTGCAAGTTCTCATATAGTCCGCAAGGCCGGATCATTCAAATAGCGAAGGCGCGAGCGGACGCCGCGCAGATCGAGCGTAGATGCGAACACCCTTCATCAGCATACTCATCCTCCTCTTGCCGCTCGCGGAAATTGCGGGCTTCGTCGTCGTAGGCCAAATGGTTGGTGTCTGGGGCACACTCGGCCTTGTCCTGCTATCCTGCCTCGCGGGGCTGATTCTCCTGCGTCTTCAGGGTCTGCAGATGCTCAGGAGACTTACGGAGGAAGGTCGCGACGGACGGGTTCCGGGGGATGCAATCGTGCAAGGTGCGATGATCGTCGTTGCTGCGGTCCTGCTGCTCATTCCCGGCTTCATAACCGATATCATCGGGATCGCCCTCTTCATTCCCTCGATCCGTCGCTTGCTCTGGTCATTCATCGGCCGCCGTTTCGTGGTGGTTAACGCGGCATCCTACACCGAGTGGCGTACCTATACCCGTCGAAGGGATCCCGCGCGGGATGAACGAGTGGTCGACCTCGACGAAGAGGATTTCCACCGCGAGCCGAAGCCAGGGTCGCCTTGGTCTGACCGTCGTCTGGGCGAGGATTAGCCTCTGGTATGGCTCCCGGGGCCAGGGTTGTAAGGCTCCGGTCTAAGTGCTAGACGCCAGCAACCGTTCAAATATCCGAGGGAAACCCATGGTAACCGAAAACGAACAGGGTGCTCAGAGCCCGTCTCTCAACATTCTGGCCCAGTACACCAAAGACCTTTCCTTCGAAAACCCCGGTGCACCGCGCTCGCTTCAGTCGCGCGACAAGGCTCCCGCCATCAACATCAATGTCAACGTCAACGCCAATCCGCTGTCGGAGACGGATTTCGACGTCGTGCTGTCACTGAACGTGGAAGCCAAGGACGGCGACAAGGTGGTGTTCGCGGCCGAACTGGTCTACGGTGGTGTCTTCCGCGTTGCCGGCTTCCCGCAGGAACACATGCTGCCGGTTCTCTTCATCGAGTGCCCGCGCCTGCTTTTCCCGTTCGCTCGCCAGATTGTCGCCGACGTGACCCGCAATGGCGGTTTCCCGCCGCTGATGATCGATCCGATCGATTTCGCCCAGATGTTCGCCCAGCGCATGGCCGCCGAACGCGCGAAGTCGCAGGTCCAGCCGCTCAATAGCTAATCGCGCTGAAGTTCGTAATTCATGAAGCCCGGATCGCCATGTCCGGGCTTTCTGATTCATAGCGTGCCCAGACTGCCTTTGCGCCAAGCGAACCGACCAGGACACGGTGCGCCGCAAGTTCGGCCGCACTCACGCGCGACGGCAGTGGCCGGGGACGACCAGAGATCCCGACCACATGCTCCTCGATCTCAATGATCGTCGCCGAGGTTTCGATGCCGACGAGGCCGAGCGCCGCCTGCCGGCCCCCGGTCATCTCGATATAGACTTCCGCAAGCAGTTCTGAGTCGAGCAGTGCGCCGTGCTTGGTGCGGTGAGCGTTGTCGATTCCGTATCGGCGGCAGAGCGCATCCAGCGAGTTGGGCCCCATCGGATGCTTGCGGCGTGCGAGTGCAAGCGTGTCGACAACATGCTCCATGGACACCGGCGGAAGCTTCAAGCGTTCAAACTCGGCGTTGATGAAGCCCATGTCGAAGTTCGCGTTGTGGGCGATCCACTTCGCGCCTTCGAAGAACTCGAGGATCTGTTCTGCCACCTCGGCGAAACTCGGCTTGTCCTTCAGGAATTCATCGGTGATCCCATGGACCGCCAGCGCGTCCGGGTGAACCTTGCGATCACCGGGGTTAATGTAGAGATGCAACGATCGTCCGGTCGGGAAATTGTTGATGAGTTCGATCCCGCCGATCTCGATGATACGGTCGAGCTTGGTTTCCAGACCGGTCGTTTCCGTATCGAAGATGATTTCACGCACTGGCTGTCTCGCTTCTCTTTCCGGATCGCAGGGCTGCGATGACTTCGTCGACGCGCTGCCGGGCTGCTTCCAGTCCCCTTCCGGTATCAATGAGGAAATCCGCTCGACGGCGCTTTTCCTGATCCGGGATCTGCCGGGACAGAATCATGTCCAATTTTTCCTCGGTCATGCCAGGTCGCGCAAGAACCCGCGCCCTTTGTATCTGTGGATCACATGTCACGACCACCACAACATCTACTCGATCCTCACCCCTGACCTCGAAGAGCAAGGGGATGTCGAGCACCACCATCTCGGCGCCCGCTACTCGATTGACTTCAACGAACTTACCTTCCCGCCTGCGAACAAGAGGATGGACGATCGCCTCCAGACTACGAAACTTAGCCGGATTCTCCACGAGTTGCCGAGCAAGCTCCTGCCTGTCGACCATACCGTTTCTAATACTTCCCGGAAAGGCGTCGCCGATCGGCGTGACGGCCTCGGACCGGTAGAGATCATGAACTACAGCGTCGGCGTCGTTGACCGGGACTCCCGCTTCCGCGAACATCCTCGCCGTGGTCGACTTTCCCATTCCAATGGAGCCTGTCAAGCCGACGACGATCATGGCTGCCTTTCCATGTCGGCGATAATCACTGAACGCAAGGTCTCGTCGACCTGAGGCCTGATCCCGAACCACCGTTCAAAGCCAGGCACAGCCTGATGAAGCAGCATTCCCAGTCCGTCCACCGTTGCTATGCCCTGGGCTTCGGCCTGTTCCAGGATCGGTGTCTGTAGCGGAACGTAGACGATGTCGGTGACGAGTGCTCCAGTCGACATGGCTGAAAAGTCGATCTGGGGAACATCATGTCCGTCCATGCCGAGGGACGTCGTGTTGATGAAGAGACCAGCGCCTTGAATAACTTCCGGTAGCGCCGCCATAGAATGGGCATGGATGGTCGGTCCAAGCCGATCTGCAAGTTCGACAGCCCGCGAGAGCGTGCGGTTGACGACGTTGATTTCGGAGATGCCGCGATCACGAAGTGCTCGAATGACAGCTCGGCTGGCGCCGCCTGCACCGAGAACGGCCGCCCTGGAGACCCTATCCCATCCGGGATGGCGCTCATCTAGGTTCGCAGCGAAGCCGTGGACATCGGTATTGGTTGCCCAGAGCTGTCCGTCCTCCATCCAGAGCGTATTGGCGGCTCCCAGTTCCTCGGCGACGGTATCGCAACGGTCCGCCAGCGCGCTGGCTGCCTCCTTGTGGGGGATCGTGACGTTTCCGCCTGCATAAATCGAACCGCCGGATTTCAGTTTTGCAACGAAAGCCGGAAAGTCTTCTGGTTTTACGGGCTCCAGCCGATAGTCGCCCTCAATGCCGAAGGTCTTCAGCCAGTGCCGATGGATAAGCGGCGAGCGTGAATGCTTCACGGGCCAACCGGCGACGAAAGCCGTGATCTCTGTTTCACGTGAATCAGCCATCGATGGCTCCAAGTTCCCGCAGCTTTGCGAGGAGTGGCAACATGGGAAGCCCTAGGATTGTGAAGTAGTCGCCGTCGATTGCCGAAAAGAGATGAATACCCTCCCCCTCGAGTTGGTATGCCCCGACACTCGACAGGAGCTTCTCGCCGCACCGCTCGACGTAACGTTCGATGAATGCTTCGCTCAGGGGGCGGACCGTCATGTCTGCGCGAGAGACGTGCTCCCAGAGCACCACTCCGTCCTGAACCAACGCAATACCGCTGTTCAGCCTATGGGTCTTTCCCGCAAGGGTGGCGATGTGGCTGCGGGCTTCGTCAAGGTCGGCGGGTTTATGGAAAACGCGCTCTCCCAGCGACATGGTCTGGTCGCTGCCCAGGACCAGCATCCCCGGGAAATGGCGGCTAACATCGAGCGCCTTCGCCTTTGCAAGCTCCACAGCGACATGTTCCGGGGTAGCATGTATCTCCTGCAGACGCTCTTCAATGGCTCGCTCATCAATGGTTGCCGCGTGAGCATCGAATGCAAGCCCGGCATTTTGCAGCAGCATGCGGCGAAAGGGGCTGGCCGAGGCGAGAATGAGAGACGTCATGGAAGAGGGGTCCGGGTATCGTTCGTTTCGCTTACCTGAGGCGGGGTCGCAACGCAACGATAGCCGCCGCTGTCTCTTCAATCGATCGCCGGGTGACGTCGATCAACGGCCATCCGTGGCGGGCGCAAAGGCTGCGGGCATATTTCAGCTCCTCCTGGATATTGGCCCGATCGGTGTAGTCCCGACGATCGAAGCCCTGCGTCACACCGAGCTCGCGGTTTTCACGCACCTGGGCAATGCGGTCGGACGTCGCGATGAGGCCGACGACCAGCGGTCGCGTTGCCTTAAGCAAGCTGTCCGGAAGCTCCAACCCGAGGACGACAGGCAGGTTCGCTGTCTTGATGCCGCGATTGGCGAGATAGATACTCGTGGGCGTTTTCGACGTCCGGCTTATGCCGATCAGCACCACGTCTGCCTGATCATAATCCTCCGGCAACTGGCCATCATCGTGATCCATGGTGAAGTTCAACGCGTCCATCCGAGCAAAATAATCGGCGTCGAGGGCATGTTGAGCCCCGACCCGCCGACGGGAGGGGGAGCCGAGATAGGTCTGGAAGGTCGTCATTACCGGTTCGAGCAGATTGACACACGGGGTGCCGAGATCGCGGCAGCGGAGGTCGAGCAGGCGGGCGAGTTCCTCGTCCACGATCGTATAGAGAACGATGCCAGGTTCGCGGTCGATCGATTCCAATACGGAGGCGAGTTGGCGGCGGCTTCTGACCAGCGGGTAGATGTGCTCGATGGCCGCATAGGCCTGAAATTGCGCCGAGACCGCCCTGCCCGCCGACATCAGAGTCTCCCCCGTCGAGTCAGAAATCAGGTGCAGATGAAAGTAGTTTTTGCGGTTCTCCACGCTGTTCTTGTCCCTCTGTTGATAAACCGGGAGAGCGGGTGGGGTTCAGCCAGGCGGAGCCCGAGGCGCGGGATAACCTCCGTTTTATTCACACCTCGATGGCGTATGAAGAACGTCCGCGGTTGTATGTGGGCAATGTGGACAAGCCTTGGTTCGATGAAGAAAGTCAACAGGTTTTCCACAGGCAAGGTTATTCTGTGAGATTGGCATCATCCTGATTTCATATCACGAATCCGTTTATCCACGCGCTGGGCGTCTAATGTGGACGAGTCTCTTCCGGTCGTTCATGGTCGGCGGCGGATCGTCGCGGCAATGGTGGATGACGTTTAATCCTTGATACCCACCGACTCTAAGAAATAGAAACCCTATAAAGATCTTTATCATTTAGGAGAAACACGTGCCCGGCCCATCCCGGAAGATTGTCGACGTGCTGGAAGGCAAAACGGTCACGCCTCCTCCCATCTGGCTTATGAGGCAGGCAGGCCGCTACCTCCCCGAGTACCGGGAAACGAGAGCGAAGGCCGGAAGCTTTTTGGATCTCTGTTATTCTCCGGACTATGCGGTCGAGGTGACCCTACAGCCAATCCGCAGATATGGTTTCGATGCGGCAATCCTGTTCTCCGATATCCTCGTCATTCCGGATGCCTTGAATCGCAATGTCCGCTTCGTGCAGGGCGAGGGGCCGCAGATGGACCCGATCGATGTCGCAGGCATCGAGAAGCTGGATGCGGAGGGCGTGCTCTCGCATCTTGCCCCGGTGCTTGAAACTGTCCGGCGCCTTCGCTGCGAATTACCGGAGGCGACGACGCTTCTGGGTTTTTGTGGTGCGCCATGGACGGTGGCCACCTACATGATCGCGGGCCATGGGACGCCGGACCAGGCGCCGGCGCGGCTATTCGCCTACCGCAATCCGGACGTGTTTCTGCGGCTTCTGGACTTTCTTGCCGATGTTTCGGCGGAGTACTTGATAGCGCAGATCGATGCCGGTGCGGATGCGGTGCAGATCTTCGACTCGTGGGCGGGAGTTCTCGGTGAACGTGAGTTCAAGGCCTATGCAGTTCGGCCGGTGGCGCGCATGATCCGAACCGTGCGAGCAGCGCGTCCTGGGGCTAGGATCATTGCCTTCGCCAAAGGCGCGGGCGTGAACTTGAGGTCTTATCGCCAAGATACCGATGCGAATGCCATTGGTCTCGACTGGAGCGTTCCCCTCTCCTTTGCCGCGGAGTTGCAGAAGGATGGTCCCGTACAGGGAAATCTCGATCCGATGCGTGTTGTCGCGGGTGGTAGGGCCCTCGAGGAGGGTATCGATGCGATCCTGCAGGCACTCGGAAATGGGCCGCTCATCTTCAATCTCGGCCACGGCATTACGCCGGAGGCGGATCCCGCGCATGTGAGCGATCTGGTCCATCGGGTCCGAGGATACAAACCATGATGGATGTGGATAGGCAAACGAGTGAAGCTGTCGGACGGAGAGCGTCACGGAAAGCCCTTGTAGCGATCGGCGTCTTCGTCGCGCTGATCGCCGTCCTTTATGTTCTTCAGCCGGACAGTTTCGGGCTCTGGATGAAGGCCCTGCACATCATTGCGGTGATCTCTTGGATGGCAGGCCTGTTCTACCTTCCGCGCCTGTTCATCTACCATACTGACGCCGAGGTGGGTTCCGTCCAGTCGGAGACCTTCAAGGTGATGGAGCGTCGCCTGCTGAAGGTGATCATGAACCCGGCGATGATGATTACCTGGCTGCTGGGCCTCTACCTCGCCTGGGAGAGCTTTGCCTTCCATGGAGGTTGGCTGCACGCCAAGATCGCGCTGGTGCTTCTCCTGACGGTAGTGCACGTCATGTTCAGCCGCGCAGTGCGTGCCTTTGCTGCCGACGGGCCGCGTCGTACCGCCCGTTATTGGCGAATGATGAACGAGGCGCCTACCCTGCTGATGATCGCGATCGTCATACTGGTCGTCGTGAAGCCCTTCTGATTGTGGGTTTCTGCCGCTACCTGCACGTTTCCCCTTGCGAGGGCCGGCATGACTCGCTATTTTCCTGCCATCTCATCTCGTGGCATGCTCGTAATCCCACTCCTCCCCGGAAACCTCCGCGGCGAGATTTTCACCGGCACGCCCTTTCCCCTCATCGCCTTTAACGTGGTCCCTTCATGGCTGAAATGAAGCTTCAAGAACTTAAGAGCAAGTCGCCAACCGACCTACTGACCTTTGCCGAATCGCTCGAGGTCGAGAACGCTAGCACGATGCGCAAGCAGGAGCTTATGTTCGCGATCCTGAAGGTTCTGGCCAGCCAGGATGTGGAAATCATCGGCGAAGGCGTGGTGGAAGTCCTGCAGGATGGCTTCGGCTTCCTTCGCTCGGCGAACGCCAACTACCTTCCTGGTCCAGACGACATCTACATTTCACCCTCCCAGATCCGCCGGTTTTCGCTGAAGACAGGCGATACTGTCGAAGGGCCGATCCGCGGCCCGAAGGAAGGCGAGCGATATTTCGCGCTTCTGAAGGTCAACACGATCAATTTCGACGATCCGGAGAAGATCCGTCACAAGGTCCACTTCGACAACCTGACACCGCTCTATCCTAATGAGCGGTTCAAGATGGAACTCGATGTCCCGACATCAAAGGATCTGTCGGCGCGTGTGATCGATCTCGTGGCACCGCTCGGCAAGGGTCAGCGCGGCCTGATCGTTGCCCCGCCGCGGACGGGCAAGACGGTACTGCTGCAAAATATCGCGCATTCCATCACCGCCAATCATCCGGAATGCTATCTGATCGTCCTCCTCATCGACGAGCGTCCGGAAGAAGTGACGGACATGCAGAGATCGGTCCGGGGCGAGGTTGTCTCCTCCACCTTCGATGAGCCGGCTGTGCGCCACGTTCAGGTTGCCGAAATGGTAATCGAGAAGGCAAAGCGCCTTGTGGAACACGGTCGCGACGTCGTCATCCTGCTGGATTCGATCACCCGTCTCGGCCGCGCCTACAACACCGTGGTACCGTCATCCGGCAAGGTGTTGACCGGTGGTGTCGACGCCAACGCGCTGCAGCGCCCGAAGCGTTTCTTCGGTGCCGCCCGTAACATTGAGGAAGGTGGATCGCTGACGATCATCGCGACGGCGCTGATCGACACCGGCAGCCGTATGGACGAAGTCATCTTCGAAGAGTTCAAGGGAACCGGCAACTCCGAAATCGTCCTGGACCGCAAGGTTGCCGACAAGCGCATCTTCCCTGCCATGGACATTCTCAAGTCCGGTACACGCAAGGAAGACCTCCTCGTGCCGCGCCAGGACCTGCAGAAGATCTTCGTGCTTCGCCGCATCCTTGCGCCCATGGGGACCACCGATGCGATCGAGTTCCTTATCGACAAGCTGAAGCAGACGAAGAACAACGGCGATTTCTTCGACTCGATGAACACCTAATCTTTAGCCGGATTCACGCTTACGAAGCGCTCGGCCCGGCCGGGCGCTTTTGGCTTTCCGGTCGAGGCAGCCAGGATGAGTGTCACGACAGATACGATCTTCGCGCTTTCCAGCGGTAGCTTGCCAGCCGGCGTCGCTGTCCTGCGTATCAGCGGCCCGGCGGCGTTCCCCGCATTGATGCAGTTGACGAGAGGGACACAACCTCCCCCACGCAAGGCGGCACTTCGAAAGATACTGGACCGGGAAGAGCAACTGATCGACGAAGCGCTTGTCTTGACCTTTCCAGCACCGCATTCCTTCACCGGCGAGGACGTCGTCGAACTCCAACTGCATGGAAGCAGAGCTGTGGTAAACGCTGTATGCTCGCAACTTGCGGCGTTACCCGGCTTGAGGTTGGCGGAAGCGTGTGAGTTTTCGCGACGGGCCTTCGAGAACGGGCGTCTAGACCTGGTAGAGGCGGAAGGCCTGGCGGAACTAATCGCGGCAGAGACCGAGATGCAACGTCGCCTCGCGGTGGAACAGAGCTTCGGTCGGCAGTCTCATCTGTATGAGGACTGGACCCTCAGGCTGACCCATGCACGGGCAATGATCGAAGCAGAACTCGATTTCGCCGACGAAGACGACGTACCCGGTTCCGTTGGAGAACGCGTCACGGCGGACATCGCCGCAGTTCACACTGAATTGGAGAAGCATCTGGAATCGGCAAAAGGAGGGGAGATTGTTCGCAATGGTTTCAAGGTCGCGATCGTCGGGCCGCCGAACTCGGGAAAATCGAGCCTGCTGAACTACCTGGCGCAGCGAGACGTGGCGATCGTCACCGGTTTGGCGGGAACCACCCGCGATGTGTTGCACGTTGATCTTGATCTCGAGGGATATCTGGTGCGCGTGTTTGATACGGCCGGTATCCGCGAATCCTCGGACGTAATCGAGCAAGAGGGCATCCGCCGAGCGCGGCAGTTGATCGACACGGCTGATCTGGTTCTGTACCTTGAGGAAATCGGTTGGGAATCTTTGCAGGCTCCTCTGTCGCCGCATGCGCTCCGTGTCGGGACAAAGCTCGACATTCACCGGCGCGCGCCTAGCTATGACATATGCCTGTCAACCGTGACGGGTGAAGGAGTCGGATTACTTCGTAAAGCTATCATTAGCCGGATTCAGTCCGCTTGGGACGGCTCGGTTGCACCGATGTGCGGACGACAGATAGCGTTGCTGCGAGATACTTCCCTTCATCTCCGATCAGCGCTAAAGGAAACTGAGCTGGAGCTGCGAGCAGAGCATCTGCGGCGAGCAGCGACCGCTTTGGGGCGGATTACGGGCCAGGTGGACGTGGAGCAGCTACTCGACGTCATATTTTCACAGTTTTGTATCGGCAAGTAACGTGATTCACGTGAAACACTCACCGCAGGTGGACCATGAACAAGCGATATGACGTGATTGTAATTGGCGGGGGCCACGCCGGTTGCGAGGCGGCCAGCGCCGCAGCACGGATAGGAGCGCGGACGGCGCTTGTGACCCATCGCCGAGATACGATCGGCGTGATGTCTTGTAATCCCGCTATTGGCGGTCTCGGCAAAGGCCATCTGGTTCGGGAAGTGGATGCGCTGGATGGCCTGATGGGTCGCGTCGCAGACGCAGCCGGTATCCAGTTTCGCATGCTGAATCGGCGCAAGGGCCCGGCTGTTCGTGGGCCGCGTACACAGGCTGATCGGAAGCTATATCGTGAAGCAATGCAACGCGAGATTTTCGATCATGTCAATCTTGATGTGGTCGAGGGCGATGTTTTTAACCTGGACGTCACGGAAGGGAAAGTTGCGGGCGTGATCCTCTCGGATGGTCAACGATACGCATGTGCGGCGGCCGTTCTGACAACCGGCACCTTCCTGCGCGGCCTCATTCATATCGGATCTGAACGCGTTCCGGCGGGGCGAATGGGGGAAGGACCGTCAGTCGGGCTATCGGCAACCCTCGAACGACTCGGTTTACGCCTTGGTCGGCTTAAGACCGGCACGCCCGCCCGGCTCGATGGAACCACAATCGACTGGGACGGTATCGGGCGCCAGGAGGCAGATGAGGATCCTGTCCCCTTCTCGTTCCTCACGGAAGCGATAGTGACGCCGCAGATTGCTTGCGGTATCACCCGAACGACCAGCGCCACCCATCGGATCATAGAAGAAAATATACACCGGTCGGCTATGTATTCCGGGCAGATCGAGGGTGTGGGACCGCGTTACTGCCCGTCAATTGAAGACAAGATCGTTCGCTTCGGCGAGCGGGACGGTCATCAGATTTTCCTGGAGCCAGAGGGACTTGACGACCATATCGTTTATCCCAACGGCATTTCCACTTCCCTGCCGGCCGACGTGCAGGAAGCATTCATTCATAGCATACCGGGTCTCAAACATGCTCGGATCCTGCAGCCGGGCTACGCTATTGAGTACGACCATGTCGATCCCAGGGAACTCTCGGCGTCTCTGCAACTCCGGAAGATGCCGGGACTCTTCCTTGCCGGGCAGATAAACGGAACAACAGGGTATGAGGAAGCCGCCGCGCAGGGGCTTGTGGCGGGGCTGAATGCCGCTCGTCTCGCAGGTGGCCAAGATCCGCATACCTTCAGCCGTTCCAGCTCCTATATCGGCGTCATGATCGACGACCTGACTAGCCGAGGGGTCACCGAGCCCTATCGGATGTTCACCTCGCGCGCCGAATACCGGCTTTCGCTGCGAGCAGACAATGCTGATGAGCGGCTTACGCCGGTGGGTGTTGAGCTCGGCCTGGTGTCGACAGCAAGAAAGGAACGATTTGAGAGGTACCGGAAGGATCTTGCGGATTGGCGGAGCCAGCTGGCAGGTGTTTCGCTGACGCCAAACGAAGCGGAACGATTCGGTATAAACCTTAACCGGGATGGACAACGCCGCACGGCCATGGACCTTCTTGCGTATCCTGATATCGATCCCGACAGGATCCGCGCGATCTGGCCGGAACTGCATGCGATGTCGGAACGCACTGCGGCTGCTCTTAAGATCGAAGCCGGTTATGCAGTTTATCTTGAGCGGCAGGAGAGCGATATCCTGGCTCTCCGGCGTGAGGAAGGGGTTTCCATACCACCAGACTTCGACTACCATGTACTGTCTGGTCTCTCGAATGAGTTGAAGACGAAGCTATCGAGCAAAAGACCAGCGAATCTGGCGCAAGCTTCCCGAATTGAGGGTATGACTCCAGCCGCGTCCGCCCTTCTGCTTGCCAATCTTCGTAGGCAGGGGAAAGAAGGCCGCGTATCATAATGTTGCTGAACGGCAGACCTGTTTCACGTGAAACGCATCAGCGGCTAGAGCATTTCGCACAGCTTTTCCGAAAGTGGGCAAAGCGCATCAATCTCGTTGCGCCATCGACCCTGGAAGAACTCTGGAGCCGTCATATAGCAGACAGTGCCCAGGTATTTCACATCAATCCGCAGTCAGCCGAGTGGGTCGATCTCGGCTCGGGCGGTGGATTCCCTGGCATAGTGACGGCCATTATGCTTGCTGAGCGAAATGAGGGCTTCGTGCATCTGGTCGAAAGCAATCAGAAGAAGGCGGCGTTCCTACGGGTGGCGCTCCTGGAGTGCGAGGCACGGGGCTCTGCCCATCCCGTCCGGATCGAAGAGGCTCAGAAAGAGATTCTCCACTGCGACATGATATCCGCCCGCGCACTGGCGGAGCTCAACCTATTGCTTCGCTACTCCTCCTCCTGGATGATCGACAAATCTTGCCGCGCCCTTTTTCATAAAGGCCGGGATTACCAGCGCGAGGTAGAGAAAGCGCGTAGCGACTGGGACTTTGATCTGATAATACATCCCAGCGCCGTCGAGAACGACTCGGTGATCCTCGAGATCAGCGGACTCCGGCCAAAGGTTTGATCTAGCCTCGTCAGGTGCGGCATGACTAACGGCAATCGTATCATCACAATCGCCAACCAAAAGGGTGGGGTGGGCAAGACCACGACTGCCATCAACCTCGCCACGGCACTTGCTGCGATCGGTGAAACCGTCTTGATCATCGACTTGGACCCACAGGGAAATGCTAGTACGGGCCTTGGAATAGATCGAAGAGATCGGGAATTGTCATCCTACGACCTTCTGATGGGTACTCATTCCGTCGAACAGACCGTCTTGCCGACGGCTGTGCCCAACCTTTCCATCGTCCCCTCGACCATGGATCTCCTCGGGCTTGAGATGGAGATATCGCAAGAAACTGATCGGGTGTTCAGGCTCAAGCGATCACTCTCGGCCGCAATGTTGCCCTATACCTACATAATCGTCGATTGCCCGCCGTCGTTCAACCTGCTGACCATGAATGCCATGGCCGCAGCGCAATCCGTTCTCGTTCCGCTGCAGTGCGAGTTCTTTGCACTGGAGGGCTTGAGCCAGCTACTTGAGACGGTGAATCAGGTTCGCCAGACGGTTAATCCCACCCTCGACATCCAGGGCATCGTGCTGACCATGTTCGACTCCCGGAACAATCTGGCGCAGCAGGTGGTGAACGACGTCCGTACCTATCTGGGGGACAAGGTCTATCATACGCTAATCCCGCGCAACGTCCGCGTTTCCGAAGCTCCAAGCTATGGAAAACCTGCGATCCTTTATGATCTGAAATGCGCCGGCAGCCAAGCGTATCTGCAGCTGGCGTCGGAAGTGATTCAGCGTGAGCGTCGGCGAAAAGCGGCCTAACGGAAGGACCAAGTATGAGTGATGATCTTTCGAAGCGTCGCCTTGGTCGGGGTCTTGCTGCCCTGATCGGTCAGATGGATCAGCCGCTGCCAGTCGACGCCGCGCCAAAGGAGATCAGTCCCGACCGGATGGTCCCGATAGAGTATGTCAGCCGAAACCCGCGAAACCCGCGGCGCCACTTCGATGAGGCGGAGCTCCAGGATCTCGCCAGTTCGATCAGCCAGCATGGGATCGTTCAGCCGGTGGTCGTTCGGCCGGCCGGCGACCGGTATGAGATTATCGCTGGGGAGCGGCGTTGGCGCGCTGCACAGCTCGCTGGGCTTCACGAGATCCCCGTCATTGTGAGGGACGTCGATGACCGGACGGCCTTGGAGATCGCGATTGTCGAGAACGTCCAGCGTGCCGACCTCAATCCCCTGGAAGAGGCGTTGGGTTACGATCAACTGATCGCAGAATACGGGTATACTCAGAATGACCTCGGCGGGATCATCGGCAAAAGCCGCAGCCATGTGGCCAACAGCCTAAGGCTCCTGAAGCTCCCGGAGCCTGTTCGTGACATGCTCGCCTCCGGCGAATTGTCTGCCGGCCATGCTAGGGCCCTTGTTACGACGTCCAATCCGGTTTCCCTAGCTCGTACCATCGTAGCCAAGGGAATGTCGGTTCGGGATGCGGAGCGGCTAGCCCAGAATGACATCAAGGCACAGTCTCAGCCCAATCAATCCAAGGTAGAGAAAAAGGATTCCGATACACTCGCACTGGAGCGGACGTTATCGGACTCGCTTGGCCTGGAGGTCAGGATTAACCACAAGGGTGGGCCTGGCCAGATCCGCATCAATTATCGGACGCTCGATCAACTGGAAGAGATCTGCCGACTCCTGGAGCGGCGCTGATTATCTCTGCTGGCGAGCAGACTGTAGCACAATCGCCATCAGCGTTTGAAACGCGATGCTCTGCTCCAAGCTTTGCCTCTGGCGGGAATGCAGGATCGCAGACTGGAGGCGATGTCCCTCTCGAGACAGCGCTTCCGCGCGCCAGCGTCCAAGCGCCCTTTCGATCAGCGGCTTGCGCTTGAAGTGGATGTGCCGCCCGAGCGTCATCATGACCTGAGATGCCTGGACTTTCTTATCGTCCATTTCGGTGCGCATGAGTTCCATCATCTGGAACTGCTTCAGACAGGATTGCAGGACGAGAAACACCGGTGTTCGCGAGGTTTCGATCTTCTGCAGCGCATGACGGAGCGCTGCCAGATCACCTGCAAGGACGGCGTCGACCGCCTCATCCGGTGATACGCCACTCGCGTCACCGATAATCGCAGTCACGTCTTCCTCCTCGACCATGCCCCTTCCCCGGCAGTAGAGCGCAAGTTTCCGGACCTCGTTGCGCGACGCTACGCGGTCGCCGCCCAGCAAATCGAGCAGCTGATGCCGTGCTGCAGGCGAGATCGACAGGCCATCCTCCGCCAGCAAAGTATCGATGAGGGCGTTCAGCGCCTTGACGTCGTCGGGGTAGCAGGGTGTTATCGCGATCGTCTTTGCAGGCTCTGCAATCTTCCGCAAGCCGCTGCCCTTCTTGAGGTCGCCTGCCTCGATAATCAGGGTATTGGCGGGGGGACTCCCCCCGGCAAGAAAAGCGAGAGCATCGACCACCGCCTTCTCGTTGGCGGCATTTCGAAGCCAGACAAGCTTCTTGTCGCCGAAGAGACCAAGGGAGTTCACTTCGTCGAGCAGGCGGCCCGGATCGCTTTGCAGGTCTGAAACGTCGAGCTTTAGCGTCGCAAAGGGATCGTCGTGAACGATTCCAGTCTTGCGGGCAAGCAGCGCAGCACGCTCGGATACAAGGCCGCGATCGGGGCCGTAGATGACGAACACGCGATAAAGTTCATGCGCCTTTTCGGCGAAACGATCGAACTCGTGTGACTTTATTTCTGCCATGTCACCTGCGGTGGCGGCTGGTTTGCCAAGGCAATGGCGAGATCGGCGCGGATGAACTCGGCCACCTCTCGTGCTGCCCGGTTTTCCGCATCCCGAACTGAACGGAGCTCAGCAAACTCTTGGCGCGAGACGTCCAGCAGCGCAGTGGCCGTCCTGCTGCCTCTCTTGAGGATCTCTCCATCAGAAACGCGGGACAAGGTGTAGGATCCTGCCACGATGACACGCCCTGGCTGAAGCTGTCCAGCGTCTTCATCGTCTAAAATATCACTGTAGCTAGACGAAACACTCAGCTCTACCTGATACGAGGGATTCGCTGCTTCCCCACTGCCTCCAGATGTGAGGAAGATGAGATGGTTTCGAACAACCTGCCCTACCCGCGTTCCAGCATCGGAGAAGCCGACACCTGCAAGTGCGGCGCCGCTGCCGGACGCTTCACCATAGAGTGGACGCACCTGACAGGCGGTCAACCCGGCTACGAGGATGATGCCCGAAACGACGGTGCCGATCCGGCGAAGGGTGCGTAGGATGTCAGACGACAATGTTCACGATCCTTTGTGGAACGACGATGATCTTCTTCGGCTGCCGGCCATCCAGGGCGGAGCGCACCGCATCCAGTTGCAGAACCGCTGCCTGGACGGCATCTTGTTCTGCGTCACGAGCGATTGTCAATTCTGCCCGCTTCTTGCCGTTGATCTGCACCGGAAGCATGATCTCGTTCTCGACCACCAGTGAATCATCATAGCGTGGCCATGCGGCCTGCGACAGCATTCCGGCGTTGCCGAGCACTGCCCAGCACTCCTCGGCCAAGTGTGGTGTCATTGGCGCGACGATCTGAACGAGAATCTCTGCGGCGTCCCGAACGGCGCCACGGAACAAGGCGTCACCTTCGCCAGCGGCGACCCGCGCCAAGGGTGCTGCGAGCGCGTTCACAAGTTCGTAGATACGCGCGACGGCCTTGTTGAAGGACAGCTTGTCATAATCATCCTGGACCGCCTTCAGCGTCCTGTGGGCGATCTGGGAAACGGGCAGCGCCTCGCCTTCACGAGCCGGTGCTGGCGCCACTCCCTTGAGAATGTCGGCAGCTTCCGAGATCAGACGCCAAAGACGCTGAGTAAAGCGGTGTGCGCCCTCCACGCCGGCTTCCGACCAGATGACGTCGCGGTCCGGCGGTGAATCGGAGAGTACGAAAAAGCGGGCGGTGTCGGCCCCGTAGGACGCGATGATGTCGTCCGGATCGACCACGTTCTTCTTCGACTTCGACATCTTCTCGATCGAGCCGATCGCAATTTCCTCGCCCGTCGCGAGCAATGTTGCCCGGCGCCTCCCGTCGGTTTCCTCGATACGGATATCGGCGGGCGCAACCCATTCCCCCGACGGCCCGCTGCCGCGGCGGTAGGTCTCATGGACGACCATGCCCTGAGTGAAAAGACCCTTGAATGGCTCCTTTACTTCGACATGACCTGTTTCTTTCATCGCGCGGGTAAAGAACCGCGAGTAGAGAAGATGCAGGATGGCGTGCTCGATGCCGCCGATATACTGGTCCACCGGCAGCCAATGGTTAGCCGCCTTCGGATCCGTCGGCTCATCCTGCCAAGGTGCCGTGAAGCGGGTGAAGTACCAGCTGGAATCGACGAAGGTGTCCATCGTGTCGGTCTCACGACGGGCGTCACCGCCGCATTGCGGGCAGGCGACGTGGCGCCATGTGGCATGTCGGTCCAGCGGATTGCCGGGCTGGTCAAAGGTTACGTCGTCGGGAAGCCGGACCGGCAGGTCCTTCTTCGGCACCGGGACGACACCACACACCTCGCAATGGATCACGGGGATCGGGCAGCCCCAGTAACGCTGGCGCGAGATGCCCCAGTCCCGCAGGCGGAAGTTCACCTTGCGCTCGCCCTGAGGCTTGTTGCCAAGCATCGTCTCCGACAACCGTCTGACGACCGTCTCGAACGCTTCTTCCGT
This sequence comes from Pseudorhizobium flavum, assembly GCF_044142885.1. NCBI lineage: Bacteria > Pseudomonadati > Pseudomonadota > Alphaproteobacteria > Hyphomicrobiales > Rhizobiaceae > Pseudorhizobium > Pseudorhizobium flavum. The sequence goes on from NZ_JBIOKZ010000003.1 coordinate 76,559, forward strand.
TGAGAGGCCGTCGAGGAAGCGCGAGTTGATCATCACGCCATCGCCATCGTAGGCGGTGTCACCGATCTTGAAACTCCCTGCGTCGTCGCCTGCCGGCATGACGACCGGCACTACGGGGAGATCGTACTTGCGTGCAAAATCCAGGTCGCGCTGGTCACCCGAGGGGCAGCCGAAGATCGCGCCGGTACCATAGTCCATCAGCACGAAGTTGGCGATGTAGACAGGTAGCTCCCAGCTTGGGTCGAGCGGATGCCTGACCCGGATGCCGGTGTCCATGCCCTTCTTCTCGGCCGTTTCCAGCGCTGCCAGCGAAGTACCCTGCCTGCGGCACTCGTCGGCAAAGGCCTCGATAGCCGGATTCCCGGCCGCTGCTTCCCTTGCCAGCGGATGATCTGCAGCGATCGCCAGGAAGGACGCGCCGAAGAGGGTGTCGGGACGGGTCGTGTAGACCGTGACCTCGGACTGGCCTGCCGGTGCGGTGTCGGCCACCAGCTCCCAACGGATCGTCATTCCCTCCGACCGGCCGATCCAGTTCTTCTGCATCAGGCGGACCTTCTCGGGCCACTGATCGAGCGTATCGAGGGCGTCCAGCAGATCCTGGCTGAAGTCGGTGATCTTGAAGAACCACTGCACCAGCTCACGCTGCTCGACGAGAGCGCCGGATCGCCAGCCGCGCCCGTCTATAACCTGTTCGTTGGCAAGCACGGTGTGGTCGACGGGATCCCAGTTGACCTTGGAGAGCTTCCGGTAGACGAGCCCCTTCTCCATCATGTCGAGGAAAAGATGCTGCTGCCGGTGGTAGTAGTCGACGTCGCACGTAGCAAACTCGCGCGACCAGTCAAGCGAAAGGCCCATTGCCTTCAACTGGGCCTTCATGGACGCGATGTTCTGATAGGTCCATTCCTTGGGGTGAACCTTGTTGTCGCGCGCGGCGTTCTCGGCGGGCATGCCGAAGGCATCCCAGCCCATAGGATGGAGGACGTTGTAGCCCCTCGCCCGCTTGTAGCGCGCCACCACGTCGCCCATGGCATAGTTGCGCACATGGCCCATGTGAATGCGGCCCGACGGATAGGGGAACATCTCGAGGACGTAATACTTCTCGCGCGGGTCGGCGTTGTCGGTCTCGAAGACCTTGGCCTCGCTCCAGATCTTCTGCCAGCGCGGCTCGGCGTCGCGCGGATTATAACGTTCACTCGCCATTTCTATGATATTCCGGGATAAATGCAGACTGGGATTGGTCAGACCTTCATCATGAAACCCTGCAAGCGTCAAGTTTTCCGGGCATCTCGCCTGGTAAAGTTTGGCGCCGAGCACAAGCGCGGCTTGGCAGGCGGCTGGGGGCCCGTTAAGCGGTGTGCGACCTTGATAGCGAGCGCGAGGGAAATGAGATGACATCAGAGGAACGGCTGCAGGATGTGCTGGCACGGATCGGGGACGCAGAGCGACGGGCAAAGCGGCAGCCGCAGTCAGTGACTCTGGTGGCTGTGTCGAAAACCTTCGATGCGGATACGATCCGTCCGGTCATCGCCGCAGGACAGCGCGTATTCGGTGAAAATCGCGTCCAGGAAAGCCAGGGGAAATGGCCGGCATTGAAGGAAGAGTTCGCGGACCTTGAACTTCGCCTGATCGGTCCGCTGCAATCCAACAAGGCCGCCGATGCCGTGGCACTCTTCGATGTGATCGAGACCGTCGACCGCGAGAAGATCGCACGGGCGCTTGCCGACGAAATGCAGACGCAGGGCCGCCAACCCCGTCTCTATGTGCAGGTCAATACAGGGCTGGAGCCCCAGAAGGCTGGTATCGCTCCGAGGGAGACGGCGGCATTCGTGGAATTTTGCCGGGACAAGCTTGGGCTTTCGATCGAAGGCTTGATGTGCATACCGCCCGCGGACGAAAATCCCGGTCCGCATTTTGCACTTCTGGCCACGCTGGCCGAGCAATGCGGCTTGCAGAAGCTCTCGATGGGGATGTCGGGAGACTTCGAGACGGCGATTGAGTTCGGCGCTACCAGCGTTCGGGTGGGATCGGCCATTTTTGGCAATCGTTAAGGTTCCCTTAGAGCTTTAGTCTGGCTTTCCGTCGCCGTCTGCATCATCCTAGACTGGTTCCAAATGCTGCGCTGGGACCACGGGAGGAGCAGATGCAGAGCACATACTTCGACATCTATCGGGAATGGCAGGCGGCTCCGGAGGAGTTCTGGCGCCGTCAGGCGGAGAAGCTTCACTGGTTCAAGCCAATCGAAAAGGTCTTCGACAAGGACCAGGGCGTTTATGGACGCTGGTTCGTCGGCGGTGAGACGAACACTTGCTACAACTGCATAGATCGGCACGTGAGCGAGGGACGCGGCGACCAGACGGCGCTGATCTACGACAGCGCGATGAACGGCGACAAGAGGAAGTACAGCTTCGACGAGATGCTCGTCGAGGTGCAGGCAATCGCCGCCGTGTTGCGCAATCACGGCGTGGGCAAAGGCGACCGGGTCGTCATCTACATGCCCATGGTTCCCGAAGCTGTCTTCTCGATGCTGGCCTGTGCGCGCCTCGGGGCGGTCCATTCCGTGGTATTCGGGGGATTTGCCGCGCATGAGCTTGCCGCCAGGATCGACGACTGCGGTGCCAAGGTAGTGATCAGCGCCAGTTGCGGACTGGAGCCCGGCCGGGTGGTCGCCTACAAGCCCCTGCTCGATCACGCGCTCGATATAGCAAAGGTCAAGCCGGATTTTTGCCTTATCCTGCAACGGGACGAACTGCATGCGGCGCTACGCTATGAGCATGGCGACGTCGATTTCCGCCAGGCGGTCGAGATCGAGAAGGTCAACGGCACGGTGGTCGATTGCGAGCCGGTAGCGGCAACCGATCCCCTGTATGTGCTCTACACGTCTGGAACCACGGGTCAACCCAAGGGAGTGATCCGGGACAATGGCGGGCACATGGTGGCGCTCAACTGGACGATGAAGAACCTCTACGGGGTCGAACCCGGCGAGGTGTTCTGGGCCGCCTCCGACATCGGCTGGGTCGTCGGGCACTCCTACATCGTCTATGGCCCGCTTCTTGCTGGAAACACGACCGTCCTGTTCGAAGGAAAGCCGGTCGGAACTCCCGATGCCGGAACCTATTGGCGAATCGTGTCCGAATATGACGTGAAGGTCCTTTTCACGGCCCCCACGGCGTTCCGGGCCATCCGCCGGGACGATCCGGAGGGAAAGCTTGTCGAAACATACGACCTATCCGGCTTGCGTGCCCTCTTCCTCGCAGGCGAGCGGGCCGATCCGGAGACGCTGAAATGGGCCGAGCAGGTGCTGCAGGTTCCCGTGATCGACCACTGGTGGCAGACCGAAACGGGCTGGCCGATGGTCGGCAATCCGGTGGGCCTAGGGCTCCTGCCGTTCAAGCCAGGTTCGCCGACGCAGCCTATGCCAGGATATCTGATCGAAGTGTTGGATGATGCGGGTCATCCGGTTCCGGCCAACACGCTCGGAAATATCGTCGTGAAGCTGCCCTTGCCGCCCGGTTGCCTCGTCAGCTTCTGGAATGCGGACGAGCGCTTCCGGCAGGGGTGCCTTGAGGAGTTCCCCGGCTACTACAAGACGGCGGATGCCGGCATGCTCGACGACGATGGCTACCTCTTCGTGATGGCGAGGACGGACGACATCATCAACTGCGCCGGCCATCGGCTTTCCACGGGTGCGATGGAGGAGGTCTGCGCCATGCATCCGGATGTCGCGGAGTGTGCCGTGGTCGGCGTCGCGGATTCCCTCAAGGGGCAGATCCCCTGCGGCTTCCTCGTCCTCAAGAACAACGTCACCCGCGACGAGAAGCTTATCGAGAAGGAGGTCGTCGACCTTGTCCGAAACGAGATCGGGCCAGTTGCCGCCTTCCGTACCGTGATGGTCGTGAAACGACTGCCGAAGACACGCTCGGGCAAGATCCTCCGTGGAACGATGCAGAAGATCGCCGACGGTATGCCGTGGAAGATGCCTGCCACCATCGATGACCCGGTGATCCTCGACGAGATCATCGAGATCCTCAAGTCCAAGGGATATGCCAAGGGCGCTGCCGAGACGGCAGCCTGACCGCAACCTAGCCATTTGCAGAAAAGCCCCCACGAAAGCGGGGGCTTTTCGCATTTCAGCATGTGCGCATCTTAAGCTCCGCACCAGCCAGTTAACATATTGTTAACCATGCCGACGCTACACCGATCTAACCATTTCTTTACGTAGATGACCAAAGTGATAACAGACGCTCGCTCTATCCGAATCAAGGGCCGCTCCTTTCTTGCGGTCGTCCTGTCGCCCGACCTGCCGCTTGAGGAGTGGCTGACGCGGCTCGACGACCTCGCCGCGCGTTCCGCCGGGTTCTTCCTCGGGCGTCCGGTGGTCCTGGACGTCACGGATCTCGACATTGATCGCGGGCAGTTGAAGGAACTGCTTGCCGCATTCGCCGAACGCAATGTCAGCATAATGGGCATCGAGGGCGCACGGCCCTCGCTGCTCGGCCCGGGCATGCCGCCTGCTCTAAAGGGCGGCCGCCCCGTTTCCGAGGACAGCATGGCGAGGGAGCCAGCCGTCGAGCTACCCGCCGCTAGTGCCGCCCCGGAAGTCGTCCGGGACGTTCGTCCCGCGCTACAGTCGATGATCGTCCGGGAGCCGATCAGGTCCGGACAGTCCGTCATCTTCCCGGAAGGTGATGTCACTGTGATCGGATCCGTCGCCTCGGGCGCGGAAGTGATCGCGGGCGGTTCCGTGCACGTCTACGGCACTCTTCGCGGCCGGGTCATGGCGGGATCGGTCGGCAATTCCTCGGCGCGCATCTTCTGCCGCAAGCTCGATGCAGAACTGCTTGCGATCGACGGCATCTACCAGGTTGCCGAGAATATGGCAGCCAACCTAAAGGGCCAGCCCGTACAGCTCTGGCTCGAAAACGATACAATAATGGCAGAGAAACTCGCCTGAGCCTAAAGGCCGGAAATACAGGAGAAAACCAATGGGGAAAGTCATCGTAGTGACGTCGGGCAAGGGCGGTGTCGGCAAGACGACATCGTCTGCGGCGCTCGGCGCGGCCCTGGCCCAGAAGGGCGAAAAGGTTGTGGTCGTCGACTTTGACGTCGGACTGCGCAACCTCGACTTGGTGATGGGTGCGGAACGTCGCGTCGTCTACGATATCGTCAACGTGATACAGGGTGATGCCAAGCTTCCGCAAGCACTCATCCGCGACAAGCGGCTGGAGACCTTGTTCCTGCTGCCTGCATCGCAGACTCGCGACAAGGACGCATTGACGCCGGAGGGCGTCGAAACTGTCATCACCGAACTGAAGCGCGTCTTCGACTGGGTGATCTGCGACAGCCCTGCCGGCATCGAGCGCGGTGCGACCCTTGCCATGCGCCATGCCGACATAGCCGTAGTGGTTACCAATCCGGAAGTTTCGTCTGTTCGCGATTCCGACCGCATCATAGGGCTTCTGGACGCCAAGACGCTGAAGGCCGAGCGCGGAGAGCGGATGGAGAAACACCTTCTCCTGACGCGCTATGATCCTCTCCGTGCCGAGCGCGGCGACATGCTCAAGGTCGATGATGTCCTGGAAATCCTATCCATTCCGCTGATCGGCATCATTCCGGAGAGCATGGACGTCCTTCGCGCTTCGAATATCGGGGCCCCGGTGACCCTGGCCGATGCTCGCAGCGCCCCGGCTCAGGCCTATTTCGATGCCGCCCGACGGCTTTGCGGGGAGGCGCTTCCAATCACCGTTCCGGGTGAGAAGCGTGGCCTCTTCGGCAAGATTTTTGGAAGGAAGGCGGCATGAGCATCTTCGATCTGTTCCGCAAGCAGCGTTCTGCGCCGATGGCGCGGGAGAGGTTGCAGGTACTTCTCGCTCATGAGCGTGCGTCCACGAGTTCCGACCTTGTTGCCGTGCTCCGCGAGGAAATACTTGCAGTGATTGCCAAGCACGTCGATCTCGATTCCGACCGGGTGAAGATCAAGGTTGACCGGGAGGAGACATTCTCGATGCTCGAGATCGATGTCGAAATTCCCTTGGGTGCTTCATTGAAGGCGGCCTGAACTGTCCGCGATGCAAAGAAAAAGCCCGCTGATCCGGCGGGCTTCTTAGCATCAGCAGAACTTTGAATGGCCGAAGGATTAGTACTGATCGTCTTCTTCTTCGTCGCGTGGTGCGGACTTGAGCGAGCTCAGCTTGGCGAAGACGGCGTCGGCGTCGATCTCCTTTTCCTCCTCGCGCTCCGTGCGATAGTCGAAGCCGAGGTTCTCGGTCTCGGTCGCCGACTGGAGCGTTGCTCCCAGTTCCTCGGCGGTCGGAAGCGGGCGACCCTTCGAGGCCCTCTCGACTTCGAGGTCCAGGTCGATCTGGCTGCAGAGACCGAGAGTAACCGGATCCATCGGGGTCAGGTTGGCCGAGTTCCAGTGGGTGCGGTCCCGGATCTGCTCAATCGTCGACTTCGTCGTGCCGACGAGACGCGAGATCTGTGCGTCCTTCAGTTCCGGGTGGTTGCGCACGAGCCAGAGGATGGCGTTCGGACGATCCTGGCGCTTCGAAACCGGCGTATAGCGTGGGCCGCGGCGTTTCGATTCGGGAACCCGGACCTTCGGCTCCTGCAGCTTCAGCTTGTAATTGACGTCGCCTTCGCCGCGCTTGATCTCATCGCGAGAGAGCTGCCCGGTCGCGATCGGGTCAAGACCCTTGATGCCCTGTGCCGCCTCGCCGTCGGCGATAGCCTTGACCTCGAGCGGGTGCAGTTTGCAGAACTGCGCGATCTGGTCGAAGGAAAGCGCCGTATTGTCGACCAGCCAGACAGCCGTCGCCTTCGGCATGAGCAATTGTTGAGCCATGGATATAGTTCCTCTGTCCGTCCGCGCCGGGGTCGCGGGCCGTGGGTATCAACCACAATTTCCGGAAATTCGATGCGTCTATAACCGGAAAGCGGTCAAATTGCAAATATCGCGCAGCATGAACCGTTTGTCTAATTGATGGGCCTGTTTCAACTGGTATGAAGGGAACATGATCCGGATTAGCTGATCCGGCTTTCGCGACGTAATGGGGAGGAGACCATGTCCGAGAAGGTATATCCTGTGTCACGCGCAACCAAGAGCATGGCGCTGATCGACAAGGACAAATACGAGAAGTGGTACGAGGAGAGCGTCGAGGATCCAGACAAGTTCTGGGGCAAGCACGGAAAGCGCATCGACTGGTTCAAGCCCTACACGAAGGTCAAGAATACCTCCTTCAAGGGCAGGGTTTCGATCAAGTGGTTCGAGGACGGGCTGACGAACGTCTCCTACAACTGCATCGATCGCCACCTGAAGACCCATGGCGAACGTACGGCGCTGATCTGGGAAGGCGACAACCCCTATATCGACAAGAAGATCACCTACAACCAGCTCTACGACCAGGTCTGCCGGTTGGCGAATGTCCTGAAGAAGCACGGCGTCAAGAAGGGCGATCGCGTTACGATCTACATGCCGATGATCCCGGAAGCGGCCTATGCCATGCTGGCCTGCGCTCGTATCGGCGCCGTCCATTCCGTCGTGTTCGGCGGCTTCTCGCCGGAGGCCCTGGCTGGCCGTATCGTCGACTGCCAGTCCTGCTTCGTGATCACCTGTGACGAAGGCGTGCGCGGCGGAAAGCCGGTGCCGCTGAAGGAAAATACCGACAAGGCCATCCATATCGCTGCGCGCCAGTATGCGACGGTGAAGAATGTTCTGGTCGTGCGTCGCACCGGCGGCAAGATCGAATGGGCACCTGGCCGCGATCTCTGGTACCATCAGGAAATCGCCAGCGTGAAGGGCCACTGCGAACCCGTAAAGATGAAGGCGGAGGATCCCCTCTTCATCCTCTACACCTCCGGCTCGACGGGCAAGCCGAAGGGCGTTCTGCATACGACAGGCGGCTACCTCGTCTATGCGGCAATGACGCATGAATACGTCTTCGACTACCACGACGGCGACGTCTACTGGTGCACGGCCGATGTCGGGTGGGTCACCGGCCACTCCTACATCGTCTACGGTCCATTGGCGAACTGCGCGACCTCGCTGATGTTCGAGGGTGTGCCCAACTTCCCCGACCAGGGACGCTTCTGGGAAGTGATCGACAAGCACAACGTGAACATCTTCTATACGGCTCCGACGGCGATCCGCTCGCTGATGGGGGCCGGCGACGAGTACGTGAAACGCTCCTCCCGTTCGAGCCTCCGGTTGCTCGGAACGGTGGGCGAGCCGATCAACCCGGAAGCCTGGGAGTGGTATTACCGCGTGGTTGGCGATAGCCGATGCCCGGTGATCGATACGTGGTGGCAGACCGAAACCGGTGGGCACATGATCACCCCGCTGCCGGGCGCCACGGCGCTGAAGCCGGGTTCTGCCACAGTGCCGTTCTTCGGGATCAAGCCCCAACTCGTCGACAATGAAGGAAACGTCCTTGAAGGACCGGCGGATGGCAACCTCTGCATCGCCGACTCCTGGCCGGGCCAGATGCGAACGGTTTATGGCGACCACGAGCGCTTCATCCAGACCTATTTCTCGACCTACAAGGGCAAGTACTTCACCGGTGACGGCTGCCGCCGCGATGAGGACGGCTACTACTGGATCACCGGCCGCGTCGACGACGTGCTCAACGTGTCGGGCCACCGGCTGGGTACGGCGGAAGTCGAGTCCGCCCTCGTCTCGCATGACCATGTGTCGGAGGCGGCGGTCGTCGGATACCCGCACAACGTCAAAGGGCAGGGCATCTACTGCTACGTGACGTTGATGTCGGGCCACGAGGGCAACGATGCGCTCCGCCAGGAGCTCATTAAGCACGTCCGAAGCGAAATCGGACCTATCGCCACGCCGGATAAGATCCAGTTCGCTCCGGGCCTGCCGAAAACGCGCTCGGGCAAGATCATGCGCCGCATCCTGCGCAAGATCGCCGAGGACGATTTTGGTGCGCTCGGGGATATTTCGACGCTCGCCGATCCGGGCGTGGTCGAGGACTTGATCGAGAACCGCCAGAACAAGGCGCCCTGAGGCCTTAAATAAGGCCCGCCGCATAAGCTATGGCGGGCCTTTCTCCTAAACCGGAGTCTGCTGGTGAAATAGGATGCGCCAGCGGTCGTCCTCAAGACAATAGACCGAGCTGCAATATGCGTGGTAGGGCGGGCCTTGCTCACGTTCTGCAAGCGCCTCATAGTTAAGAAGCGCCATATCAGGCCGCATTTGCTTAGCGGTCCGCTGCTTCATCTCCACGTTCTTCCAGCGTGGTACGCCCTCCAGGCTTGCCAGTACCCGCTCGACGGAAAGAATGCCGGTCGGCGATGGAAACACCATGACGCAGTCGGGATGGAGCTGTCGCCGGTAGGTCTCGGGACCGTCCAGCCACAGGCTCTCCTCGATCGTCCAGAGATTGTCGATCATTCGCTCCTCCACCCTCCGAGGCCTGGCAGGTGCTAGGGTACCGCGCAGGACCTGACCGCTTTCCGGCCGCCATCATAGCCCTCGGCGAGGCCCGCGAGGAGAAGGTGATCCGCCACGTTGCCTCCTCCGGGCACTGTCACGTCAGCCACAACACGACCGAAGTATTTGTCGCCGGAGATCCGGCTCAGCTGAAGCGAGGCCGCATGCTCCGTCAACGACTCGAGAGCCCGTCTGGCCGCCTCTCCTGCTTGTCGTTCGCTCGGGCAGAAGGAACGAAGCTCCGGCGTATCGATGCCGCGGATGCGGACATAGACCTCAACCTTCTGCTGCGGCCAAGGCCTTGCCTCGACAAGCAGCGTATCCCCGTCGATGACGCGAAGAACCTCAGCCTCCACAGGACCTGCTATCTCGCTACCGGCCGAATTAGCAGACGACGGGAACAAGATCAGGACGATGAAGAGAAGCAGGTAGCGCATAAAAGGAATAAATTCCTTCTCGATGCTGTAGTCAATAGGATTATCTGCCTCTAGAAGTCGATTGCGCGGCCGTTGATCTCCCAGTCCCCGAACCGAGCGGGATCGGCGCCGCCACGGCCGCCGATCTCGGTGGGCATATCCTTCTCCTTTGCGCCCTGCCGGCGTTGCTCAGCCTCCTCCAGCGCCCGCTTCGCGGCCGGGGAAAGCGGTTTCCTGGCTGCCATATCTTCCGGCGTTGTATTGCTGTTGTCGTTATCCGAGTGCTGCATCATTCGCTCCGCCTGTGCGGAATATTGAAAAGAAAAGGGTGATAGACCACATCATAGGGCGTTCAACCCCGGCAATAAAGCCGTTTGGAGACCGACCATGAACATGATTCGCACCGCCATGCTTCTTGCCTTCATGACGGCCCTGTTCATGGGGGTCGGATTTCTGATCGGAGGCCGAGGCGGGATGATGATCGCCTTTCTGCTCGCGGCGGGCATGAACCTGTTCTCCTACTGGAATTCGGACAAGATGGTGCTCTCGGCCTATCGGGCCCAGCCGGTGGACGAACGTAACGCTCCGGAGCTTTTCCAGATGATCCGGCAGCTTTCCGCCAATGCGGGGCTGCCCATGCCCAAGGTCTATGTCTACGATAGCCCGCAGCCGAATGCCTTCGCCACAGGCCGCAATCCGCAGAATGCAGCGGTTGCCGCGTCCACGGGTCTGCTGCAACGCCTGACGCCGGAGGAAGTGGCGGGTGTGATGGCGCATGAACTCGCCCATATCCAGAATCGCGACACGCTGACGATGACGATCACCGCGACGCTTGCCGGCGCCATCTCCATGCTGGGTAACTTCGCGTTCTTCTTCGGCGGCAATCGCGACAACAACAACCCGCTGGGATTCATCGGCGTGCTGGTTGCCATGATCGTTGCGCCCCTTGCGGCGATGCTCGTGCAGATGGCGATCAGCCGGACACGGGAATATTCCGCCGACCGACGCGGCGCGGAAATCTGCGGCAATCCGCTGTGGCTCGCCTCGGCGCTTGGCAAGATCGCCGGCGCAGCTCAGGTGGTTCACAATGATGACGCCGAGCGCAACCCTGCCACCGCGCATATGTTCATCATCAATCCGCTGTCGGGCGAGCGGATGGATAATCTATTCTCCACCCACCCCAATACAGCAAACCGTATTTCGGCGCTTCAGCAGATGGCTGGCGAGTTCGGTAGCGGGTCGACGACCGTGCCCGGTGCTGCTAGACCGACGCGCACCGCGCGCTCCGTCCCCGAAACCGGGTGGGGTCGCGGTTCATCCGAACCGCGCAAGGGGCCCTGGAGTTGAGCCAAGGAAGAAAGAACGGCAAGCGGCCGCAGCAATCCGCGACCGACAAAACGAAACATCCGGGAGGCGCACCCAAGGCAGGCCTTGAGGCGCGCACGACGGCAGCCAAGCTGCTTGCGGCGGTGATCGACAGAAAGATCTCGCTGGATGGCATTCTCGACCCTGCTCACGGGAATCCGGCCTACAAGCAGCTGAGCGAGCCCGACCGGGCGCTTGTCCGGGCCATTCTCGTGACCGCTCTCCGCCACCTGCCCCGCCTCGAGGCGGCACTGGCTGCCATGCTGGATACTCCGTTGCCGGAAGGGGCGCGTGCCCTCCATCATGTTCTGATCGTCGCTGCTGCACAGATCCTGCACCTCGATGTGCCCGAACATGCGGCGGTGGATGTTGCCGTCGAGCAGGCCAATCGTGACCCCCGCAATCGCCGCTTCGCAAAACTGGTCAACGCGGTCCTCCGGCGGCTGGTGCGCGAAAAGCAGGAGGTTCTCGATGCCACCCGCTCCGTTTCGCCAGTTCCTGGCTGGTTTCTGGAACGGTTGACCGCGACTTACGGCGCTGATGCGGCACGCTCCATCGCGGAGGCTCAGCTCACGCCGCCTGCAATCGATCTGACCGTCAAATCCGGGGCGGCTAATTGGGCTGAACAGCTGAACGGCAGACTGCTCCCGACCGGCAGCGTTCGTCTTCCTTCCTTCGAGGGGGCAGTTTCCTCCCTCCCGGGATTCGAGGAGGGCGAATGGTGGGTGCAGGACGCAGCCGCCAGCATCCCGGCGCGTCTGTTCGGCGACGTCAGGGGCCGGCATATCGCCGATCTCTGCGCCGCGCCCGGAGGCAAGACCGCGCAACTTGTGGCGGCCGGCGCACACGTGGTGGCGGTCGAGCAGTCCTCCAACCGCATTGCGCGCCTGAAGGAGAACCTGGCCAGGCTGAAACTGCAGGCGGATCTGGTGCAACGGGACTTGTTTGCGTTCAAGCCGGCGGAGCCGCTTGACGGTGTTCTCCTCGACGCACCCTGCTCCTCCACCGGAACGACACGACGCCACCCCGATGTGTTGTGGACCAAGGGACCGGCCGATATCGCCAAGCTCGCAGCACTCCAGGCGAAGATGCTGCGCCATGCCGTCTCGCTGGTGAAGCCCGGCGGCCTGATCGTGTTCTCAAACTGCTCGCTCGATCCGCTCGAGGGAGAGCAGGTCGTCGCCGAGCTTCTTTCGCAGGATCCCGGACTGGAGCGGGTTCCAGTCTCGCCGTCCGATTGGCCGGGACTGGAAGATGCCATTTCTCCACTGGGCGAATTCCGGACCACGCCTGCCATGCTGCCCGCGAGCGACGGCATGACGGGCGGGCTCGATGGCTTCTTCGCGAGCGTGCTGCGCCGCCGGTAAGATTTTCTTTACCGTCCCAGCAGATTGTATTCGAATTGACTAAAGGGCGATCCGTCTGCACTGGCGGGCGACTGCTCCTGCGGAGTGTTCCAGATTGATCATGCAACTCGCGGATCGTCGACGGCTTGTGGCCTTCGGCTTGCGGGAAATCGGCCGCCGGTTCTACCGGCGCACAGCCGGTTTGCGGCTTGCATTGACCTCGTCCGCTTCCGGCGTGGCCGACCGGCTGATCGTTGCACCGACCGATCTTCGTGCCATCGACCCCTTCGTGGCAGAGGAGATCGCCCAAGGCCGGTTCCCGCTTGCCGGTACGTCCTTCGATACCGAAGGCTACTCGCCGTTTGAGGTGGAAGCGCCGACGGAGGCGCTAGCCGAACGGCTGCACTCCTTTGCCTGGCTCCGTCACATCCGGGCGGACCGCAGCGCAGAGGCCTGTGCCAGGGCCCGGGCGATCACCTCAAGCTGGATAAACAATCACGGGCGCAGGGCGCGAGGTCTGGCTTGGCGACCGCATGTCGCAGCGGAGCGGGTGATCGCCTGGCTCTCACACTCCACCATCGTCCTGCAGGGCGCCGAGGCTGGCTTCTACCGCCGGTTCATGAGAAGCCTCACCTACCAGGTGCGATACCTGCGCCGGATCGTTCGCGGTCTGCCGATGGACGAAACGCGTCTCCGCATCCGGATCGCCCTTGCCATGGCCTCTGTCGCGATGCCGACGCGCAACGCTTTCATTCGTCGCGAAGGCAGCCGTCTTGACCGTGAACTCGAGCGCCAGATCCTGCCGGACGGAGGGCATGTCTCTCGCAATCCGCGCATCCTGCTCGACCTGCTGCTTGACCTTCTGCCGCTACGCCAGACCTATATCAATCTTGGGCACGACGTGCCGGCCAAGCTGATTCCGACCATCGACCGCATGTATCCGGCGCTGCGATTCTTCCGCCACCAGGACGGAGACCTGGCGCTCTTCAACGGTGCCACCTCCACCCCGGCAAGCGAGTTGATGTCCGTCCTGCGTTACGACGAAACAGCGGGCCAGCCGTTCAAGTCGCTCCCTCACATGCGATACCACCGGCTATCGGCCGAGGGGGCCACGGTCATTGTCGATACCGGCAAGCCACGTTCGGCCGAGCTCTCGCGGCGAAGCCATGCGGGATGCCTGGCATTCGAGATGTCGTCCGGGCGCCATCGCTTCATCGTCAACTGCGGCGCACCGAAATTTGCCTCCGGGGATTTCCGAGGGCTCGCCCGTTCGACGGCGGCCCACTCGACGATCACGATCAACGAGACCTCCTCGAGCCGCCTTCTGCGGTCACACCTCTGCCGCTCGTCGATCCTCGCGGGGGTGAACGAGGTGGATGTCGAACGATGGGATGACCAGCACGGCGGCGATTGGGTCCGTGCGGTCCATGACGGATATCTGAAGCCGTTCGGCTACTGCCACGAACGATCGATCGGATTGAGCGGCAAGGGCAACAAGATCAAGGGCCATGAGAGATTGTTCGTGCCGGAGGATGCGAAGCCGCCTCGCGCACCCGTATCGGCCGCCGCCCGGTTCCACATTCATCCGGCCATCACTATGTCCAGGGAAGATCGAGAAAGGGTGCTGCTCGTAGCACCGGATGGCGAGGCCTGGGAGTTCAACGTGCCGGGTCACGCGGTGGAGATCGAGGACGACATCTTCTTCGCCGATGTCTCAGGCATGCGTGCCAGCCGGCAGCTCGTTCTCCACTTCTCGTTGCCCGAGACTTCAGAAATCAGATGGATGCTGAAGCGGGTCGAATAGGCGTTTCCTCTCTGGCGAAGCTGTGCTAACGGGCCGCAACCGCCCCAGCGCCTGAAGCGCGCGTTCGCAGGAGAGCCCGATGGCCGTCGATTCCAAAAAGATCCCCGCTCCCGACAACGTCAAGATCCGCACGGCGCTTCTCTCGGTCTCCGACAAGACCGGCATCGTCGAACTGGCAGGCGGTCTTGCGTCGCAGGGCGTCCGGCTCCTTTCGACGGGTGGAACCCACAAGGCGCTCTCCGCCGCCGGGCTCGAGGTGACGGATGTGTCCGACATCACGGGGTTTCCGGAGATCATGGACGGGCGGGTCAAGACCCTGCATCCGAACGTCCACGGCGGTCTCCTGGCTATCCGCGACGATCAGGAGCACGTGGAGGCGATGAAGGCGCACGGGATCGAGGCGATCGACCTCGCGGTCATTAACCTCTACCCGTTCGAGGAGGTAAGGTCTGTCGGCGGAGATTATCCCACGACCGTCGAGAACATCGATATCGGCGGACCGGCGATGATCCGTGCCTCGGCCAAGAACCATGCTTACGTCACCATCGTCGTCGACCCGTCCGACTACGCTGCCCTGATAGAGGCCTTGCGCACCAATGATGGCCAGACCAGCTATTCCTTCCGCCAGAAACTGGCAGCCAAGGCCTATGCACGGACCGCCGCATATGATGCAGCAATCTCCAACTGGTTCGCCGAAGCGCTCGATATCGAGATCCCGTGCTACCGGACGATCGGCGGCGTTCTGAAGGAAGAGATGCGCTATGGCGAGAACCCGCACCAGAGTGCGGGGTTCTACATCACCGGCGAGAACCGCCCGGGTGTAGCCACCGCAAGGCTCCTGCAGGGCAAGCAGCTCTCCTACAACAACATCAATGACACGGACGGCGCGTTCGAACTTATTGGGGAGTTCGCTCCGGAGCAGGGTCCTGCCTGTGCGATCATCAAGCATGCCAATCCCTGCGGCGTCGCCACAGGAGCCTCGCTGAGGGAAGCGTACCTTCGCGCGCTTGCCTGCGATTCCACCTCCGCCTTCGGCGGGATCATAGCCTTCAACCAGTTACTGGACGGAGAAACGGCCGAGGAGATCGTCAAGCTGTTCACGGAAGTAATCATTGCACCTGAAGTCTCCGAAGAGGCGAAGGCGGTGATCGCAAAGAAACCGAACCTGCGGCTTCTCGAAACCGGCGGCCTGCCTGACCCGCGCTCCCGCGGCATCACGGCGAAGACCGTGGCCGGCGGCCTGCTGGTCCAGACACGCGACAACGGGATGATCGAGGACATCGATCTTCGCGTCGTCACGACCCGGGCTCCTACCGACCGGGAGCTGGAAGACATGAAGTTCGCCTACAAGGTGGCCAAGCACGTCAAATCCAACGCGATCGTTTATGCGAAGGACGGCCAGACGGCCGGTATTGGGGCAGGGCAGATGAGCCGCATCGACTCCGCTCGCATTGCAGCGATCAAAGCGGGGGAAGCGGCCAAGGCAATGGGATGGTCCGAGCCGATGACGAAGGGATCTGCGGTCGCCTCCGAAGCCTTCTTTCCCTTCGCGGACGGTCTCCTGTCCGCGATTGCTGCCGGGGCTACCGCAGTCATCCAGCCCGGTGGCTCGATGCGGGACCAGGAAGTGATCGATGCCGCGAACGAGCATGGCGTCACCATGGTCTTCACCGGCATGCGCCACTTCCGCCACTAGGTGTCATCCGGCCGTTCGGTTGGCTGGATAGGGCGTCCTCAAGAGAAGCACGAGCCCAGCCGCCAGGAACAGGATGAGCGTCGCCATGCCGATGCGTGAAGAGCCGGTGGCATAGGTAACCAGCGAAAACAGCAGCGTTGCCATGAAGCTGGTTGCGCGTCCGGAAAGCGCGTAGATTCCGAAGTAGCGTCCGGCATCGGCAATATCGACGCTGCGGGCGAGATAGGCGCGTGACGACGCCTGTACAGGGCCGAAGGCGAGGCCGATCAAGAGGCCAAAGAACACGTAGGCCTTTTCCGCCGCCGTCCCGAAAAGTCCGCCGCTGTCTTCAATGGCAAGAGGCACGAGACCGAAGAAGACGAAGCCGGGACCGGTGGAGATGATCCCTGCCGTTGCGGCTATGAGCAGGACCAGCCCCACCAGGACGACGATCTGCGAGCCCAGCCTCAGATCCAGGCGGCCGGCGACGAGGCAGCCGAATATGGCGACGACGTTCAGGAGGATGCCGTAGACGCCGATCTCAATGGTCGCCCACCCGAACATGCCGGCCGCGAAGGCGCCACCCAGGATCAGCAGGCCATTTACGCCATCCTGATAGAGCATCCGCGCAATGAGAAATCGGGTGATGCCGGGTCTTTGCCTAAGTTCCCGGATCGTCCCCCGTAACTCCCCCAGACCGGATCGGATTGCCGCTCTCATTGGAAGGCCTCGGGCAGCATCCGGCGTGAAGAGGAACATCGGCAGGATAAAGACTAGGTACCAGCCCGCTGCTATCGGCCCAGTAATGCGTGCATCTTCTCCGAGAGAAGGGTCGAGGCCGAACAGCGGCTCGATGCCGATCAGGGTCAGCCCGGTCTGCGGGCTGCCGGCAAGAAAGGCGACGACGAGGATCAGCACCAGCATGCCGCCGAGATAGCCGAGACCCCAGGCGGTGTTCGATACTCTGCCGACCTCCTGCTGGCTCACCAGCCGGGGCATCATCGAATCGTTGAAGACGATGGAGAACTCGGCCGAGATCATCGCGAACGTCATCAGCAGAAGGGGCCAGACCATGACTGTGCCCGGGGCTGCAAACCAGAGCAGCGAGAGGCACAGGATTTTCACGGCGGCGAAGGCTGCGATCCATGGCTTGCGCGGGCCGGACTGGTCGGCGATCGAGCCGAGCACCGGTGACAGGACCGCAATAACAATCGATGCAATGGTGGCCATACTGCCCCAGGCCGCTTGCGCCGAAACCGGGTCCTCCGTCAGCCGGGAGACGAAATAGGGGCCGAATACGAAGGTCACGATGACGGTGAAGAAAGGTTGTGCCGCCCAGTCAAAGAGCATCCAACCGCGGACGCCAAGCCGAGACGCGCCGGGTAGGTGCAGGATTTCGGACGGCGCGCGACCGGTCACCGGTATTCTCCCGGAATGAACCCGGCACTCAACTCGTCGGCCTCGAGGCTGCAAGATCTCCAAGCAGGCCTGCGGCCACCGTCAGTTTTGCCAGGTTGAAGTCGCTCGCCTCGCTCAAGGCCAGGATTTCGTTGACGAGCCTGTTCACCTGCTGACGCCTGTCGCCGTACCAGAGCTCCAGGGGTTTCTTGTCGCGCGGATGCGACGTGAGCGCGGAGCAGACGATGTCGCGACGGGCTGAAGAGATCTGTGCAAGGCTTCTGCCAAGCGCGACGCTTTCATAATGGTCTCCAGGACTGACCGCCTCCCCGAGCCTCAGCAGACGATCTATCCTGAAGGTGTCGGTCGCCGCAAAGTATGTCTGAGCAACACGGCCGAGATCACTCTCCGTACGGCTGCCGATCAACAGGATCTCCGGGACGAGGGAAAGCGTCGGCAGGCGGCTGATGTCCCTCGCAAGAGCGGTAGGCACACCTTCTGCCTCCATCTCCTCGGCACGTTCACGAAGTTCGGAGGCCAAGCCCAGCGTATCCATCGCTCCGCGCAGCTTGTTTGCACCCGCCTTGAGGCTTGAGATCGCCGTGTCCATTGGCCCTAAGCCCGATCGCGTGATCAGGATGAGGTGCGTCGCGTCCGTAAATATCTCTCCGATTCGGGCATAAAGCTTGTTCTGGGTCCCGCCTGGGAGCTTTCCGTCCAAGGCATCGGTGGCAGCCCACAGGCGGGACAGTTCAAAACCTTCTTGGGCGAGATAGGCCGCCTTGACTACTTCCGATGGAGAGGCTCCCGTCGCGTCGATCATCGCCTGGATGAAGCCCGGCCCACCCCGGTTGATGACCTCGTTTGCCAGGACGGTCGAAATGATCTCGCGGTGCAGACGATGGCCCTCTATGTCGGCGGCGAACCCTTTCTGCATCTTCGACGGGAAATAGTTCCGGAGGACCTCCGCAAAGTAGGGGTCGTCCGGAAGTGCGCTCTCAAGGATCTCGTCGAAGAGGGTCAGCTTGGCGTAGGAAAGCAGGACGCCGATCTCCGGCCGGGTAAGCGGCTTCCCGGCGAGATAGCGTTCTGCGAGCTCGGTATCGGAAGGGAGGGTTTCGACCGTGCGGTTTAGATGCCCCTGCGTCTCCAGAACCGACATCAGCCGCGACAGCTCTTCTCGGTTATCGGCGCCTTTCCGCTCCGTCAGGGAAATGGCGAGCGACTGCAGATAGTTGTTGCGCAGGACGAGTTCCGCCACCTCGTCGGTCATCGAAGACAGGATCTGGTTCCGCTTGTCGCGCGTCAGGCGGCCGGAGCGCATGGCGGAACTGAAGGCGATCTTGATGTTGACCTCGACATCGGAAGAATTCACTCCGGCGGAATTGTCGATCGCATCCGAATTCAGTCGGCCACCATGCATGGCATAGGCGATGCGTCCCTTCTGGGTCACACCGAGGTTGGCGCCTTCGCCGATGACCCGGGCCCGTACATCGGCGGCGACCACACGGATGGGGTCGTTAGACCGGTCCCCAACCTCGGCATCGGTCTCGGAAGCGGCCTTGATGTAGGTGCCGATGCCGCCGAACCAGAGCAGATCGACCGGGCTCTTCAGGATGGCGGTCATAATCTCAAAGGGGCTCGCGATATCCCTGTCTAGACCGATGGCTGTCCTCGCCTGTGGCGTGAGCTTCACCGATTTTTCGGTGCGGGAAATGATCATGCCGCCTTCGGACAGGCAGGTGCGATCGTAGTCCTGCCAGCTTGATCGCGGCAGCGCGAAGAGGCGCTGGCGCTCGGCGAAGCTGCGCGCCGTATCCGGATCGGGATCGACGAAAATATCCCGATGGTCGAAAGCAGCAACGAGCCGGATGTGCTTCGACAGCAGCATCCCGTTGCCGAAGACGTCGCCCGACATGTCGCCAACTCCCGCCACTGTGAAGGGCGTGGTCTGGATGTCGATGTCCAGTTCACGGAAGTGTCGCTTGACGGTTTCCCAGGCGCCGCGTGCTGTGATGCCCATCTTCTTGTGGTCGTAGCCGGCCGATCCCCCAGAGGCAAAGGCGTCATCGAGCCAGAAGTCCGCTTCCTGGGCCAGCGCATTGGCGGTATCGGAGAAAGTTGCCGTCCCCTTGTCCGCAGCGACGACGAAATAGGGGTCGTCGCCATCGGGGCGGGCGGTGTTCCGGGGTCCCACGACCTCCCCATCGACGATGTTGTCGGTGATGGAGAGCAGCGTGCGTATGAAGGTCTTGTACGCGTCCCGGCCTGCAGCGAAGATCTCGTCGCGCGAACCGCCAGACGGAAGCGCCTTGGGCACGAACCCGCCCTTGGCCCCGACAGGGACGATGACGGCGTTTTTAACCTGTTGCGCCTTCACCAGGCCAAGCACCTCCGTCCGGTAGTCCTCGGCGCGATCGGACCAACGCAGTCCGCCACGCGCCACTTTGCCGAAGCGAAGATGCACACCCTCTACCTCGGTGCCGTAAACGAAGATTTCCCGGAATGGACGTGGCTGCGGCAGGCCGTCGAGCAGCTTGGGGTCGAACTTGAACGCGAGTGTTGCGCGAGGCTGGCCCTCTTCATCGCGCTGGAAATAATTGGTGCGGAGCGTCGCATCCACCGCGTTGATGTAGCGGCGGAAGATCCGGTCGTCGTCGAGGCTGGGAACGTCTGCAAGGGCCTCTTCCAGCGCGACGTGGTGAGCCGAGAGGCGTTTCACCCGCGCCCTCTCACCCAGTTCGGGATCAAGGCTGTCGTGGAAAAGCCGCCAGATCGCCTGCGAAATCGCCGGGTAACGGGCAAGCGTATCGGCGATCAGCGCCTGGGAGTAGACGATTCCGGCCTGCCGGAGATAGCGTGCATAGGCCCGTAATACCGTCGTTTCCCGGACGCTCAGACCCGACAGGAGCACAAGCCGGTTGAAGCTGTCATTGTCCGACCCGCCATGGAAGGCGGCGAGGAAGGCCTCCTCCAAACGATCGGCATCACGCTCGAGATTGAAGGGCGTCCCGGGATGGAGTTCGAGCTCCATGTCGTGCAACGCGACAGGCGTAGTGTGGTCGTCGGTTTGGACATCAATGTCGAAGGTCTGCTCGCTGACGACATGAAAGCCGAGATTCTCCAGAAGCGGTACGCGGCGTGACAGCGACAGGTGTTGCGGCTGATGGAAGATCTTCAGCCGCAGGGTCTCAGCCGGATCTTCCGGGCGGGTGTAGAACGCGATGCGGATCGGGGCTCCTTCCGCACAGGCCGAGATGTCATGAAGATCCGCGTAGGCTTCCTCGGGCGCAAAAGCCTCCTGGAAGGCCTTGTTGACGGTAAGGCCGGTCTGCCTGCCAGCAAGTGCTGCGAAGCTCTGCTCCCAAGGCGTAGAGATGGCTCGGATGGCCTCCTCCAGCTTCGGCTGGGGAATGCGTGGGGTACGCCCACCGCGGCGTCCGATGATGACATGGACGCGTGCAACCCCCCCTTCGGGGAAGGCGGGGTAGTAGGCGGACACGTGGCCCTCGTATACGTGCGCAAGGTACTCGCTTACCTTCTCTCGCACCTGCGAATCATAATCCTCGCGGGGGACGTAGACGATTACGGAAACGAAACGGTCGAAGTGGTCGATACGTGGGAGAGCCCGCACCCGGGGGCGCTCGCTCAGCTCCATGATCTGTTCGCAGAAGCGCGCAAGTGTCGGCACGTCGATCTGGAAGAGGTCGTCGCGCGGGTAGGATTCCAGCGTGTTCGCCAGCATCCGGCCCGAATGGCTGTTCGGGTCGAAGGCCAGTTGTTCCTCGACCCGCTGCGCCTTGGCGCGAAGCAGGGGTATATCGCGTACCGAATGGGTATAGGCCGTGGCGGTGAAGAGGCCGACGACGCGCAGTTCTCCGGTCACCCGGCCGTCCGCGTCGAAGCGCTTGATCCCGACATAATCCATGTAGGCGCGGCGATGGACGACCGACTTCACATTCGCCTTCGTGACGATCAGAAAGTCAGGGCCGTCCAGAAATTCAAGGATTTCCGGTGTGGTGGTCACCGCGTCCTTGCCTTGGCGCAGGACGAGGACATCCGGGTCCGACAGGATGCCCAGCCCCCGCCCCTTGCTGCGCTCCACCTTGGCGTCGTCTCCCTTTCCCGAATAGACGTACTCCCGCATGCCGAGGAATGTGAAGTTGTCACCCCGGAGCCAGTCGAGGAAGGCGAGTGATTCATCCCTGTCTGCTTTTTTCCGGCTTGCGGAGTAGGTGCGCAACTGCTCTGCCGCACCTTCAAGGAGATCGAGCATCGGTCGCCAGTCGGCGATTGCGAGATGGACCTGGTCCAGAACATAGCGGATGCGCGCGACAAGGGCCTCTGCATCGGCGTCGGGAAGCGGAGGGAGGTGAACCTGGATCAGGCTGACATGGTGCGCGGGATCGCTCGGCTGGTCCGCCGAGCGGAGGGCCGGATCCTTCCCGGGCTCCAGAAGCAGGATCGGGTGGACGGCGAGGTAGAGCTCACGATGGGAGGCTGTGACCTCTCCCATGACTGAATCGAAGAGGAACGGCATGTTCCGATCGATAACCATCAACACATGCGCTGTCGCACCCTGCGGGTCGACGCCTTCCACCGGCTGGAGAGTTATGGAGGGACGGACCCTGGTCCAGTTCTTGAGGCATTCTGCCGCGTGAACCGCAGAGGCTGCGAGCATGCGGGGCGTGTAGTGCTCGAGATCGTCGGAGCTGGCGCGGCCGAACAGGATAGCCGGGTCCAGGAAGGCGCCCTTGCCTTCGGCTGCCACCTTGTGCGCCATCTCGATCTGCTTGTCCCGCTTCGGATTCTGCCTGCCCATGTCACTCTCCATATGATGCCGCCACCATGCTGTCGCCAAACCCGATCCGTCAACAGTGCGCGACCGTGCCGACCCGTGTGGCAACCAATCTTGCATCGACGCCTCCAAAGCCTGTTATTGACAAGCAGGCGCGAAGAAACCATCAAGCTAGGCAAAACGGAAACGCAAGAACATGCAAAATTCCGGCGCCGTCATCGTCATCTCCAGCCATGTTGTACGCGGTTCCGTCGGGAATCGCGCGGCTGTCTTCGCGTTGGAAACTTTGGGATTTCCAGTCTGGGCGCTGCCAACGGTTGTCTTGCCCTGGCATCCCGGCCACGGTCCTTCGACTCGCCTGACATTTGCTGCCGACGAGTTCGACAAGGCGATAGATGATCTCATCAACGCGCGCTGGCTCGGCGAGGTCAGTGCCGTCCTGACAGGCTATTTCGGAAACGAGCGGCAACCGAAGGCGGTTGCGAGGCTCGTCCGCGCGCTACAGGAGAGAAATCCAAACCTCCTCTACGTCTGCGATCCCGTCATAGGTGACGTCGGTGGGCTCTACATCCCGCAGTCGACTGCGGAGGCAATCCGCGACGAGCTCCTGCCACTGGCCAGTGTCGCAACCCCGAACCGATACGAGCTTGCATGGCTCGCCGGAAGCGAGCTCGACAGCAATGCCGCGATCATGGAGGCGGCGCTGGCGCTCGGTCCATCGCGGATGTTAGTGACCTCCGCCATACCGATGATGGCCGGTGGGACCGGCAATCTTTATCTCACCGGCACACATGCTCTTCTTGCTGAACACCGCCTGATTGACAATCCGCCGAACGGGCAGGGTGATCTTCTTTCGGCGCTTTTCCTCGCCCGCCTGATGACGGGAGCAGACGAGGAGAGGGCATTGCAGCTGGCAACGGCGAGCGTCTATGAGATCCTCGCCCGGACGGCCAAGCGCGGCAGCGACGAGCTTACGCTAGAGACCGATGCTGCCAGTTTGACCAGTCCCATGGCAATGGTGCACATGCGCCGGCTGATCCATCCGCTTCAGCGGGTAAGACGATGACATCCGCGGTTACAGATCCCGCAGCACTTTCAGGAGAATCCCAAGCCATGCAGCAATTTCCCGAGCACCTCCTGAGCGGCTACCGCAACTTCATGAGCGGCCGTTACAACGATGAACGCGACCGCTACCGGACCTTGGCGGAAGCTGGGCAGAATCCGCACACCCTGGTGATCGCCTGTTGCGATTCACGAGCGGCGCCAGAGACGATTTTCGACTGCGGGCCCGGGGAACTCTTCGTCGTGCGCAATGTCGCCAACATGGTCCCGCCCTATGAACCGGATGGCCAGTATCATGCGACCTCCGCAGCGATCGAGTTTGCCGTGCAGGCGTTGAAGATCCCGAACATCGTCATCATGGGTCACGGGCGGTGCGGCGGCATCAAGGCGGCGCTCGACCCCGACATGGAGCCGCTGTCGCCCGGCGACTTCATCGGAAAATGGATGGGGCTGGTTCGCCCCGCTGCGGATCAGATCCAGAGCAATGACCTGATGACCGCGAGCGAACGTCAGACGGCACTGGAGCGGGTGTCGATCCGCAATTCCATCAGCAACCTTCGGACGTTTCCCTATGTCCGTGCACTGGAAGAGCAGGGGAAGGTGCTTCTTCACGGCGCGTGGTTCGATATCTCGACTGGCGAACTCTGGATCATGGACGCAAAGACCGGGGATTTCGTCCGGCCAAGCGATCGATCGGCTGCGCCGCTGGAAGATTCCGAACCTGCCGCCTGAGGGGTGACGTCTACTGGCCGTCGATTGCCGCGCCTATGTGGGCGATCGCCCTCTGATAAACGGTTGCTGCGTTCCAGCCCTGGATCGCCACATAGTTCGGTTCACCCGGCTGATAACCGGCGCCGGGTCGCCAACCATGGCCAACGAGGAAGTTGGCGGTGGAGGCAAGCGCATCGGCGCGTGAGCGCACAAGGTCGACATGTCCGTCACGGTCGCCATCCACGCCATAGCGCACGACGTTGACCGGAAGGAACTGCGTCTGCCCGATCTCGCCATGGGCGGCACCCTTCGCGGCAGGGCTCAGGTCTCCCCTTTGCACAAGCGTCAGCGCAGCGTAGAGCTGTTCGGTGAAGTAGGCAGAGCGGCGGCAGTCGTAGGCGAGCGTGGCGACAGCCGACAACGTATGCTGATTTCCCAGGAAGTTGCCGAAGCCCGTTTCCATTCCCCAGATCGCGAGGAGCGGCCCGGCCGGTACTCCATAGCGGCGCTCGATTGCGGCGAAGAGTTGGGCATTGCCTGCTTTCATCTTCTTGCCGCGCGCAATGATCGTTGCGCCGCCGCGCTTTTCCATGAATTGCTCGAAGGAGAGCTTGAAGCTCTTCTGGCCTCGGTCGGCGCGGATGGTTTCTCGGTTATAGGAAATGTTCGCGAACGCAGTTTCCACGACCTGCGGGCTTATGCCATTGGCGACCGCCTGAGGCTTGAACGCCTGGACCCAGTTCGAGAAGCCGGAACTGTCGTTGCCGCACTGAGCTGCCGCAACAGGCATGGCCAAGGACATGAAGGCAGCCGCAAAAGTGGCGAGACGCAAGGTGTTCAGCATGGTTGATCCGGTTCCGAGGGGCTGGTTGCCCTATTTCCATTGAGTGGAGCTTTATGGGACTCTTGCCGCCCGCTTCAACTCGTCCTCACTAAAATTCTTCGTGAAGGTCGAAGCTGGCTACCGGCGCGATCTACGCCGGTAGTGTTCTCATTCCCTTCAGGCCGCGAGCTTGCGCGGCTTGATCAGGCCCCGGTTGATGAGGAGTTCTGCAATCTGCACGGCGTTCAACGCTGCGCCCTTGCGCAGGTTGTCCGAGACGACCCACATGTTCAGCCCGTTCTCTACCGTCGCGTCTTCGCGGATGCGCGAGATGTAGGTCGCGTCTTCGCCGGCGCATTCGACGGGGGTGACGTAGCCGCCGTTTTCGTGCTTGTCGACGACGAGGCAGCCCGGCGCCTCGCGCAGGATATCTCGTGCCTGATCGGCGGTGATCTCGTTTTCGAACTCGATGTTGACGGATTCGGAGTGACCGATGAAGACGGGAACGCGAACTGCGGTGCAGGTCACCTTGATCTTCGGATCGAGCATCTTCTTCGTTTCGGCCAGCACCTTCCACTCTTCCTTCGTGTAGCCGTCTTCCATGAAGCTATCGATATGGGGGATGACGTTGAAAGCGATGCGCTTTGTGAACTTCTTCGACTCGACCGGGTCTGCGACGAAGACGGCGCGGGTCTGGGTGAAGAGTTCATCCATCCCTTCCTTGCCGGCGCCGGAAACGGACTGATAGGTCGACACGACGACGCGCTTGATCTTGGCGACGTCGTGAAGCGGCTTCAGCGCAACGACGAGCTGGGCGGTCGAGCAGTTGGGGTTGGCGATGATGTTCTTCTTGCGGAAGCCCTCGACAGCATCCGCATTCACTTCGGGAACGATCAGCGGAACTTCGGCGTCATAGCGCCAAGCCGATGAGTTATCGATGACGACGCAGCCCTGCGCGCCGATCTTCGGAGACCACTTCTTCGAGATCTCGCCGCCCGCTGACATCAGGCAGAGATCGGTATCGGAGAAGTCGTAGTTTTCGAGGTTCTGGACCTTCAGAACCTTGTCTCCGAAGGAGACCTCCGTGCCCTGCGAGCGGGCGGAGGCAAGTGCCACCACTTCGTCAGCCGGGAAGCCCCGTTCCGACAGGATGTTGAGCATCTCGCGCCCGACATTGCCGGTAGCACCGACGACTGCAATCTTGAAACCCATGATTTTGCTCTCTTTCTGCCTCTCCTCGATCCGTTGAGGGGGAAGCCGCGACGGATCGCGGGTTTCCTTGTCCCCGGCCTAACCGGGGAGAGAGCGGCGGGCCAGAGACGTCAGACGGTTTTCGTCGTCGTTTTGGCCGTGGTTTTGCTGGAGGCGGAAAAGCATGAATGCAGCCCAGCACCATGTGCCGGCTGGAAGTCTGCAGCGATGTAATACTCGCGGCGGTTCATAGGATGCTTTCCCGTTCGACGTGGTGTTTAGAAGATTCTGATGTGGAGTCAAGCGCCGACCGCTGTTGAGGCCGTCCTGTCGGAAGCCGGAGTCCTCAAATCAGTGGCGCTCCGTTTGAAGCGCCACTGAGATCTTTTCAGGCAGAAAGGTCGGAGAATTCCTTGAGGATGGCATCGCCCATCTCGGACGTCCCGACCTGTCGGCAACCTTCGGCCATGATGTCGCCGGTGCGGATGCCCTGGTCGAGGACATTGGCGATCGCCTTCTCCAGCCGCTCGGCTTCTGCGACCATGTTGAAGGAATAGCGCAGGCACATGGCGAAGGAGGCGATCATGGCAATCGGGTTGGCGATGCCCTTGCCGGCAATGTCCGGTGCGGAGCCATGGACAGGTTCGTAGAGCGCCTTGCGCTTGCCGGTCTTGGCGTCGGGAGCACCAAGGGAGGCGGAGGGCAGCATGCCAAGCGAGCCGGTGAGCATGGCGGCCACGTCGGACAGCATGTCGCCGAAGAGGTTGTCGGTGACGATGACGTCAAACTGCTTTGGCGCCCGCACAAGCTGCATGCCGCCTGCGTCAGCAAGCATGTGCTCGAGCTGGACGTCCGAAAATGCGCGTTTATGGGTTTCGGTCACCACCTGGTTCCAGAGCACGCCGGATTTCATGACATTGCGCTTTTCCATGGAACACACGCGGTTCTTGCGGGTGCGCGCAAGCTCGAACGCCACCGAGGCGATCCGCTCGATTTCATAGGTATCGTAGACCTGGGTGTCGATGCCGCGCTTCTGGCCGTTGCCGAGATCGATGATTTCCTTCGGCTCACCGAAATAGACGCCGCCGGTCAGTTCGCGGACGATCAGGATGTCGAGGCCTTCGACAAGCTCGGGCTTGAGCGAGGAGGCGTTGGCCAGTGCCGGATAGCAGATTGCCGGGCGAAGGTTGGCGAAGAGTTCGAGATCCTTGCGCAGGCGCAACAGGCCGGCCTCGGGACGAACCTCGTAAGGCACGTCGTCCCACTTCGGGCCGCCGACGGCACCGAACAGCACCGCATCGGCATTCATCGCCTTGGCCATGTCCCCTTCCGAGATTGCCGCGCCGTGGGCGTCGTAGGCGCAACCGCCGACAAGCCCCTCATCGGTTTCGAAGCCTGCGCCCTGCTCGGCATTCATATAGGCGATGATCTTGCGGACCTCGCCCATGGCCTCCGGGCCGATGCCGTCGCCGGGAAGCAGGAAGAGAGACTTCGTCATTCGTTATTCCTCTCGGTGGCAGGCTCACCTCCGCACGACCATCGTGCTACGAGACCTCCTCCGAGCCTGCCGAGAGGAGAAGGCCGCCAAGTTTTGTCAGGATGTACCGGCGCCGATGCGTGCCGTTACCTCGATCTCGACCTTCATTTCGGGCGCGATCAAGCCGCAAACCACCATGGTGGCTGCTGGTCTGATTTTACCGAACGCCGCCCCAAGAACCGGAACGATCTGCTCGTAGTCGGCCATGTCGGTCAGGTAGTAGCGGACACGAAGAACGTCGTTCAGCCCGCTTCCCGCCTCCCTCAAGGCCTGGTCGATCGTCGCCAGAGCGTTGCGCGTCTGATCGGCCACATTCTCGGGCATTTCCATCCGCGCATAGTCGTAACCAGTGGTCCCGGAGACATAGACCATGTCGCCATCTACGACGGCGCGGGAATAGCCGATGCTGGCTTCGAAAGGGGACCCGGACGAGACGCGCCTGACCATCACCGGCGGGCCCGATCAGAGCCAGGGCCGCTCGGCGCTGACCTTCTGCTCGAAGCTGCCGATGACGGATTCGTTCTTCAACGTGCTGGCGATGTCGTCCAGGCCTTCAAGAAGGATATGACGCCGCGCCGGATCAATGTCGAAATGGATTGAGCCACCGTCGGGGCCGGTGATCTCCTGAGCTTCAAGGTCAACGGTCAGGACGGCATTCGAACCGCGCGAAGCATCGTCCATCAGCTTGTCGAGATCGTCCTGGCTGACGACGATCGGCAGGATGCCGTTCTTGAAGCAGTTGTTGTAGAAGAT
The DNA here is from genome assembly GCF_044142885.1 of Pseudorhizobium flavum. Lineage (NCBI taxonomy): Bacteria > Pseudomonadati > Pseudomonadota > Alphaproteobacteria > Hyphomicrobiales > Rhizobiaceae > Pseudorhizobium > Pseudorhizobium flavum. The sequence continues at coordinate 104,877 of NZ_JBIOKZ010000003.1, forward strand.
GTCGGCAAAGCTCGTGGAGATGACGCAGCGGATGCCGAAGTCGAGGAGTGCCCAAGGCGCGTGCTCGCGGGAGGAGCCGCAGCCGAAATTGTCGCCAGCCACGAGGATCTTGGCGTTGCGGTAGGCGGGCTTGTTCAGCACGAAATCCGGATTTTCCGATCCGTCTTCCTTGTAGCGGGCTTCCGCGAAAAGTCCCTTGCCGAGGCCCGTGCGCTTGATCGTCTTCAGGTAGTCCTTCGGAATGATCATGTCCGTGTCGACATTGACGACCGGAAGCGGCGCTGCCACGCCGGTGAGCTTGGTAAACTTTTCCATGATCTGCCTCCGCACGGATTATCTGCGGAAGCCCTTAACGCAAATCCAGGTGGATTTGAAGAACCGTTTGGCTTTGCGCGGTACGGCAGGCGCCCGAAAAATCAGGCGCTCGCGTCGATGGAGATGCGAGGTTCAGAGATCGATGATCGTGCCGCGACCGTCGTTCCAGACCCGCATGTCATCCTTGCGGGCTTTCGTCTTCACCGGGATCGGCTTCAGACGTGCCGACAGGAGACGTCCAGCTGCCAGCACGCCGAGAATACCCGCAAAGGCCACTGTGAGCGAAGCGGTCAACAGCGCAGCCAGCGCAAAGAGGGCGACACCGCTGGTGAACAGGACGAATGAACGAATGTTTTGCATGGGCCGAACCTTTCTCTCCAGGAAATGTGGTCGTTCAACATCAGGCTTGCAAGGCTTTTCGATGGCTGGCGTATTGCGGCGCATGCAAAAGCTTGTCACAAAATCGCGATGAGCACTTCCCCGAAGCATTCGCCGCCGAGACGTTCCCTACTGAGTGTCCCTGCCATCAACCAGCGGGCTCTCGACAAGGTTCAGGACCTGAACTGCGACGGGGTGATCTTCGACTTGGAGGATTCGGTCTTCCCGGAGAAGAAGGCGGAAGCGCGGGAAAACCTGCGCCGCCATTTTCGGGAGGCGCCACTTGAGGGGCGGGAGACCATAATCCGCATCAATGCCCCAGGCTCTGATTTTTGGATAGTGGATCTAGACCTGATCCTTGAGCTCAAGCCGGATGCACTGCTTCTTCCCAAGGTGGAGGGTCCGCAGGATATCCATGAAGCTGCGGGTGCTCTTGCCGCAACCTCGCCGGGCGTAAGGCTTTGGGCGATGATGGAAACGGCAGGGTGCGTGCTGAACGCGGCGGCCATCGCCGCGGCCGATGCGCGGCTGGACTGTCTCGTGCTTGGCCTCAACGACCTGCGCAAGGAAACAGCCGTTTTGCCCCAGTCTGGGCGAGCCTATCTGGTGCCGTGGATGATGCAGGTGGTGCTGGCGGCTCGGGCCCACGGCCTGGATGTGATCGACAGCGTCTTCAACGATTTCCGCGATACCGAGGAGTTTACGGTCGAATGCGCCGAAGGCCGCGCCATGGGCTTCGATGGAAAGATGCTGATCCATCCCGCTCAGATAGAGGCTGCTAACCGTGCTTTCGGACCGTCGGATGAGGAGGTCACGGAGGCCGAAGCAATCATCAACGCCTTTGCCGATCCGGCCGCGGAGGGCCTCAACGTCATCAACATGGACGGGAAAATGGTCGAGCGGCTTCACCTGGAACAGGCCGAACGGCTCATGGCCAAGGCACGACAGATCTCTGAGAGAAAGATGAAAGCATGAAACTCTACCGCTTCCTGACCGGACCCGACGACGCCTCCTTCTGCCACCGTGTGACCGATGCCTTGAACAAGGGCTGGGAACTGCATGGATCACCCAGCCACAGCTTCAATGCCTCTGAAAACAGGATGTATTGCGGGCAGGCGGTCACGAAGACCGTCGAAGGGAAGGATTATCATCCGGACATGAAGCTCGGCGAGCAGTAGAGCCGGTTCAAGAAGAGGGGCGGATCAGCGATCCGTCGCCTCTTCGGCGCTCGCCTCGATCCGCTCCATATCGTCGTCGCTCAGACCGAAATGGTGGCCGATCTCGTGGATCAGCACATGGGTGATGATATCGCCCAGCGTTTCCTCGTTCTCGGCCCAGTAGTCCAGGATCGGACGGCGATAGAGCCGGATGCGGTTCGGCAACTCGCCGGTCTCCATGGAAAAGCGCTCGGAAATGCCGCGCCCTTCGAAGAGGCCGAGCAGGTCGAAGGGCGTTTCCAGCGCCATGTCCTCGAAGATCTCGTCATCCGGGAAATCCTCGATCTCGATGGTCAGATTGGTCGTCAGCGCCCGAAATTCTTCCGGCAGGTTGCCATAGGCTTCGATGGCCAACGATTCAAAAGCGCTGAGGGTCGGCGCGTGGCGATCTCGCCAATCGTCGGTTTGGTCTATACGGGCCATAGATGCTCCTTGTTGAAGCTCATATAATCCATTTCCGGAAATTTTCGAGAGGATTCATAGAGCTCCCGAGGAAGCCGGCTCTTCTCTTAAAATGGCTGTTGACTCTTCTGGAGAGCTCTGGAATCCATTAGAACATAAAGTGAACATTGAAATGGAGCTGACGCCATGGCCAAGCATGCCACGGCGCAGGAGAGACTTTTTGCCCTGCGTAAGACGATTGCCAAACTGGAAGGCAAGGCTCCCACGCTGGTAGGCGAGGAGCAGGCGCGGGGTGAACAGAAAATCCACCATATCAGATTTCCCCATCGCCTTGAGATCGGCCTTCCAGACATGGATGCAGCACTGGAGGGTGGCTTGCCCCTGGATGGGATAACGGAGATTCGGACATCTGCCATGCGCAATGCCGGAGCAGGCAGTGGTTTTGTTCTGGCGCTGGCGGCTCTTATCCAGCGGCAGGCTGAAGCCTCTGCCCTTTTGTGGATCAGCGACAGGTTCTCCAATGGCGAGACTGGACTGCCTTATCCGGTGGGGCTTGCGCAATATGGTCTCAAGATAAAGCACTTCCTCCAGGCCACGCCTCGAAAGCTGGAGGAGGCGTTGTGGCTGGCGGAAACGGCGGCGGCGAGCGGTGCGCTGGCCGCGACCATTCTCGAAATCAGAGGCAATCCTTCTGCATTCGGCTTGTCCGAGAGCCGGAGGCTCAGCTTGCGGGCAAAGGCGGCGAGGCGGCCGATCTTGCTCTTGCGGCATGCGGGCGAGGAGGAGGCGAGCAGCGCCGTATTCCGCTTCCGTGCCGAACCGGGTTCCGCTTCGGAGCGGGTCCTTCCCAATGGAGCCATGCTTGGCGGCAGCATCGGCTTTCCAGTCTTCCGTCTGACGCTTGAGAAGAGCCGCAACCCGGCTCCGCTCTCTTTTACCCTGGAGTGGAATTCCCGTGACCGCCTATTCTTACTTGCCCAGCCACCAGAGCCGTCTCGCCTTTCCATCAGCGGGCCAACGCATTCTGGCACTGGTCTTCCCGCACCTGCCGACGGACCGGATCGCACGCCGGCGCTGGGGCGGCTCGTGGCGTTTGGCCGGGCGTCCTGACCATCCTCCGCTGCTCTGCTCGGGCCGGCGCGACAATGCCGTGCGCCTCACGGCGCTGGATGAATTGGCGGTGGAAATGGGCTTGCGGCAGGGTCAGGGTCTTGCCGAGGCGCGAGCCATACATCCGGCAATCGATGTCGCCGAGGAAGATCCCGCCGCCGACAGGGCACTCCTGGAGGCAATTGCCGACTGGTGCGATCGCTATACGCCGCTGGTGGCCCTTGACGGGAGTGACGGCCTGTTCCTGGACATCACCGGTTGCGCGCATCTGTTCGGCGGGGAGCAGGTTCTGCTCGACGATATCCTGCTGCGCCTCTTCCAGATGGGGTTCAAGGTTCAGGGAGCGATTTCGGGATCCCCAGGCCTCTCCTGGGCTGCATCCCGTTTCGGAGCCGGCGGGGTGATTGCTGATAGTGCGGCGCAGGAAGTGCTTGAGGCGCTGTCCGTGGCCTGTCTGCGTATCGAGGCCGACACCATAGCCGCATTGAACAAGCTCGGATTGAAGCGGGTGGGAGATCTCATCTCCATGCCACGGGCGCCACTGGCCCGCCGGTTCGGCAGCCAAGTCCTGCTTCGCCTCGACCAGGCGCTCGGGCATGAGGAGGAGCCCATCTCCCCCCGGCGTCCGGTCGCTTTCCTGTCGGTCGAGCGTAAGCTGGCGGAAGCGATCCAGGCGGAAGAGGACATACTGGAACTGGCTTCACGGATTGCCCAGTCGCTCTGTTCCAGTCTGGAGGCGCGCGGGGCGGGAGGACGGGTCTTCGAACTAGTACTCTTTCGGGTGGATGGCCGCGTGTTCCGCATCGTCGCCGGCGCATCCCGCCCTCTGCGGAATCCGCAGAGGATCGCCGGACTATTCGCGGAGAAACTGAAATCCGTTCATGACGAGTTGGATGCAGGCTTTGGCTTCGAGCTTCTGCGGCTCAACGTCCTTCAGCATGATCCTTACGAGGCGAGCCAGGACAATCTTCTGGGAAAAGCGTCTGGAGAAGCGCCCCTGGCGGATCTGATCGACCGGGTATCGGCCAGGCTGGGGGACGACGTGCTCCAGGCATTCCAGTTCCGGGAAAGCCATATCCCTGAACGCGCCGTTTTCGCGTACCCCGCTCTTGGTCATGATGCGAGAAATGAGGGGAGGCAGAACCCAGCTGTCACGACGGGACGGGAAAGGCCACTGCGGCTGCTTCCAAGACCGGAGCCCGTGGAGGCTTTTGCCGCAATCGTTCCGGACGGGCCGCCGAGCCGCTTCCGCTGGCGCCGCGTTCTTCACGATGTCGCGCGGGCGGAAGGACCGGAGCGTATCTCGCCGGAATGGTGGCTGGACCAGGAAGCGGGGCAGGAGCGGGACTACTTCAAACTTGAAGTCGCATCCGGACACCGGTTCTGGGTCTATCGCCAGGGTCATTACAGTTCCGATTATCGCCCCACATGGCACATGCATGGGATCTTCGCGTGATGTCGGATCCCGCTTTCTTCGAGCTCGGCGCCCGGACCAATTTTTCCTTCCTGGAAGGGGCATCGAAGCCGGAGGAGATGGTGCTGGCAGCGTCCCTGCTCGGGCTGGGGGGGCTTGGTATTGCCGACCGGAACTCGGTGGCCGGGGTGGTGCGTGCCCACAGCCATGTCAGGGATCTTTCCGAACGGCATCAGCGAGGAAAGGAAGGGCCTGACGACGACAAGGAGGTTCCGTCTCCTTGCCGCATGCAGCCCGGCGCGCGGCTCGTTTTCTCCGACGCGACGCCTGACGTCCTGGCCTATCCGGTGAGCCGGAAGGGATGGGGCAATCTCTGCCGCCTCCTCAGCCGCGGCAACCTTCGGACGGAAAAGGGAAACTGCATCCTGGAGGAATGGGATCTCGTGGAATGGGGGCACGAGATGATGCTGGCGGTGACGCCTGATCCCGCTTGCGCTTCCGATCATGCCTATCTGCAAAAGCTCGGAGAGGTTCTGAAGCTGCTTCGCCAGACGTTCGGCAAGACCGTCTATCTGACACTGTCTCCCAGCTATGACGGACAGGACAGGTTTGTCTTCGCCACGTTTGCGGCCGTCGCCGCCACGCACCTCGTCCCGCTTCTGGCCAGCAACCAGCCGCTTTTCCATCTTCCGGAAAGGCGCTCCCTCTCCGACGTGGTGACTGCAATCCGTGAACATGTAGCCATTGCCGAAGCCGGTTTCCGACTGGCGCCAAACGGTGAGCGGCACCTGAAGACGGGACGGGAGATGGCACGCCTCTTCAACAATTATCCCGAGGCTATGGCCAATACGGGAAAATTCTTTAGCCAGCTTCATTTTTCTCTGGACGAGTTGCAGCACAATTATCCGGACGAGAGCGTGCCGGGTGAGACCATGGCGGAAACGCTGGAGCGCCTGACCTGGGAGGGAGCCGAGAAGCGATATTCCCACAACGTGCCGGAGAAGGTTGCCGATCTGATCCGCTATGAGCTCGATCTCATCAAGGAGATGCAGTACGAGCCTTATTTCCTCACCGTGCGCCACATCGTCTGGCATGCCCGCCACAAGCTGAACATCCTCTGCCAGGGGAGGGGCTCGGCGGCCAATTCCGCTGTCTGCTACTGCCTTGGAATTACCGAGGTCGATCCCCAGCACAGCACGCTTCTGTTTGAGCGCTTCATTTCGACAGAGAGGAACGAGCCACCGGATATTGATGTCGATTTCGAGCACGAGCGGCGCGAGGAGATCATTCAATATATCTACGAACATTACGGCTTCCGCCATGCGGGGCTGACGGCAGCGGTGACAAGCTACCGCACCCGCATGGCAGGGCGGGAAGTGGCCAAGGCCTTCGGTCTTTCCGAAGACGTGCAGGCGGCGTTGGCAAGCACCGTCTGGGGCTGGTCTGAAGAAGGGCTTTCGGAGCGGGAAGCAAAGGTGGCCGGCCTCGACCTTGCCCATCCCACTACCCAGAAGGTCATTGCCCATGCCAGGGAGCTGATGGGCTTTCCCCGCCACCTGACCCAGCATGTCGGCGGCTTCCTGATCACGCGCGACAGGCTTGACGAGGTGGTCCCGATCATGAAGACCGCCATGCCCGGTCGCTACATGATCGAATGGGACAAGGATGACCTCGATACGCTGAAGCTCCTCAAGATCGACGTGCTGGCGCTCGGGATGCTGAGCTGCCTGAGGAGAGGTCTGGCGCTCCTGCAGGATCATTACGGGCAGGAGGAAACGCTGGCGAGCCTGCTGACCAAGGGAGACGACCCGAATGTCTTCGACATGATCTGCCGCGCCGACACGATCGGCGTCTTCCAGATCGAGAGCCGGGCACAGATGAGCATGCTGCCGCGGCTGAGGCCGCGGCGCTTCTACGATCTCGTCATTGAAGTGGCGATCGTCCGGCCTGGACCGATCCAGGGGAACATGGTGCATCCCTATCTGAAGCGCCGTGAGAAGGCGCTCAAGGGCGAGGAGATCCGTTACGAGAAGCCGGAGCTCAGGGTGGTTCTGGAGCGGACGCTCGGCGTTCCGCTCTTCCAGGAGCAGGTGATGCAGATTGCTATCACTGCGGCAGGGTTCAAGCCATCGGAAGCCGACAAGCTGCGCCGGTCCATGGCGACCTTCAAGCGATCGGGCCGGGTGGTGGAGTTCAAGAGGGCCCTGGTCTCCGGAATGACCAGAAACGGTTATAGCCGGGAATTTGCCGAGCGCTGCTTCAGTCAGATCGAAGGCTTTGCCGAATACGGCTTTCCGGAAAGCCATGCCGCATCCTTTGCGCTGCTGGTCTACGCTTCCTCATGGATCAAGACCTATTATCCGGATGTCTTCTGTGCTGCCCTTCTGAACTCCCAGCCCATGGGGTTTTATGCGCCGGCCCAACTCGTCCGCGATGCCAGGGAACATGGAGTCGAGGTCCGGCCGGTAGACATCAACCTGTCCGACTGGGACAGCAGCCTGGAGGAGGCGCCGTTCCGGCCGCAGGATATCGATCCGAGGCATAGCGAGATGCGCCGGGTGATCCGCACCCACACGGCTGTGAGACTGGGCTTTCGCCAGATCAAGGGCCTGTCTGAGCGGTCCATTCGCGACCGGCTGCTCGAGAACCGCGGCAGCGGCTATGCTTCCGTTCGCGATCTGTGGCTACGCTCCGGCCTCGACAAGGCGGATCTCGAGCGGCTTGCGGATGCCGATGCCTTCGGCTCAATCGGCCTTTCGCGCCGCGCCGCGCTTTGGCAGGTGCGCGGCCTCGATGCTCGGAAGGCTGCCGACAAGCTGCCATTGTTCGATCAGGTGAAGCAGGGAGAACTCCAGGTGGAGCCGGCTGCAAAGCTGCCCGACATGCTGCCGGGAGAAGAGGTTATCGAAGACTACCGCCATCTGACGCTTTCCCTGAAGGCCCATCCAACGTCCTTCCTTCGCGAGGATTTCGTCCGGATGGGTGTCAGCCGCAGCGTGGACCTTCTTTCGGTGCCGAACGGGCGGAAGGTCATCATTGCCGGGCTGGTCCTGGTGCGCCAGCGCCCGGGATCGGCGCAAGGCGTGATCTTCATGACGCTGGAAGACGAAACAGGGGTGGCCAACGCCATCGTCTGGCCGAAGGTGTTCGAGCAATATCGCCCCGTGGTGATGGGCGCGCGCATGGTGAAGATCCGTGGCCGGCTGCAGAGCGCCCAGGGTGTCATTCATACGGTCGTGGAGCATATCGAGGATATCACGCATATGCTCGGTCTGCTCCAGAAGGAGGTGCGGCGGTTCGGCGGGCCTCGCCCGGGCTCGGACGAGACATTGGGTTCAGGCTGCGGCAGCTATCGCAAACCAAGGGGACCTGAGCGGGACGGACGCGATATCACGAAAGGAAAGGGGAGCAGCCTTTTCTCCGAGGAGCCACGCCCACAGGATGTCATGCCAAAGGGACGCAACTTCCACTAACCGGCGCGGTCGCAGGAGGTGTGGCAAGTCGGCGCAGTCGGGTCGCGAGCGCAAGCGAACGCTAATAGCCGGATGATTCTATCTTGACAGAAGCCATCCTGTTTCGCAAAAAGCGGACGTTACTGGTCATGTTTGACGGGTCGACCGAGAATGCTAGTCTGCAGCTGCAATTACATCACTGACAACGAAATCCGCGAAGTCATCGTCGAGCTTCTCAATGAGGACTGCTGGCAGCTGATCGTTCCCGCGAAAGTCTATCATGCCATGGGCAAGCGCGGTCGTTGCTGTGGCTGCTTCCCCAACGTCGTCGACATCATCATCAAGACCACCGAGGATTATCACGCCGAGCGGCACTCGACGACGGCTGAGGTAATCGATTATATGTCCCGCCTGAAACAGTTCCACGAAGAAAACAGGAGAGCGGACATTGAAAGGCGACAGCAGCGTCATCGAGCGGCTTAACGAGGCATTGTTCCTCGAACTCGGCGCCGTCAACCAGTACTGGCTCCACTACCGTCTTCTATCGGATTGGGGCTACACCAAGCTTGCCAAGAAAGAGCGGGAAGAATCCATCGAGGAGATGCATCACGCCGACAAGCTGATCGATCGGATCATCTTCCTGGAAGGCCACCCCAATCTCCAGACGGTCGCTCCCTTGCGCATCGGCCAGAACGTCAAGGAAGTGCTCGAGGCAGATCTTGCCGGCGAATACGACGCTCGCACCGCCTACAAGGCGTCCCGCGATGTCTGTCATGCCGCTGGAGACTATGTCTCCATGAAACTCTTCGAAGAACTGCTGGCCGACGAGGAAGGTCATATCGACTTCCTCGAGACCCAGCTTGATCTGCTTGGAAAGATCGGCGAGGAGCGCTATGGCCTCCTCAATGCCGAGTCCGCGGACTCCGCCGAGTAAAGCAATCCGGCGCCCGGAGCCCCATGGCATTCCGGGCGACGCCTCCTTCCGAGGGTGCGCCGGTGTTTCGATGGGACCGGATCCATTGAGTGGGTTCGATCAGGCTCGTCTACGCTCCATCTTCTGAAGTCCGGAGACCAGGTCCCCGAACCTGTCGCCCTGCACCGCAACATGCTGGCGCAGGCTCATGCGGGCAGCATCCGCATCCCCTGCCAAGACGGCTTCAACGATCTCCCTGTGTTCGGCAAGCGACACGGTCATCCGGTTGCGCACCCTCAACTGCAGGCGGCGGTAGGGCCGCAGGCGCCGGTGCAGGCTTGTGCATTGCTCCTCAAGGAAGCCGCTGTGACTGGCCGCGTAGATGGCCCGGTGGAAGACCTCGTTCTCGTAATAATACCGATCGGTATCGTCGCTTTCTGCAGCTTCCTGGCAGCGTTCAAGCGCCTCCAGGATTGCGGACCGGTCCTGCTCCTGATGTCGACGAGCCGCAAGAGCACCGGCCATGGCTTCCAGCTCGGCCATGACCTCGAACATCTCGAACACCCGCTCCGGTCCCGGATCGACGACGATGGCGCCGCGCCGCGGGCGGATCTCCACGAGCCCGATCGCACTTAGCTGTAGCAGCGCCTCGCGAATGGGTGTCCGCGAAACGTTGAACCGACCAGCCAACTGAACCTCGTCAAGACGTTCGCCGGGATGAAACTCGCCGGTCAGGATGCAGTTCTCGATCTCATCCCTCAGCTTCTGATGCGTATTGGCACTCACGTCCCACCTCATGCACAATCTTCATTCTTGTATACAAAATAGTTGACATTGTGCGCAAGCTGATTTCATCATTCCAAGGCTTCGACAGGAGGGTCGAGGCAAAGGGAGGAATGAAATGATTAGGTTCACCAGAGCGCTGAGGTTCTCAGCTGCAGTGCTGATCGGCGGCTTGGTCGCATCGACCGCATCGGCACAGACTGTCCTGAAGGCATCGCACCAGTTCCCCGGCGGCAAGGGAGACATCCGTGACGAGATGGTCCAGATCATCGCCCGCGAAGTCGCTGCCGCAAACGTCGGGTTGGAAATCCAGGTCTATCCCGGATCGTCGCTCTACAAGCCGAACGATCAGTGGAACGCCGTGACGCGCGGGATTCTCGACATGACATCCTTCCCCCTGGACTATGCGTCGGGGCGGCATCCGGAGTTCTCGGCGACCTTGATGCCCGGACTCGTCGGCAATTTCGACCGCGCCAAGCGGCTGAACGATTCCGAGTTCATGACTGATATCAAGAAGGTGATCGAGGATGCCGGCGCCATGGTGATCGCCGATGCCTGGCTGTCGGGCGCATTTGCATCAAAGAAGAACTGCATTACCTCGCCTGAGACGGTCAAGGGGCAGGTCATCCGCGCCGCCGGCCCGGCCTTCGAGGAAATGCTGGTCGCCGCGGGGGCGTCAATTTCCTCGATGCCTTCGTCCGAGATTTATAGCGGAATGCAGACAGGGGTTCTCGACGCCGCCAACACATCCTCGGCGAGCTTCGTCTCCTATCGACTCTTTGAGCATGCCAAATGCCTCACCGCCCCCGGGGAGAACGCGCTCTGGTTCATGTACGAACCGGTCCTGATGTCCAAGAAGGTCTTTGAGGGGCTGAACGAGGAACAACAGAAAGCCATCCTCGCTGCAGGCGAGAAATCGGAAGCCTTCTTCGACGCCGAAGTCCGCAAGGGCGACCAGCTGATGATCGATACCTACAAGAAGGCGGGTGTCGAAGTGGTCGAGATGTCCAAGGAAGACTATGACGCCTGGCTCGCCCTCGCCAAGGAGTCCTCCTACAAGAACTTTGCCGAGAAGGTCTCCGGAGGCGACAAGCTGATCGAGAAGGCGCTCGCAGTCGAATGAGTAAAAGACGGCGCGCACTGGCGCGCCGTCCGTCTCCACTGGAGATTCTTGCGATGCTGAACCCCTATATCCTCTGGGTGGGCAGGGTGTCCCGCTTGTTCGCGGTGATGGCCACCGCGTTGATCGTAATCGCCATGCTGGTCGTCTGCCAGATGATCCTCATGCGATACGTCTTCCGTCTGCCGACCATCTGGCAGACGGACTTCGTCATCTTTTCCGCGACCGCCGCCATATTTCTGGGTGCTCCTTACGTGCTCCTCAAGGGCGGTCATGTCGGTGTCGATGTCGTCGAGCTGCTGCTCGGCCAGCAAAACCGCAAGAGGCTGCGGATCCTGGGAGCCATGTTGGGCCTCGTATTCTGCATCGTCATGCTGGCGGCGACCTGGGTGCAATTCGAGGAGGCCTGGACCGGTAACTGGAAGCACTCCAGCGTATGGGCCCCACCGCTCTGGATACCGTTGGCCGCTCTCCCGATAGGCTTCTTCCTGCTGTGCCTTCAATACACAGCCAACATCCTGGTCCTGTTGGGATTGGCTGAGCAGCCGGTCGACACAAGCAGTATCCCCAGTCCCGAACTTCCCCTTCCGGCCACAAGCGCCGGAGCCAACGAGAAGGGACACCTTCCATGAGCGCCACCGGTGCCGGTCTTCTGATCATCGCCTTGCTGTTTGGTCTTCTCGCGACAGGAATGCCTATCGCCTTCGCGCTTGGTCTTGCCGCCTTCGTGGCGCTCTTCCTGCAGGACGGTTTCAATATCTTCTACATTCTCGGGGACACGATGTTTTCCGGGATCGCCAACCTTGCCTATGTCTCGATTCCCATGTTCGTCCTCATGGGTGCAGCCGTGGCCTCCTCGCCAGCCGGGTCTGATCTCTACACCTCGCTGGACCGCTGGCTGAACCGAGTTCCCGGAGGCCTCGTCCTGTCGAACATCGGCTCCTGCGCGATCTTTTCCGGAATGACGGGATCCTCGCCAGCAACCTGCGCCGCGATCGGGAAAATGGGCATCCCGGAAATGCTGCGGCGGGGCTATCCGAATTCCGTCGCTACCGGATCGATTGCTGCGGGCGGCACGCTCGGGATACTCATTCCGCCGTCCGTCACCCTAATCGTCTATGGCATTGCTACGGAGACCTCAATCGGGCGGCTGTTCATGGCGGGCGTGATTCCCGGGATCATGCTGACGGTGATGTTTATGGTCTGGGCCATCATCGACTGCAAGCGCAAGGGCTACGAATTCGCAGCCCGCTCGGTCCGCTACACCCTGAAGGAGCGGCTGTCGGCGATGCCGCGCATCCTGCCGTTCCTACTGATCATCGCGGGCACGCTCTACGTGCTCTACGGGGGCATCGCTACGCCATCGGAAGCCGCGGGTGCAGGCGCTCTTCTTACCCTCCTCGTAGTGATCATCGCCTACCGGCTCTTCAGGTTCCGCGCCGTGAGCGGCATCTTCGCCTCGGCCATGCGGGAGAGCGTCATGATCATGATGATCATGGCCGCCGCCGAGCTCTTTGCCTTTGCGCTCTCGTCGCTTTTCATCACGCAGACGATCGCGACGGTGATCGCGGACATGGACGTCAACCGCTGGGTGCTGATGGCGATCATCAATGTCTTCCTGCTCGTGTGCGGCATGTTCCTGCCGCCGGTGGCAGTCATCGTCATGACCGCACCCATGCTGTTTCCGATCGTCACCCAGGCGGGCTTCGATCCCTACTGGTTCGCCATCGTCCTGACCATCAACATGGAAGTAGGGCTGATTACCCCGCCGATCGGGCTTAACCTGTTCGTCATCAACGCAATCGCGCCGACAGTGCCGACCAGGGACATCCTGTGGGGTTCGCTCCCCTATGTCCTCGTGATGTTCCTCGCCATCCTCATCCTGTGCCTCTTCCCCGATATCGCGACCTGGCTTCCCAACCAGATGCTTGGAGTGGTGGAATGACCGGAACATTCCAGTTCGCCGACATGCTGCAGGCGATTGCCGACAGGGGGCGGCGCTTCCTGTCGCTCGCCCCCCGCGATGACGAGAACCCGGTGGCGGGCACGACAAGCCTTTGTGAGACCCTGTTGTCAAGCCGGGGAGAAGCCTCCGGCATGGCACTGGCGCAGAACATCCTGCGACGCTGGCAGGGATTTTCGCAGGAAGAGCAGCGCGCATTCATGCTGCTGCTGCTTCAAGATTTCGGCCCCGACCTAGGGAGGCTGGAACGGGCAATCGAGGAGTATAGAAGAGACCAGGGACCGGAGGCCCTGCTCGAACTTCATCTTGCTGCCGAGCCCCGCCGGCAGGAACTGATCCGCCGGCTGAACCTCGCGCCCGACGGTATCCGGACACTCGTGCAAATGCGCGAAGCCCTTCTCAAGCTCAAGGATGTTGCTCCGGAGCTCGCGGCTGTCGATGCGGATTTTGCCCATCTCTTCGGCTCCTGGTTCAATCGCGGCTTCCTGCTGCTGCGGCCGATCGACTGGTCGACGCCGGCCAATGTCCTGGAAAAGATCATCCGATACGAAGCGGTTCACGACATCGGTGGTTGGGATGAACTGCGGCGGCGGCTGGAGCCGGAAGATCGCCGCTGCTTCGCCTTCTTCCACCCGCAACTTTCGAACGATCCGCTAATCTTCGTCGAGGTCGCCCTGACCCGCGACATGCCCTCAAGCATCGATTCGCTTCTGCGCGAGGATCGGACGATTCTTCCCGCCGGAGAGGCGACGACTGCAGTGTTCTATTCAATCTCCAACTGCCAGGCGGGCCTTCGCGGCGTGTCCTTCGGCAACTTCCTAATCAAGCAGGTCGTGGAGGACCTGAGGCGGGATCATCCCAGGCTCCAGACCTTCGTCACGCTTTCACCCGTTCCGGGCTTTGCGAGATGGCTCTCCGGAGAGCTTCGCAATGAAGTGTCCGACGCGCTGCCGGATGCCGCCCGGGAGGTTCTCCGCCAGACGGAGGAGCCCGGATGGGAAGAGCGAGAGCAGGGGGCAGATGTCCTGGAGGCGGCACTCACCACTGCCGCGGCCTCTTACTTCCTGCGTGCCCGTGATCCCCAGGGAAGAGTCGTTGATCCTGTTGCCCGCTTCCACCTCGGCAACGGCGCCAGACTGGAGCGCATCAATTATCTGGCGGACCGGTCCCCACGCGCCATGCGCCAAGCCCGCGGCCTCATGGTGAACTATCTCTACAAGCTCGACGAGATCGAGACCAACCACGAGGCGTTCGCAGCCAGAGGCGAGGTCGTCACGACGCCTGCGATACGGCGGATGATCCCCGCTGATCGCGGATCCCGCGGCCTCCTTCCAGCCCCGGGGGCTTCTTCCAACCCGCACGAGCATGAAAAACAGCACAAGGCCCCGACGGAGTCCGCATCATGACCAATCACCTCTTCGACGCCATCCGGTCAGCCGCTGATCCCGATGCCCTCTTCCTGGAAGCGCTCGATGGTCGGACGTGGAGCTATGGAGACATGCTCGAGGAGTCAGGCCGTATTGCGTCCGCCCTCGACAAGCTCGGCGTGCGCCCGGGAGATCGGGTGGCCGTTCAGGTGGAGAAGAGCCCGCAGGCACTGATGCTCTATCTCGCGTGCGTCCGCGCGGGAGCGATCTACCTTCCGCTCAATACGGCATATACACTGGCTGAGATCGATTACTTCGTCGGCGATGCGGAGCCGCGACTCGTCGTGTGCGATCCACGGACACGGGAAGGCATGGCGAAGGTCGCCGACGCGCATGGAGCGCTGGTCGAGACGCTGGATGACAAGGGGAATGGAACGCTGATGGAACGCGCCAAGGCGGAAAGCAGTGCGTTCAGCGATTCCGAAAGGGGACCGGATGATCTGGCTGCGATCCTTTACACGTCCGGGACGACCGGCCGCTCCAAAGGCGCCATGCTTACCCATGACAATCTCCTGTCGAATGCACGAACCCTCTGCGACTATTGGCGCTTCACCTCATCCGACCGCCTGATCCATGCGCTGCCCATCTTTCACACTCATGGGCTCTTCGTGGCGTCGAACGTCGTTCTCCTTTCGGGCGCCTCCATGGATTTCCTGCCGAAGTTCGACCCCGACGAGGTGCTGCGGCGCATGCAGCGGGCCACCGTGATGATGGGCGTGCCGACCTTTTATGTCCGCATCCTGCAGCACGAGGGCCTGACAAAGGAGGCGACGGCCGGAATGCGTCTTTTCATTTCCGGCTCGGCGCCACTTCTTGCGGAGACCCACCGAAGCTTTTTCGAGCGCACCGGCCATGCCATCCTCGAGCGCTACGGCATGACCGAGACGAACATGAATACCTCCAATCCTTACGAAGGCGAGCGGATCGCGGGGACGGTTGGCTTCCCGCTCCCTGGCGTCGAGCTGCGGATCACTGACCCGGAAACGGGCAGGATCCTTCCTGACGGCGATACGGGGATGATCGAGGTGAAGGGCCCGAATGTTTTCCAGGGCTACTGGCGGATGCCGGAGAAGACAGCAGCGGAATTTCGTAGCGACGGCTTCTTCATCACCGGTGACCTCGGCAGGATCGACGAGAAAGGCTATGTCCACATCGTCGGCCGGGGGAAGGATCTCGTCATCTCCGGCGGATACAACATCTATCCCAAGGAGGTCGAAACCGAGATCGACCAGTTGGACGGGGTGCTTGAGAGCGCGGTCATCGGCGTGGCTCATCCCGATTTCGGCGAGGGCGTGACGGCCATCGTGGTACGGAAGCCTCATGCAAATATCACCGAGCGGGATATTCTGGACGGGCTCGGGGATCGGCTAGCGCGGTACAAGCAGCCAAAGCAGGTCATCTTCGTCGATGAGCTGCCGCGCAACACGATGGGCAAGGTCCAGAAGAATGTGTTGAGAGATACCTACGCGGGCCTATACACCTCTCGCAACTGATCCCCCGCCCAATCGCTGCCGACGACTTGCCGTCAAGGAAATCGAACTTGCAACCAACAGACCTGCCTGGGACCCGGCTCCTGTTCTCGCGGGAAGGCTGCCAGGCTGCCTGCCCCGATGGCATACGGCGGCTGGAGCCGTTGACGCCTCCGTATACACCTTAAGATGAACGATGCCTGATGCAGCTCCATATTGACAGCAGCTGTATACAGAAACTACGTTTGAATCCTTCCCTGACAGATCCGGCCCGGGAGGTCGGGCATTGCTGGGGACGGCGAAATGGCAGCTGGCTGGGAGGTAAAGCTGACAGAATGACGGCGGACCCCTGTTCGCCCGACGAAAATCCTGACAGCACCTTTTGTATACATCCAGCCCCGCCACGAAATCGAGGAAGGGTTGGCAACCTGACCGACCGCAGTTGCAGGACGTGCATTGCCTTGTGCAGGAGGAGTGCGCATGGCAGATGACATACACAGGTGAACCGCTCGCAGCAGCCGCACCGGCGCGCGCATGATCCAGAGGAGGAGAAGGCATGATCACGAGAAGAACATTCGTTGCCGCAGCCGGCGTCGCTTTAGGCGCGATGGCCGTGCTGCCGGCCTATGCGCAGGAGGTCGTCAAGATCGGCCTCGTCCTGCCGATGACCGGTCCCTTCGCCTCGACGGGGCGGCAGGTTGAAGCCGGTGTGAAGGCTTACATGGCCATCAACGGCGATACGGCCGGCGGCAAGAAAGTGGAGGTCGTCCTGCGGGATGATGCCGGAACTGCCGACCAGACGCGCCGGATCGCGCAGGAACTCGTGGTCAATGAAGGCGTGAGTATGCTGATGGGCTTCGGTCTGACGCCGCTTGCCATGTCCGTGGCTCCTGTCCTGAACCAGGCGAAGATCCCGGCAATCATCACATCCGCAACGACCTCGGCGATCATGACGCAGTCCGACTACTTCGTCCGGACCAGCATGGGCGGCCCGCAGTCCGCACTGCCAGTGGCAACTTGGGCCGTTGAGAACGGGCTGAAGCGCGTCGTCACGCTCGTCACCGATTACGGCCCCGGCCACGACATCGAGAAGGGCTTCGTCGACCAGTACAAGAAGGAAGGCGGCGAGATCGTCGAGTCCGTTCGAGTACCGCTCCAGAACCCCGACTTCGCGCCGTTCCTGCAGCGCGTCCGGGATGCCAAGCCGGATGCCGTCTTCGTGTTCGTGCCTTCGGGCATCGGTTCGCTGTTCATGAAACAGTTTGTCGAACGCGGCCTGGCGGATGCGGGGATCAAGCTGATCGCGACCGGCGACGTCACCGATGATGACCTCTTGAACGGAATCGGTGAAGCGGCCAAGGGCGTCATCACCGGCCACTTCTATTCCGCCAACCACGATAGCCCCGAAAACAAGGCTTTCGTGGAGGAGGTCCGCAAGTCGAACAACAACATGCGCCCGAACTTCATGTCGGTCGGCGGCTATGACGCTATGCATCTCGCCTACATGGCATTGGAAAAGACGGGTGGCGACACGGACGGCCACAAACTCATCGAAGCCATGAAGGGCGCCGAATGGACCAGCCCGCGCGGCCCGATCATGATCGACCCGCAGACCCGCGACATCGTCCAGGACATCTATATCCGCGAGGTGAAGGAAGTCGATGGTGAGCTCTACAACGTCGAGTTCACCAAGTACGAGAAGATCCGCGATCCGAACTCGGCACAATGAGTTACAGCGAGGGGCTGGCTTGCCGGCCCCTCCAATCGCGTGAGGGCCAATGCTGACCATCCTGTTCGACGGCATCGCCTATGGCATGCTCCTGTTCATCCTCGCTTGCGGACTGACGATCACGCTCGGATTGATGAATTTCATCAATCTTGCCCATGGCGCCTTCGCCATGACCGGTGGGTATGTGACCGTCGTGATGATGAACCGATACGGTCTGTTGTTCTATTGGTGCCTGCCGGCGGCGTTTCTCGTCAGCGCCGCTCTGGGAGCAATCTTGGAGCGGACGCTGTACCGGCGCCTCTATACGGCAAGCCACCTCGATCAGGTTCTCTTCTCGGTCGGACTCGTCTTCATGGCCGTTGCCGCGGCCGACTACATCATGGGAGGACAGCAGCAACTGATACAGCTGCCGCCTGAGCTTTCGGGACGGACCGAGGTGCTCGGCGTCGGCATTGGCCGCTATCGTCTCTTCACCATCGTTATCTGCGCGATCCTCGCGATCGCGCTTCAACTGATCCTGTCGAAGACACGGTTCGGCAGCCGGCTTCGTGCCGCCGTGGATGATCGTCGTGTGGCAATGGGCCTCGGCATCAATGTCTCGGCGGTGTTCGCACTCACCTTCGCCTTCGGCTCCGGCCTTGCCGGGCTTGGCGGCGCCATGGGAGCGGAGATCCTTGGTCTCGACCCGAACTTTCCCCTCAAGTTCATGATCTACTTCCTGATCGTCGTTGCCGTTGGCGGCACCTCCACGGTCAGTGGGCCGTTTCTTGCTGCCATCCTGCTCGGTATCGCCGACGTGGCTGGCAAGTATTACGTCCCGGCAATCGGGCCCTTCGTGATCTACGGCCTGATGATCATCATGCTGATCGTAAGACCGAGCGGATTGTTTGCTCGGGGCGGTGCGCGATGAGCATGCTGGCAGAACAGCATTCCAAGCCGATGCCGGAACCGGTATTCGGTTCGGAGCAGGCGCAATCCTTGGTGCGCCAGCGCAGCCGCATCCGCATCTATGAGGTGGTCGTCTGGCTTGCGGCGGTCATCGCCATCTTCGTGCTGCCCTCGAAGATGCTTATCCTGACCGAAATCGCCATACTGGCGCTATTCGCTGTGTCGTTGGATCTTGTACTGGGCTTTGCCGGAATCGTCTCCCTCGGCCACACGGCATTCTTCGGCGTTGGAGCTTATGTCGCGGGTCTCGTTGCGCGTCATTACTACGCGGAGCCGGTCGTAGGTTTGGTGGTAGCGGGGCTTTCTAGCGGGCTGCTGGGTTATGCAACAAGTTTCCTCATCCTGCGCGGCTCCGACCTCACCCGGTTGATGACGACGCTCGGCATCGCCCTGATGTTGGCGGAGGCTGCAAACCAACTCGGCTGGCTGACAGGCGGTGCGGATGGGCTCAGCGGCTTCAGCCTGGGGCCCATCCTCGGCATGTTCGAATTCGATCTTTGGGGCCGTAACGGCTACATCTACTGCCTGGTGGTGCTGTTCGTCTCGACCATGATCGCGCGGCGGATTGCGTTCTCACCCTTCGGCCTGTCCCTCAAGGCGATCAAGGCAAACCCGGTCCGTGCGGCTATGGTCGGCGTTCCCGCCCGCCGCCGCATAATCCTCGTCTACACGATCGCCGCGATCATGGCCGGCTTCGCCGGTGCTCTCCTGACGCAGACGACCTCCTTCGTCTCGCCAGATGTGCTGGCATTCCACCGGTCTGCCGATGTCCTTCTCGTATTGGTCATCGGTGGCACCGGCTATCTATACGGCGGCATTTTCGGCGCAATCGCCTTCACGCTTCTGCGGGACTGGCTGTCCGTGGTCACGCCGCAATACTGGATGTTCTGGATCGGGCTGTTGCTGATCATCCTGGTTCTTGTAGGACGCAATCGGCTGTCCAACTGGATCGACTTCCTTCCGGAGCGGCTATCGCGGCTGAAAGGCATGAAGCCATGACCATCGCACTGGAAACCAGGGGATTGAAATGCCGGTTCGGGGCATTCGTGGTCACCAATGATGTGAACCTACAGGTGGAACAGGGTGCCCGCCACGCGCTGATCGGGCCGAACGGCGCCGGCAAGACCACTCTTATCAACCTGCTGACCGGGGTACTCAAGCCGACCGGAGGCCAGGTTCTGCTGGGAGGCGAAGACATCACGGATCTGCCTGGCTATCAGCGGGTGAAGAAGGGATTGACGCGTACGTTCCAGATCAACCAGCTGTTTGTCGATTACACCCCGCTGGAGACGGTGGCGCTGGCGATCAGCGAGCGGGACGGTGTCGGAGGCAATCTCTTTCGCGGGATTGCGAGCTACAGGCCGGCAGTCGACGAGGCGGCGGAACTGCTCGGACGGTTCGGCCTCGATGCCGTTATGGGCAGCCGGACGGCGACGCTTCCTTACGGCAAACAGCGGCTTCTCGAGATCGCTCTGGCATTCGCGTCGAAGCCGAAGGTGCTTCTGCTCGACGAGCCTGCTGCCGGCGTTCCCGAAGACGAGCGTCACGAAGTGCTGAGGATCGTCTCGGACCTGCCGGGCGACGTGACCGTCCTGCTGATCGAGCACGACATGGACCTCGTCTTTTCCTTTGCGAGCCGGATTACCGTCCTTGTCGCAGGAGCGGTCTTTGCCGAAGGTTCAGTAGCAGACATCTCCAGCGACACCCGGGTCAAGGCGGTCTACCTCGGAGAGAATGCATGAACCGGCCGCTGCTCGTCATCGATCGCCTCGTCGCCGGCTACGGCGAAGCGAGCGTCCTCGCCGGGATCAGTCTGACGATGGACGAAGGCCGGACGCTGGCCTTGCTCGGCAGGAACGGTACCGGAAAGACGACCCTGGTGGACACCATCGCCGGTTTGACCACCCACCACTCGGGTAGCATCAAGCTGTTGGAGCGCGACATCACCCGCCTTCGCGCCGATCGCCGCGTGGCGGCAGGAATCGGCTGGGTCCCGCAGGAGCGCAACATCTTCAAATCGCTCACGGTGGAAGAAAACCTGACCGCCATTGCGCGGTCCGGCCCCTGGACGCTGCCGCGGGTCTTTTCCATGTTTCCCCGCCTGGAAGAGCGGCGACGTAACCTTGGCAGCCAACTGTCCGGCGGCGAGCAGCAGATGCTCGCCGTGGCCCGCGCGCTCATGGTCAATCCCCGGCTTCTCCTGCTGGACGAGCCTCTCGAAGGACTTGCCCCGATCATCGTCGACGAGCTTCTTGCCGCACTTCGCCAGATCGTCGAGGGAGAAGGGATGTCGGCCATCATCATCGAACAGAAGGCACGCAAGATCCTGCCCCTGACCGATGACGCCATCATCCTGGACCGTGGCGCGGTGGTCTATTCCGGAACGAGCGCCGAACTGCTCGACGATGATGAGGTCATGGCGCAGCACCTGGGAGTAGGGCGGGCAGCGACACCGGCGTGACGGCGCGAGGATTATCTCCTCGACTTGCCGCCGGACCATGAACCGCCTTGCTCCGAGCGAGCATCCTTTCTTCCAGATCCGTTGATCACGAATGTCTGACCTGCATCCCCGGCGCCAGTCCGCCGACATGCGGAACCTTGGGCTCTTCTTCGGGTTGCCCCCTCAGCCTGTCGACACTGGTCGGCGGGGTGGATTCTGTTCCATCTGTTCACCTGGGGACGCCAATGTCGAAGAACGAGACCGTACATTATGATGGCCCGGCTGGAGGCTGGGGTTCGGTGCGAGGGATCGCTCGCATCTTCGCCAAGGAGCTGAACTCGCCGGCGGTTGCCGATACGCTGCGTCGCCAGAACAAACCAGGAGGCTTCATGTGTGTCTCCTGCGCCTGGACGAAGCCGGCCGATCATCACCCCTTCGAGTTCTGCGAGAACGGCGCCAAGGCGACGCTCTGGGAGCTGACGACCCGCCGTTGCACGCCGGAGTTCTTCGCCAAGCATACAGTTACGGAGTTACGCGGCTGGAAGGACCACGACCTCGAACAGGAAGGCCGTCTCACCCATCCGATGCGCTACGATCACGACAGTGACCGCTATGTCCCCTGTGCGTGGGAGGAGGCCTTTTCCGCCATCGGTCAGGAGCTGAAGGCGCTCGATCCGAAGTCCGTGGTCTTCTACGCGTCCGGCCGAGCAAGCCTCGAGACCTCTTATCTCTATGCGCTTTTCGCGCGGCTCTACGGCCACAACAACCTGCCCGACAGCTCCAACATGTGCCATGAAACCACGTCGGTCGGCCTGAAGAAGGTTATCGGAGCCTCCGTCGGCACCTCCGTCTACGGTGACTTCTCGACCTGCGACGCGATCTTCTTCTTCGGCCAGAACACCGGCTCCAACAGCCCCCGCTTCCTTCACCCGCTGCAGGCGGCGGTCAAGCGCGGCTGCAAGATTATCACCTTCAACCCAGTCCGCGAAAAAGGGCTGGAGATCATGATTAACCCGCAGAGCCCGACGGAGATGCTGACGGGCAAGGAGACGCAGATCTCCTGCCAGTATCATCAGGTCAAGACCGGCGGCGACATCGCGGCCATCATGGGCATGTGCAAGCACGTGTTCGCCAAGGATGACGAAGCCAAGCAGCAGGGCCGCAACGTGATCGACCGGGATTTCGTCGAGCAGCACACCAGCGGGTTCGGTGCGTTCGAGGAAAAGGTACGTGCAACCAGCTGGGACGAGATCGAGCGGGAATCGGGGCTTGAGCGGGCAGCCCTGGAGGCCGCCGGACAAGTCTACGTGGATGCGGAACGGGTCATCGGCATTTACGGCATGGGACTGACACAGCAGGTCGGCGGCTTCGAGAGTATCGCCATGCTGGTGAACCTCCTCTTGCTGAAGGGCAATATCGGTCGGGACGGCACCGGCATCTCCCCCGTCCGGGGCCACTCCAATGTCCAGGGGCAGCGGACGGTCGGCATCTCTGAAAAGCCGGAGTTGGTTCCGCTCGACAAGCTCGCGGAGATGTTCGATTTCGAGCCGCCGCGCGAAAAGGGTGTGAACACCGTCGAGGCTTGTGAAGGAATTATCGATGGCAGCATCCGCGGCTTCGTCAGCCTGGGCGGCAATTTCGTCCGTGCTATCCCCGATCACGATGTCATGGAGGCAGCGTGGACGAAGATGCGCCTGACGGTGCAGATTGCCACCAAGCTCAACCGCAGCCACCTGATCAATGGCGAAGTCGCCTATCTCCTCCCCTGCCTCGGACGCAGCGAGGTGGACATGCAGGAGGCAGGGCCGCAGACAGTCTCCATGGAAGACAGCTTGAGCTGCATCCACGGCTCCGTCGGCAAGCACAAGCCGGCGAGCGAGCATCTATTGTCAGAGCTCGCCATCGTGGCCGGCATGGCGAAGGCCACACTTCCCCCCAATCCGAAGGTGAAGTGGGATGAATGGCGGGGCGACTACGGAAAGGTCCGCGATCTGATCGAGGAGACCTACCCGGACAAGTTCCACGACTTCAACAAGCGCCTGTTCACGCCGGGAGGTTTCTACCGGGGAAACAGCGCGCGGGAGCGGATCTGGAAGACGGATAGCGGCAAGGCCGAGTTTACGGTACCGGAAGCACTTTCTGCGGCAGGCTTCGAGGACCGGGAGGGCCGCTATCGCCTGATGACCCTTCGCAGCAACGACCAGTTCAACACGACCATCTACGGCTACAGCGACCGCCTGAGAGGCATCGAAGGGACGCGCAACGTCCTGCTGATCAACCCGAAGGAGATGAAAAAGCTCGGTCTTCAAGAGGGCCAGTTGGTCGGGTTGCAGACGGATATCGAGGATGGCCGGGAGCGCAAAGTGGAAGGCTTGAAGGTCCTGCCTTTCCAGCTGCCCGACGGTTGCGTTGCAGGCTACTATCCGGAACTCAACCCGCTCATCCCTCTCTCACTCCATGAGAGGCTGTCCCAGACACCGGCGTCGAAGGCTGTGCCTGTCCGAATCCTGCCGTGACTGTTGTTGCAAGGATGGCCTGACCTTCCGGGACCTCGGGACGCCGCGCTTTGCCGGCGCCCTCGGTGGCTCCGGAGGATCAGCTGCAGGTCCTTGATACTTGTCAATGCCAGAGGATCTCCCGGCACTAAAGTGCGCCGCCTGGACAGGCGGTCGTCGCCTGTCTTTGACACGGCTGCCCGGCCCTCGATAAATGGCCGGATGAAATCGAAGGATGAGAAGATGATCTCCGACCGTATCCGCCGCCCCGCGCTCCTTGACAAGATCGTTTCGGCGGAGGAGGCGGCAGCCCTCATCAAGGACGGGATGATCATCGGCATGAGCGGGTTCACCCGCGCCGGCGACGCCAAGGCAGTTCCCATCTCCATGGCAGCGCGCGCCCGCACAGAACCCTTCAAGATTACGCTGATCACCGGCGCGTCTCTTGGCCACGATGTCGACCGGATGCTGACCGAGGCAAAGGTACTCACCCGCCGCATGCCTTTCCAAGCGGATCGGACCCTACGCGCCGCCATCAACCGCGGCGAAGTGATGTTCATCGATCAGCATCTATCAGAAACGGTGGAGCACCTCCGCTCCAATCAGCTCGGTCCTATCGACTATGCCATTGTCGAGGCTGCTGCCATCACCGAAGAGGGAAACATCGTTCCTTCGACCTCCGTCGGCAACTCCGCGAGCTTTGCGGTTCTTGCCAAGAAGATCATCGTCGAGATCAATCTCAGCCAGCCGGCTGAACTGGAAGGCCTGCACGACATCTACTTCCCCGGCAAGCGACCAACCCGTGTGCCGATCCCGGTCGTAACCTGCGACAGTCGCGTTGGCTTCCCATTCGTGCCGATTGATCCCGACAAGATCGCCGCGATCGTAGTCACTGACGAGAAGGACAGTGCGTCAACCATAGAGCCGCAGGATGCCGACACCAGCGCGATCGCCTCGCACCTCATCCGGTTCTTCGAGGACGAGGTCGAAAAAGGCAGGCTGGACCTGACTCTGCAACCGCTGCAGGCTGGTATCGGCACAATCGCCAACTCCGTACTGACCGGTCTTGCCGATGGCCCGTTCCATCACCTGCGCATGTACAGTGAAGTGCTGCAGGACAGCACCTTCGATCTTTTCGATGCGGGAAAGCTTGCCTTCGCCTCCGGATCCTCCATCACCCTTTCGACGGCGTGCGCTGACCGGGTCTTTGCGGACTTCCGCAAATACAAGGAGCACCTGGTGCTCCGGCCGCAGGAGATCAGCAACCATCCTGAAGTCATCCGCCGGCTGGGGGTGATCGGCATCAATACGGCGCTGGAACTCGACATTTATGGCAATGTCAACTCGACGCATGTCAATGGCACACACATGATGAATGGCATCGGCGGATCCGGCGACTTTGCGCGGAATGCCTTCCTGTCTATCTTCGTCACGAAGTCGCTCGCCAAGGACGGCAAGCTGTCGTCCATCGTCCCCATGGTGCCGCATGTCGATCACACCGAGCATGACGTCGATATCATCGTCACGGAAAACGGGCTCGCTGACCTTCGCGAGCTGGCGCCACGGGAGCGGGCAAGGGAAATCATCCAGAACTGCGTTCACCCCAGTTTCCGGGAAGCCCTGATGAGCTATTTCGAGCGCGCCTGCGCGCGCGGCGGCCACACGCCACATCTCCTGGAAGAGGCGCTGTCCTGGCACATCCATGCTCAGGCGACGGGGACAATGCACAAGAGCTAGCCAGCTATCGGCCCGCTGCCAAAGTAATTGGTGCCGAGGCTTCGTCCGACTGCGCTTTCAGCTGGTGGCATGGAGATGGTGCACGGGGCCATGACCGGACCCCACATCGAGTTCCCCGGAACGATGGATCGCTGATGCGAGGTACAGCTTGGCCGTTCGGACGGCGGCCACGACATCATTACCCTTGCCCAGTTCGGCAGCAATCGCGCTGGATAGCGTACATCCTGTCCCATGGGTATTGGAGGTCTGGACCCGCCGCCCTTCAAGCCATGTCAGGCCCGCGGGATCGGCAAGGACGTCGGGACTTTCATCCTCCGGAAGATGGCCCCCCTTGACCAGTACGGCTCGGGCACCGCGGGCTCTGAGCGCTTCCGCCTGCTCGGCCATCGTATGGCGATCCCGCGCCTCTGGCTCTCCCAGAAGGGCGGCTGCTTCGGGGAGATTCGGCGTCAGCACCGTGGCAAGCGGCAGGAGGCGATCCCGAAGCGCTGCGACAGCCTGTTCTGCGAGAAGCGAGGCGCCGCCTTTGGCAATCATCACTGGGTCGAGCACGATCGGCACGCCGGGCTGCCGGGACAGGATGTCGGCCACGGTCTCGGCGATTTCCGCATTTGCGATCATGCCGATCTTAACGGCATCGACGCGGACGTCGTCGAAAACGGCCCGGATCTGATCAGCAACGAAGCCCGCCGGAACGATCTGGACGCCGTAGACGCCTTTCGTGTTCTGCGCGGTGAGGGCGGTCACGACCGCCATTCCATAGGTACCGTGAGCCGCGAAAGTCTTCAGATCGGCCTGTATGCCTGCCCCGCCGGACGGGTCGGAGCCGGCAATGGAGAGAATGTTCGCAATCATGGCCGCGCCTTTTCTATTTCCTGGATCAGGGCACGGGCTGCACTGCGTGGAGCGGGCGTGCCGCAGACGGCGGAGACGACGGCAAGGCCGGCGGCTCCAGCGGCGATGACCGAAGCGGCATGCTCCATCTTCAGTCCACCGATCGCGACTGCCGGAACCGGTGAGACGGATACGATATGGGCGAGACCCTCCAGGCCGACTGGTTGCTTGTGATCCGGCTTGGTCCCGGTGGCGAAGACCGGGCCAACGCCGACATAGTCGACGATAGCTGGGTCCACATCGCGCATCAATTGTGCCGTCTCGACGGAAAGGCCAAGGATCAGTCGCTCGCCGATGGCAAGCCGCGCCGCAGCTGCCGACATGTCTTCCTGCCCGACATGCACGCCGTCTGCACCGATCTCGAGTGCGGCCTCTACGTCATCATTGACGATCAGCGCTATTCCGTATCCGGCCAGGGCAGCTTTGAGCGCCTTGCCCGTCTCGATCAGGCTCGTCCGGTCGGCGCGCTTGTCTCGAAGCTGTATCATGGTGGCGCCGCCTTCCGCGGCAAGGCGTGCAGTCTCGACCACGCCCACCGAGCGGCAAAGATCGGGATCGAGGACGACATAGAGCGACAGGTCGAAAATCTTCATTCCGCTCGTATCCTTGCTTCCGATTCCAGCCTCTGCGGGCCGATCGCCGCCAGCGCATCGAGGAACAGGGGCGGGAAAGAGCCAGGGCCCTCGGCCCGGTGGCTGGCATCCTCACCACAAACGGCGAACAAAGTCATGGCGGCGACGGTCGCCTCCAGCGGCCGGCCCGGCGCGACGGCGGCGAAGGCTCCGGTAAGGCAGGTCAATGCGCAGCCCAGCGCGGTAACCTTCGGCATGAGCGCCGAGCCTCCCTCGATCCAAACGCGGCGACGTCCATCCGTGACGAGATCGATCTCCCCGGTGACGCCAACGACGCAGGCGAAGCGTCGGGCAAGATCCACGGCCGCCGTTTCTGCCGCCAGGCTGCTGTCACGGCTGTCGACGCCTTGTCCCCTGCTCTCAAGGCCAGCGAGTGCCATGATTTCCGAAGCATTTCCCCGGATGATGGTCGGCTGGAGATCAAGGAGTTCGCTTACAGCTTGGCGACGAAAGCTCGTGGCATAGTGGGCCACGGGATCGAGGACCCAAGGCTTGCCTGTCTCCTTTGCCGCGCCGGCGGCACCTTTCATGCCTGGGACGTCAGCCGCCCACAATGTGCCAATATTGATCGTGACGGCCGCTGCAATTCGGGCAAACTCGGCAGCCTCCTCCTCGGCGCTGACCATCGCCGGAGATGCGCCGGCAGCGAGAAGGACATTCGCGGCAATGTTCATCGACACATCATTGGTGATACATTGGATGAGCGGGTTGCTTGCGCGCAGCGCCTCCAGCAATGTCCCGCAACTGGAAGGAAAATCGGTCAAGAGAAACGCCTTTCTTCGTCCAGCGAGGTAAGGCAACGGTATCTCGACCCGCGACTCCCTCCGCCAGCATGATCTGGTTCAGGTTCAAAGGGTGCTTCTCAGCCCGCTTCAGCGGACGCCCCCGTCTGTTCCCAACTTAGGAAGAATTCTGCCAGTTGTCACTCTGGAAAGCGTCTCGACTGCAAGGGACAGGATTCTGTCCACACTGGCTCGCGTCGGGCGGAGGTCACTCCGGTGCACCTAGGGTGCGAGGCGGGACGAGAGCAGTGCGAAGGCTTCGTAAGGCCCGAGGCCAAGGGTCTCTCCAACCTCCCCCACCGGCGAGTAATTGCTGATCAAGGGACGACCGCGTCGGTGGAGTTCATCCGGAAGTTCGATCGTAATCGTGCGAGGAGTGAAATTGGCGATTACCAGCAGTTCCTCGTCGTCCAGCGTGCGCGTGTAGACGAAGACGTCGGGATGGTGATCCAGCCAAGCCTGATAGCGACCATAGACGATGACAGGATGCTGCTTGCGCAGCGAAACGAGTTCCCGGTAATGCGCCCAGATCGATCGATCGTCAGATACCTGGCTGGCTGCATTCAGCGTCGCGTAGTTGGGATTAACCTCAATCCACGGGGAGCCGGTCGTGAAACCGCCGTGGGGATCGGCGCTCCACTGCATGGGCGTTCGCGCATTGTCGCGGCCGCTCTCATTGGCACCGCGGATGAAATCCTCCGTCGAAAGGCCCGCCTCGACGTGCAGACGATGCATGTTGAGGGTTTCGATGTCCTTGTATTGGTTGAGGGACGTAAAGGAGACGTTCGTCATGCCGATCTCTTCCCCCTGATAGATGAACGGCGTGCCCTTCATCAGGTGCAGCACGGTCGCCAGCATCTTGGCCGATTCAACATGATATCCCGTGGCATCCCCATATCGTGACACGGCGCGTGGCAGGTCATGATTGCCCCAGAACAGGGAGTTCCAACCGTCTTCTGCCAAAGCATGTTGCCACTTGCCCAGGACGGCCTTCAGCTTCACCAGATCGACGGGCTTTGGTCGCCACTTGCCGTGGGTCTCGTCCCAACTCTGGGTGACGTATTCGAACTGGAAGACCATGGAGAGCTCCCTGCGGTCCCGCCCTGAGTAGAGCAGGGCGGAATCGGGTGTCGCGCTCCAGGCCTCGCCGACTGTCAAAACGTCCCGCTCTCCGAATGTCTCGCGGTTCATTTCCTGCAGGTAATCATGGAGGTGCGGGCCGTCTGCGGTGATGCCGGCATCGACCTCCTTGCCGATCAGGTCGATTACGTCCATCCGGAAACCGGCAATACCTCGATCAAGCCACCAGTTCATCATGCGGTAGATTTCGGACCTGACCTCTGGATTCTTCCAGTTGAGGTCCGGCTGCCGCCTTGAAAACAGGTGGAGGTAATATTCGCCAGTGCGGGGATCGAGCGTCCAAGCTGAACCTCCGAAGGACGAGGTCAGATCATTGGGAGGGCCCCCATCGGCTGACGGCGGCCGCCATATGTAGAAGTCGCGCAGGCGGCTTTCGCGCGAACCGCGGGACTCGACGAACCATGGGTGCTCGTCGGAGGTATGATTGACCACCAGATCCAGAAGGATCCCGATGCCGCGCTGGCGTGCCTCGGCGACCAGTTTGTCGAAATCAGCGAGGGTGCCGAATTCATCTGCGATGTTCTGATAATCGGATATGTCGTATCCGTTGTCGTCCATGGGCGACTTGTAGATGGGCGACAGCCATAAAACGGTGACGCCAAGGGACTGCAGATAGTCCAGCCGACCGATGATGCCGGGAATGTCGCCAATCCCATCGCCGTTGCTGTCGCAGAAGCTGCGCGGATAGATCTGGTAGACGGTTGCCGCGTGCCACCATTTTCGCTCGATGATCGAGAGGGATTTTGGCTTGTTGACAAGCTCTTTCATGGGCGGCTCCGATATCAACATCACGATCCGCAACGCAGGATTGGCGGGCCGGTTCCCGTTTGCCGGAACATTGAGCCATCCTGTCTGTTAGCCATACGACTTACTTGCACAGGAGGTCGTCATGAACAGCAAACTCCCACCCGTCCCCGACGAGAACCGCAGCGACAAGGGCACCGGCGAGCGTTCCGCCGCCAGCCTTTCCAAGGGCAGCCCCGTCGACCCACGCGAAAAGAATTTCGACAAGCAGGGCCAACAGGGCAACAGCAAGGTGAACACCACGCATCAAGGCTACCAGCAGGACCGTTAGGAGCGTTGCATGTCTACATCGCAAAAGACGCCGGCCAGCATCCGGCAAGGAGGACCCGGCTCCTCTCACGAGAACGCCAAGGCGCCACTCGACTTGAAGAAGCCGTCGGCTGATCCAGACGATCGTTCCCGCAGCAAGGTCTCGGGCGGAGGTGGCGAACATGACAGCCATCATACCCATGACTCAGTACGTAAAGGCGGCGGCAGCCACTAGACGACATGGGGATAACCGGCACCACGGATCGGTGCCGGTTTCTCCTGGACCATGCTCTACGCCGCTCGCGGCTGACCCATGTTATCGCAACAGACCTTGGCCGCCATCGACGTAGATCGGAACGCCGGTCACATGTCTCGCCCTGTGCGAGGCGAGGAACAGGATCACGTCAGCAACATCCATAGAGGCGCCCGGTCTGCCTTCGGTCAGAGGGATGTCGCCCTCCGGCCACTCTACGGGAACGGCCGTCTTGCCCGGATTACGAATGCTGGTGTTGTCATCGATCTCGGTGTCGATCTTGCCGGGGCAGACGGCGTTGATCCGTATCTTGTACCTGCCCAGTTCGAGCGCGAGCTGCTTCGTGATGGCAACCTGTGCAGCCTTGGTGGCCGAATAGGCGGTGGCGCCCGGCGAACTAAACGTCCGGTTGCCATTGATGGAGGAGACGATGATGATGGACCCGCCACCGCGCGCTTTCATGATGGGAACGGTCGTGTGGAGCGTGAGATATGTGCCGCGCAGATTCACAGCGATCGTCTGATCCCATTCATCGGGCTGGAGAGTGTCGATGGGGGCCCACACTCCGTTGATGCCGGCATTGGCGACAACGATGTCCAGGCGGTCAAAAGCATCGATCAGGCGTGTTACGGCGCTGCTCATCTGCGCCTCGTCGGAAACATCGGCCTCAAGGACGACGGCCTGCCCGCCCTGACTGGTGATTTCAGTAGCAGCGTCTTCCAGATCCTTCCGCGTGTGGCCGAGAAGGCCGACCTTCGCCCCCTGAGCGGCAAGGGTAATGGCTGATGCACGGCCAATTCCTGATCCGGCACCCGTCACCAGGGCCACGCGAGATTGCAGTTCCATGTTGGCTCTCCATTTCCGCCCGATCGCTGAGGTGGCTAGCTGGTTGTCACGCTTCCAGAAGCCGAAGCCCATTTCGATATTTTTCGCCGTCGCCTCCCGTGCGCTCGGCAGTTGCCAGATTGTCCCTCAGGTCCGCGAGCTTAACCTTCCGAGCCAAAGGATTTGCCGCCGCCCTCCTTACCAAGTCAGCGTGGGACTCTCCGTCCCTCCGGGTAAGAGCGTCCACTGCCGCCAGAACGGCTGGCGCAAATCCCTCCTGCTGCAAGCGCTCGAGTGTCCATTCCGGGGCGTTCTCGGGGACGTCGTGGAGCCAGGCAATGATCTGCTCGACGTCGTCGGCGACGGATGCAGCAACACGGGCGACATGATCAAGCAGAGGTTCGCCGCCCTTCTTCACCCGGCCAGCAAGAGCCGCTTCCGCAATCTCGCGTGCATGTGCGACATCGGACTTCATCGCCGGTCCTCGGCAAATTGTTCTGCGGTACCGATGGGGGATAGCCAGTGCTCACGGCGCTTGATCCAGATCTCGTACGTCGGCTCAAGATCCGTAGGGGCCATATCAAGCGAGCCAACTCGGATCTCGACTTCTCCCTCGCCGGGATTGAATAATCGCGAGCCGCAGGTTCGACAGAAGCCCCGGCCCTCAAAAACGGTGATGTCGCCGCTGCTTTCGAACGCGTGCGCCGGCCAGACTGCAAATGTCACGAAGCTGGAGCCGCTTTCCTTCCTGCAGTCGGCACAGTGGCAGAGGCCGACCCTCAACGGCGGACCTTTCACTGAGTAGGTGATTTCGCCGCAGAGGCAGCGTCCGGAACGGATAATCATCCAGGCCTCTCCCCTCATCATCACTGCGGATCAAGCCAGTTACGCTGATTCTCGCACCGTGAACGGCCTCATTGCCCCATTCGTTCCGCGCCGCTTGCTCTTGGAAACGGGATGGCCCTTGGCTGCACGCGGCGGACCTCCTAAATGGCTAGGGCAACATAACTTCGACAGGTGCCGCCTCATGGAATGGCGAAAGGTTTCGGAACAATGACATCGATCCTCTGCGTGGCGCTCAACCCGTCCATCGACATCGCCAATGAGGCATCGAGAATAGTTCCCACCAAGAAGGTCAGGACGCGCAATCAACGGCAGAACATAGGGGGCG
This sequence comes from Pseudorhizobium flavum, assembly GCF_044142885.1. Lineage (NCBI taxonomy): Bacteria > Pseudomonadati > Pseudomonadota > Alphaproteobacteria > Hyphomicrobiales > Rhizobiaceae > Pseudorhizobium > Pseudorhizobium flavum. Next base: position 136,939 of record NZ_JBIOKZ010000003.1, read on the forward strand.
GGGGCGTGAACGTCGCGCGCGTCCTCGCAGAGATGGGCGACACTTGCGATCTGCTGGTCATGGCGGGTGGCGCGACCGGCGAAGTCTTCCTCGACGCCGTGAAGAAGCTGCCAGTCAACCTCCACACCGTCAGAATTGCCGGCTCGACCCGGATCGCTTTCATGGTCAAGGACATGGAGACGGGGGAGGAGTTCCGTTTCGTTCCGGAGGGGCCTGTGGTCTCCCCGGCGGAATGCGAGGAGGCTCGCCGGTTCCTAGATACTGGCGCCTGGGATTACGTGGTGCTCAGCGGAAGCGTGCCGCGCGGAATGCCAAAGGATGAGTACGCGTCCATGGTGCGGCAGTTGGCCGGCCGCAATTGCAGGATCATCCTCGATACTTCTGGTCCGGCCTTGAAGGCAGCGCTGGACGTTGGAGGGCTTTTCCTGATCAAGCCAAGCCTCGACGAACTTGAAGGAATCGTCGGGCGCAGCCTGAACCTGGAGGAGGCAATCAAGGTCTGCCAGGAATTCATCGCGCGGGGCTCTGTGCAATATGTCGCCGTGTCCCTGGCGCGAGAGGGCGCCGTGCTGGTCAGTGCGCAAGATCATCTCAAGCTACCCTCCTTCCAGGTGAAGGTGGGTTCGACGGTTGGCGCAGGCGACAGCTTCGTTGGTGGAATGCTCTGGGCGCTTATCCACGATTATCCGGTGCGGGAGGCTTTCCGGGTGGGTGTAGCCGCAGGAGCCGCGACCGTTATGAGCGAGGGCACGGACCTATGCCGCCGGGAGGACGTCCTCATGCTCTACCAGCATGGCGAAGACGCTCTCGACTCTGCTGGGCTAACCTCGCCAAGAAGCGTGCAGAAGGGCCGCCAGCCCTGACATCACGTGAACCCCCGCCGAACTGATGCGTTGTGGGAGCAACGGACAACATCAGGAGCCGACCCGTGGACATTATTCGCATCTTGCTTGCCTTCCTGCTGCCGCCGCTCGGAGTCTTCCTCCAGGTCGGACTCGGGCTGCATTTCTGGCTGAACATCCTGTTGACGTTGCTGGGGTGGCTGCCGGGCATTGTTCACGCCCTCTGGGTCATCCTCAAGAAATAGGGCCCTTCCTTCCGTCATCACCCATTTTTGAACCGCCGCTGACGTGCAGCGTCGCGAGCAGCCCATCCTGTGCTAGTATCTGCGAAACGCAGGAACGGAGCCGCCATGCTTGCCACGCTTGCGATGCTTTTTCCCTCTCGGGCGCAGCGGCCTGGGCGATTGCTGCAGAGAATGGCGGGGAGGTCGATGTGGAGCTGTTGCTGGCCGTCGACGTATCCCGGTCCATGGACTACGAAGAAGTCCGCATGCAGCGCGAAGGCTATATCGCGGCGATCCAGCACCCGGACTTCATCAACGCAGTCCGCGGCGGCCTGCTCGGCCGGATCGCTGTCAGCTATTTCGAATGGGCAGGCGTAGTCGATCCATCTTCCCGGATTGATTGGCAGACCATTGAGACTGCTGAAGACGCCAAGGCTTTTGCGGCCCGGCTTCAGGAGAGGCCGATCATCACCAACCGGAGAACATCGATCTCCGCCGCGATCGAGGAAGGTACGATCGCCCTCCTATCTAACCGCTATGCCGGAATGCGCCGTGTCATCGATGTTTCCGGGGACGGGGCCAATAACGTGGGGCAGCCGGTGGCGCTCGCCCGCGACAAGGCTGTCGCGGCAGGCATCGTCATCAACGGACTGGCGATCATGCTGCGTCCCTCGACCACCGTCGCTCTCGATCAATACTATGCTGACTGTGTCATCGGTGGACCTGGCTCTTTCGTGCTGCCGGTTCATCGCGTCGAGGATTTCACGACTGCTATCAGGCGAAAGCTGGTCCTTGAGATCAGTGACCGCGGAGCTTCCTCCGACCCTATCCCGATTGACGACCCACAGACGGACTGTTTGGTTGGCGAGCGGCAGTGGCAGAACCTGTTCGACCGGTAGCAAGCTGCCGTCCTTCGACGTTGGGTCTTCAGGGAGGGCTAGATCTCCGCTGCTTCCTCCTCCTCCGACGCGGTACCCAAGAGATCCGTCATTCGAGAGCGCACATCGCAACGCAATCCGTCAGGGCGATACTCGAGTGTAACCTCCGCATCCAGCTGCTGCGACAGCACGCGCTCGATCATAACAGTGCCGAAACCCTCGCGGGACGGTCGCTCGACCGATGGTCCGCCCTGCTCAGTCCAGGAAAAGGTGAAGGGCGCGCCGCCTTCTCCGAAGCACCAGCGAATTTCTATCCGCCCAGCGTCGTTCGACAAGGCTCCGTACTTGGCGGCGTTGGTGCAAAGCTCGTGCAGCGCCATGGAAAGCGACAAGGCTATTTTCGAAGCGACCTCCAGATCGGGCCCGTCGATCGAGAAACGCGGATGCGCCGGATCCTCGAAAGGCTGTATCGCCGTCTCCACGGTGGCTTTCAGTGAGGCGCTCTGCCAGTTCTTCGTCAGCAACTGATGGGCTCCCGCCATGGCATGCAGTCGGCGGAAGAAGGCCTCGGAGGCTTCCTCCATGGATTGGGAGGACCGAAATGTCTGTCGAGCGACCGCCTGGACCATGCTCAAGATGTTCTTGATGCGATGGTCGAGCTCGCGGATCAGCATCTGCCGCATCCGGTCGTCCTTCTGCTGCTGCTCCCTGCGGAGGGCCAGTTCGTCCATGAAGGCGTCGATGGCGCCGCCAATTGTCTCAAAGGTCCCGTCGCCGCTCATGCCGGTACGGGCAGACTCGTTGCCAGCGCGCCAGGCATTGATGGATCTAACGAGCTGGCGTGCGGGCCGGCGGATCAGCGCATGGCCTGCCCACCAGACGACGAGGAATGGTCCTACGATCGCAAGCGCAATAACAGCCAAGCCGAAGCGCGTGACTTTCCCCACCTGCTGGAGCCCGCTTTCCACCGACGTGCCGGCGCTGACGTAGAGGCTCTCCTGATCCGGATAGTAGCCGATTACGCGTCGCGTGCCGTCCTGGCTTGTCAGCTCGAGCGTGCCTGGAACCGAGGCCCGCACCAGCCGCTGGTACTCCTCGGGAATGGGAGTGCCTACGAACCGCTCGGGAAATGGTTCGCGCGCCAGGATAATCCCATTGCGATCGGCGATGGTAAGCGCATTGCCGCCAAAGAGCTCCCGCTCACGAACACGAGCCCCCAACCAGTTCAGGTCGAGGTAGGCGACGACCACTCTCGCAGTCCGCTCACCCTCCAGCACTGGCAGGGCGAGCGGTAGCGCGGGCTCCCCGGTGATCCGGTCTATGATGTAGGTGCCCACGATGAATTCCTTCCGGTCAACGGCGTCGCGAAAATAGTCACGGTCGGAAAAGTCGGTAGCGCTCGTCGGCTGGGAGGCGCACTGGAGCGCGCCGCTGCTGTCCAGGACGGTAATGCTCTCGATCATGTCGAGCTTGTCGTCGACGATCCGCAGATAGTCGCTGCATGGTCGGCCTGGTCCGGTTCGGGTAATGGGAACGGTCGACAGGACCTCAAGCGTGCTCCGCACTGAGGAGACGATGCGACGCACCTCAAGCGACGCCACATGGCCGGCGGTGAGGGCGTTGATGTGAATCTCGCGATAGGCAGCCTGCCGTGCAGATATCAGGTTGTAGATCAACACCAGCATGGCCGGCATAAGGGCAAGAAGCGTCAGGAGTAGCAGCCGCGCCGTGACCGACCTTCTTTTCATCGCGTCCCCCGTTAGGCCGCCGCGCCCTCTGCATCTTCACCTGTAGCTCCACCGGCCCGCCAAGTCCGCGAGAGCTCTGAAAACACAGAGGCAGTCTGCTTCAAGCGGCGCAGTATAACTAGTGGCCGCTTGATCTCAAGCCGCGTTGTTCTAGCTATGTCACGGTGGTCTTGCTGCGCAGCTCACCTGATCCCTGCGCGGGGACGCATCCGGGCCATGCTCGCGATCGGCGACGGGGAGCAAGGACTTGGCGACGGGAGTGAATACCGAGTTGGATCACGACCAGCATCGGACGCAACGGTTCATGATCGGACTCGGGCGCGGCGGCGCCGGAGCCTTGATTTTCGGGCTCCCGATGCTGATGACGATGGAGCTCTGGCACCTGGGATTCTACATCGAGCGGTATCGTCTGCTTCTCCTCCTCCTCCTCAACATTCCGCTGCTGCTCGTACTCGCCCATCGGATAGGATTCGAGGAGACCTTCACCTGGCGGGAGGCTGCCCGCGACGCCGTGATTGCTTATGCCATCGCCATCGTGATGAGCGTCCTCGTTCTGCTGCTCTTCGGCAACATCAAACCGGGAATGCCGGATAGTGAAATACTCGGAAAGATAGCCATCCAAGCAGTGCCGGCGAGTATCGGCGCACTGCTTGGAAGATCGCAATTCGGCGGCCAGAATGACGAGGAGGCCGAGCAGCAGGACGAAAAAGAGGATAGCGAAATCAGCACCAGCTACGGACGGGAACTGTTCATGATGGCGATCGGCGCTCTCTTTCTCAGCCTCAACGTGGCGCCGACTGAGGAGATTATCCTCATCTCCTTCAAGATGACCGCATGGCATGCACTTGTGATGATCGTTGCATCCATCCTGATCATGCACGGCTTCGTCTATGCCGTCGCCTTTCGCGGTACGCATGAACTGACGGAAGATACACCGGGGTCACACGCTTTCATCCGCTTCACGCTGCCGGGATACATTGTGGCGCTCGGCATCAGCTTCTATGTCCTGTGGACATTCGGCCGACTGGACGACACTGCTGGCATGCAGGCATTGATGTCTGCGATCGTCCTCAGTTTCCCAGGTGCGATCGGCGCGGCCGCTGCACGCCTTATTCTGTAGAGCCTCGATGACAAAGACCTTCAAGAACCGTCATGTCGAATCCGGCAAGGCCCACTGGGTAGAATGGGCCACGGGAGTGGTTTCCTTCCTGCTCGTCCTGTCGATGATCGGCTGGATCGCGATGGACGCCCTGGTGCGGGACGATGTCCCGCCGAGCTTCCAACTAACGGTGACACGGACCGCTGCAGTCGAGGGCGGCTACCGGCTGGAATTCGACATCCTCAATCAGGGTACATCGACAGCGGCAGCCGTGCTGGTGCGGGCGGATGTCGTCGATTCGGGACAGGTTGTCGATAGCGCCGAGGTCACACTGGACTACGTACCGGGGCGCTCAAAGGGAAGCGGTGGCCTCTTTCTCCTGCAGGATCCGGCAGGACGAGAGGTCCGGCTGCGGGCGCTCGGATACACCGATCCCTGATCAGGCTCAGTAGGGCAGGCCGACATAATTCTCTGCCAGCGCCGTCGAGGCGGCGGTCGAACGGACCAGATAGTCGAGCTCCGCCTCCTGAACCCGTTGCTCGAAACCGCCCGTCTCTGGAAACCGATGAAGCATCGTTGTCATGGACCAGGAGAACCGTTCCGCTTTCCACACCCGCTTCAGGGCACGGATGGAGTAGGCATCGACGCCCGAAGAAGACCGGTCGAGGTAGAATTCCCGTAAGCCTTCGAAGAGGTAATGGACGTCACTAGCGGCGAGATTGAGTCCCTTGGCTCCGGTGGGGGGAACGATATGGGCCGCATCACCCACTAGGAACAGCCGTCCGAAACGCATGGGCTCGGCGACAAAGGACCGCAATGGAGCGATAGACTTCTCGAAGGAGGGGCCTGTGATCATAGCCTCCGCATGCCGGGCGGGCAGGCGGGCGCGCAATTCGTCAAAGAACCGCTCATCGCTCCAGTCCTCCGGCCGTTCATCGAGCGAGCACTGGATGTAATAACGGCTGCGGGTGGGGGAGCGCATGGAACAGAGGGCGAAGCCTCGAGGATGGTTCGCATAGATTAGTTCATGGCTGACCGGCGGCACATCGGCGAGGATGCCAAGCCAGCCGAAGGGATAAACCTTCTCGAAGGTCTGGAGTGCGGCTTCCGGGACTGATTTGCGGCTGATCCCATGGAAGCCGTCGCATCCGGCTATGAAATCGCAATCGAGGCGATGCGTGACCCCATCCTTCTCATAGGTGACATGGGGATGCTCGCCGTCGAACGCATGGGGCAGGACGTTCGCCGCTTCGTAGATCGAGACTGCACCGCTGGCCTCGCGTTTCTGCATGAGATCCTGGGTGACCTCTGTCTGGCCGTAGACCATCACGCGCTTTCCGGTCAGCGCATGCAGATCGATCCTGTGATCCTGCCCATCAAAGGCGAGCGATATGCCATCGTGAGGCAGGCCTTCTGCATGCATTCGCGCGCCGGCCCCGGCCCGATCGAGAAGCTCGACCATGCCCTCCTCCAGAACGCCGGCACGCACGCGCCCCAGCACATAGTCTTTCGTGACCCGCTCCAGGATGATGTTATCAATGCCGGCATCGGTAAGCAGTTGGCCGAGGAGCAGCCCTGACGGCCCGGATCCGATAATGACGACCTGTGTACGCACGATGTCCTCCCTCAGCCTGGAACTGACAAAAGCTAACCCGACGCGCATGCTGCAGAAATGGACATTCCCACCAACTTATGGGACAAACCCGACATTCTCCGCCATCCAACAGTCAGACGATGTTCGTACCAACTTACGATCTTTACGGCGAGAAGAGGCCTCAGGAAGCTGATTTCTGGGTGCATTGTGAAACGATTGCGGCTCGAAGCAGTGCGCATCGATGGGAAATCAGGCCCCACCGGCACGACAGCTTCTTTCAATTCCTGTACATTCGGACCGGATCGGGTGATGCAGACGTCGCGGCAGAACGGATCTTGCTCACTCCACCGTGCGTAGTTCTCATGCCACCCGGCGTCAGTCACGGATATCGGTTTTCCAAGGACATAGAAGGCTTCGTGATAACAGTTGTCGCCGACAGGTTGCCGATCACGGCACGTGTTTCGCAGAACCGGGGAGATTGGCTCTCCCGGCCGCGAATGGCAGTCATCGAAGCTAAGGAAGCGCCCTATCTGGATGCGACTCTCCAGCGCATTGCCGACGAGTTTGAGAAACATCGCGGTGAACGCCGCAGCCTGATGGGGTCTCTTCTGACCACTGCTATCCTTCTAACCGGCAGCTCGGCTGCCCCGCCCGACAACGAGCCCCGTCATGACGCAAAGCAGGCGCGGGTAGAGTCGCTCAGGACCCTCATTGCGGAACGGTTTCGTGACCAGTTGACCGCGCAAGACTACGCGCGGCTGCTCAACCTGTCGGTGACACACCTCAATCGCGTGGTTCGCGAGGTCACGGGACAGACCCTTCACGAATTCATCATGACACGCGTAGTGGACGAGGCCAGCCGGGCGCTCCTTTTCACGCCAGCAAGTATCAAGCAGATCGCCGTCAACCTAGGGTTCGCGGATCCCGCCTATTTCTCGCGCTGGTTCCGCAAGCGGACCGGTCGGACGCCGGGCCAGTTCAGATCCGATGAACGCGCAAGCCTTGAGCGCTAACGTATCAGGATCGCCCGGAAATCGTTCACGTTGGTACCGGTGGGACCGGTTACGAAGAGATCATCTATGGCCTCAAAGGCCGTGAAGCTGTCATTTCTCGCAAGAAGCAAGCGGGCATCGAGATCGCAGGCGCGCAATCGACGGACCGAGCTGCCGTCGGCAAAGGCGCCGGCGTTCGCTTCGGAGCCGTCTATTCCGTCGGTATCGGCTGCGAGCGCGAGGACAGGATAGCTATCGACCGACAGCGCCAGGGACAGTGCGAACTCGCCGTTCCGACCACCGCGTCCGCCTCTCCCGTCGAGGGTCACTGTCGTTTCTCCGCCGGAGAGGAGAATGGCAGGCCGTTGGAAGGGACGATTTCGGTCGCAGATTTCCCGAGCAATGGCGGCATGAACCCGCGCCACATCCCGAGCCTCCCCCTCAATGGAATCGGAGAGGATGTGCACATGGATGCCCTGGCGGCGCGCGACCTCGGCCGCGGCCTCGAGCGAAACCGCAGCCGAAGCGATCACGTGATGCTCGTTGCGGCTGAAGACCGCGTCATCGGGATGGGGTGCATCCGCTGCGGGAGATTGCAGATGAGCCAGCATGCGTTCCGGAAGACGCAGTCCGTATTGGGCGACGATATCAAGTGCATCCTGCCGCGTCGTCGCGTCCGGTACAGTTGGCCCCGACGCGACGAATGCCGGATTGTCCCCCGGTATGTCCGAGACGATCAGGCTCACGACCTGTGCCCGGGTTGCCGCCGCAAGCCGCCCGCCCTTGATGGTCGAGAGGTGCTTGCGCACCACGTTCATTGCTGAAATGGGGGCGCCGCTGGCGAGCAGTTCCTCGTTGAGCACCACCTCATCCGCGAGCGTGAGTCCTGCTGGCGGCGCAGGAAGCAGTGCCGACCCTCCCCCACAGATCAGGGCGATCACCAGGTCGTCCTCCGTCAGGCCGGAAATGGTGTCGAACAGTCTCCGGGACGCGACGAGGCCTGCAGCATCGGGGACGGGGTGAGCGGCTTCGAGGATCTCGACATTTCGGGTGGCGCATCCATAGCCGTAGCGTGTGACCACCACCCCCGAGAGCGTGCCGTCCCATAGGTCTTCCAGCGCAGCCGCCATCTGTGCCGCGCCTTTCCCCGCGCCCACAACGATCGTTCGGCCGCTCTTGCCGAGGGCAGGCAGGTGCCGGCGAATACCTTCCGTCGGATCGGCTGCCGCGACGGCCGCCCTGAATAGATCAGCCAGCAGCTCCCGGTCGTTCATCAATCACGCCTCCAACGTCGATCATCGTTCTTGCACCACGCCGGGCCTTCACCGTCAACCGCCGCAAACGGAACAAAGCGCGCTTCCAAGGATTGGATTCGCGTAATCGCAGACACAGGGAGTGCAAGGCATGAGCGAGCATCTCACGCAGGCGAGTTATCCAGGCGAGATCGACATCAAAGGCGATCGGGCCCCCGTTACCTACAAGATCAAGGCGATGAAGGAGGACGACGGAGCCATACATGTTGATTTGAGCCTGACGGCTCCCCGCGACTGGCTGCTGAAGCACGGCTTTCGCCACGAGGCAGTACTACGGCGGACAAAGGGAGATCCCGTCCCCGTTCATTTCGAGGAGACCCTTACCGTCGCCGACAATATCGCCGTGACCCTCCGCGCCGAGGAGTTCGTATGCAGAAGCATGGATGAGCTGGCGCGAACTTTTCCCGAGCTTGGATCCAAGGCAAACTGACAGCGGTCAGAGCTTTGCCCGGGTGCTGCGTGGCGTGGCGAGCAGCAGGCTGGTTTCGCTTGCGGTGATGCCGGGGACAAGGCGGATCTTGCGGAGGACCGCGTCGAAGTCTGCGAGGTTGTCGGCGCCGAGTTCGACGATGAGGTCCCAGCGACCGTTGGTCGTGTGGATCGCCGAGATTTCCGGGAACGTCTGAAGTGCGGCTATCACGCGATCGGTAACGCGGCCTTCGATCTCCACCATCATGATGCCACGAACAGGGGAGCCTGTAACATCGTTCGGCAGTACAACGGTATAGCCGATAATGCTGCCGCTCCGTTCCAGCTTGTCGATCCTGGCGCGGACGGTGGCTCGCGAAGTTCCCACTTCGATCGCAAGGTCGGAAATGCTCCTGCGGGCATTGTGCCGCAGAAGGCGAATGAGTTTCTCGTCGAGGGAGTGCATTCCGGTTTGACCTCTTGATCGTTCCAGAATGCTAGCTTCAGCTGCCATTCTTGGCAATTCCAACTATTCATTCTGCCATCCGTCCGTGCTCCTTTCCATCAAAGGAGACTTGTATGATCTGCAAACTGATCGGCGTTCCACTGCAGGATGGTGCTTCGCAACTTGGTTGCGAGATGGGACCGAGCGCGCTTCGCGTCGCGGGATTGGCGGGCACTCTCGAGAGCCTGGGCCATGACGTCCGTGACCTCGGCAATGTCAGCGTAGGGGCCGCGATGGGCATGCCGCATGCGAATCAGGCGATCCGAAACCTGGGACCTGTTGCAGCCTGGACCGAGCTCCTTGCGGAGGTTGCATATCGGGAAAGCGATGAAGGCATGCCGATCTTTATGGGAGGCGATCATGCCTTGTCGGCCGGCACGGTCGCCGGCGTGTCCCGTCGCGCGGCTGAGGAAGGAAAACCCCTCTTCGTGCTCTGGCTCGACGCCCATACTGATCTGCACTCGCTCCAGTCGACGCAAAGCGGCAATCTTCACGGGGTGCCGGTGGCCTATTTCACCGGGCGGCCCGGCTTCGAAGGATACTTTCCGCCTCTCGCCGCGCCTGTTGACGGCGCGAATGTCTGCATGATCGGGATTCGCAGCGTCGATCCGGCCGAGCGGGCGGCGCTGGAGGAGACTCAAATTACCGTGCACGACATGCGGACAATCGATGAACATGGTGTCGCGGCTCTCCTGAGAAATTTCCTGGAGCGGGTATCGGCGGCCGGTGGCCGTTTGCATGTCAGCCTGGACGTCGATTTCCTGGAGCCGAGTGTTGCGCCGGCCGTGGGCACGACTGTGCCCGGAGGCGCTACCTTCCGCGAAGCCCATCTGGTCATGGAGATGCTGCACGACAGTGGGCTGGTGACCAGTCTGGACCTGGTCGAACTCAACCCCTTTCTCGATGAGCGGGGGCGCACCGCCCTCCTCTTGGTCGACCTGACGGCTAGCCTGCTCGGCCGGAAGGTGCTGGATCGACCCACAAGGAGCTACTGATGCCGATCGCAAACCTGAACCTGGTTCCGTTCGTAAGCGTCGAGAACATGATGGACCTCGTGCTTGAGACCGGCATCGATGCCTTTCTGGTCGAGCTGGCCCAGTATATCGAGGAGGATTTCCGCCGCTGGGAGCACTTCGACAAGACGCCCCGTGTCGCGTCGCATTCGGCCGAAGGCGTGATCGAACTTATGCCGACCAGCGACGGCAGGCTTTACGGTTTCAAGTATGTCAACGGGCACCCGAAGAATACACGTTCTGGACGACAGACCGTGACGGCATTCGGAGTGCTCGCTGATGTCGAGACCGGTTATCCGCTGTTGCTTTCGGAAATGACGATCCTGACGGCGCTGAGGACAGCAGCCATGTCGGCGGTTGCTGCCGGCTATCTTGCTCCAAAGAATGCGCGGACCATGGCGCTGATCGGCACCGGAACGCAGAGCGAGTTCCAGGCGCGTGCCTTCCGTGCATTGCTCGGGATCGAGAGCCTGCGTCTGTTCGACGTCGACCACGGAGCGATGGCGCGTTGCCGCGGCAATCTGGCGGATCTGGGCCTATCCATTGCCCTCTGCGCTTCGCCGGAGGAGGCGGTCGAAGGGGCGGAGATCATCACCACCGCAACAGCGGACAAGCAGAATGCCACGATCCTGACCGACAACATGATCGGTGCCGGCGTTCACATCAATGCAGTGGGCGGGGATTGCCCAGGCAAGACGGAATTGCATCGCGACATCCTGCTGCGCTCCAGCATTTTCGTGGAATATCCACCGCAAACCCGTGTCGAAGGGGAGATCCAGCAACTCGACCCGGACCATCCGGTGGTGGAGCTCTGGCGCGTCATCTGCGGCAAGGAAGCCGGTCGCGACCGTGCGGACCAGATCACGCTCTTCGATAGCGTCGGCTTTGCCGTCGAAGATTTCTCCGCATTGCGCTACGTGAACGAGAAGCTGAAGGAGAGCAGGCACTATACCGCCTTGGACCTGCTGGCAGACCCGGACGAGCCGCGGGACCTCTACGGCATGTTGCTTCGGCGGCAGGCCTGGTTGAGACAGGCCTGCCTCGCATAGGCGCCCTCAAGGAAGTGGCATAATCTCCGTCGCGGCCTGCCTGATTGTCTGCATCAGGATGGATTGCGGGGCGGAAGGTGGCTGATCTGCCTTGAGGGTCAGTCCAACGGGCCCTCTGGTCTCGCTGGTATCCACGGGTAATGACACCAGGAACCCCTCCGCCAGGTCCCCCGACACCACGCCTTCCGAAATGATCCATACGGCGTCGCTTGAACGGGTGAAGGCGCGACCGAAGGCGTGGGAGACAGTCTCGACCTGTGTCGGAAGGCTTCCCACACCATTTGCGATTAGGAGCTGCTCGACGAAGGGGCGGATGATGGAACCTCTTGTCGGGATCAGGATGGGGAATGTCGGCAGGCTGGAGAAGATCGAGGGGCAGCCCTCCAGCAGCGGGTGTCCCGGCCGTACCGCCAAGACGACGCGTTCGGAGTAAAGGTGCTCGAACGTGAATCCGGTCATCTTTTCAGGTGCGGCGAGGCGCCCCACGACGAGGTCGAGGTCACCAAGCCGCAGCTGCTCCAGCAGAACGGCGTTTTCACCCGTCACGATCTTGATGCGGCTCCCGGTTTTCTGTTCGAGGAATAGTGACATCGCGCGCGGCATGATGCGCATCGAAACGGTTGGCAGCGCCCCAACGCGAACAGGCGGGGCGGCGTCGAAAAGTTCCTGCGAAACGGCATCAAATCCCTGCCGCAAAGCGGTCAGCGCCGCGCCGGCGTAACGGAGGTAGATCTCGCCATAGCGCGTGATACGGATGCCTCGTCCGTCGCGCTCGAAAATCGCGACACCCAGCGCTTCCTCCAACTCGCGGATGGTTTTCGTTACCGCGGGTTGGCTGACATGAAGGATCTCCGCCGCCTTGACGACGCTTCTTTGCCGAGCGACCTCCAGAAATGTATGCAAGTGCCGAAACTTGATGCGAGGGTCGCCCAACTGATATAACCTGGGAGTTAAGCAAATGGCTGATAATGTCATTTTACCTAACCATTGCGGAGCTGCAATGGTATTCTCGGGAGGAGAGAGACAATGCAGTTTGTACGCATCAGCGACGTCACGATTCATTACGATGTGACCGTTGCGGATTCCGGGAAGCCGGTGCTGGTCTTCATTAACTCTCTGGGCACCGATTCCCGCATTTGGCACCACGTCCTGCCGAAACTCTCCGATGACTTCACCATCCTCACCTACGACAAACGGGGGCACGGGCTTTCCGATCTCGGAACTCCGCCCTACAGCATAGATGACCATGTCAGCGATCTCGTCGGCCTGCTCGACCATCTCGAAATGGCGGAGGTCTTTATCTGTGGCCTGTCAGTGGGTGGATTGATCGCGCAGCGAGCCTATGAGCGACGCCCGGATCTGGTTCGGGCGATGATCCTGTCCAATACGGCCCACAAGATTGGGACGCCGGAGATGTGGAACCAGCGCATATCGGTAATCGAGACAGGCGGGATCGCCAGCATGGTCGACGATATCATGGCCAAATGGTTCACGCCGGAGTTCCGGGATCCGGGCAATGCAGCCTATCAAGGCTACCGCAACATGCTGCAACGTCAGCCTGCTGCCGGATACACCGGTACTTGCGCGGCAATCCGCGATGCGGACTTCACGGAAGCAGCGCAGAAGATTGCGGTCCCCGTCCTCTGCATTGCCGGTGAACATGACGGCTCAACGCCGCCGGCTCTGGTCCGATCGATGGCCGACCTCATCGACGGGGCGCAATACAGCATCATCGAGGATGCGGCTCATATACCCTGCGCCGAAGCGCCTGCCGCCTATGCGGCGCTAATCCGCAGTTTCCTGTTTAATGACGTCGAGGGATTGAGACCATGACCGATTCATCTCGCGAGACGGAACGCTATCGACAGGGTCTTCAAACCAGACGGTCCGTTCTTGGCGATGCGCATGTCGACGGTGCCCTTGCCCGCGAAACCCCTTTCGATCGCCCATTCCAGCAGTTCATCACCGAGGGGGCCTGGGGGACCTTGTGGTCGCGGCCGGGCTGGACGAAGCGGGAGCGCTCGATCGTAACGATTGCGCTGCTGGCGGCTCTCGGTCACCACGAGGAGGTCGCCATGCATGTGCGGGCGACGGCTCGCACCGGTGCGACAATGGACGACATCTGCGAGGCCCTCATGCATGTGGCAGTATATGCAGGCGTCCCCGCGGCAAATCATGCCTTCAAGATCGCCAAGGCGGTCTACGCCGAAATGGACGCCAACACCGAGGACGGGGGAGACAAGAAATGAGAAACGCACCGCCTGAAACGACACCTTTCTTTGCCCGCGACCGCGACATGCATCCGCCGGCCTACACGCCGTGGTACAAGACGACGGTGCTTCGGTCCCCGCAGCGCGCGCTGATTTCGCTGGAAGGTACGAAGAGCGAGATCACCGGACCCGTCTTCGGACACAATATCATCAACGAGTTCGACAACGACCTGATCGTCAACTATTCAAAGCCCGGCGACGGACCGATCGGCCAGCGGATTCTCGTCCATGGTCGGGTACTGGACGAGCGGGGCATTGGCGTTGCGGGAGCGCTTGTCGAGTTCTGGCAGGCCAATGCGGGCGGCAGGTACCGCCACAAGAAGGAGACCTACCTAGCTCCTCTGGACCCCAATTTCGGCGGCGTCGGCCGGACGATCACGGACGAGAACGGCTTCTACTGGTTCAAGACCATCAAGCCCGGCCCCTATCCCTGGCCGAACGGGGTCAATGACTGGCGCCCGGCGCATATCCATTTCTCCATCTTCGGACACGGATTTGCCCAGCGCCTGATCACCCAGATGTATTTCGAAGGCGATCCGCTGATCTGGATCTGCCCTATCGTGAAGACAATTCCGGACGAGGAAGCAATCAAGCGGCTGATTGCGCCGCTCGACATGAATGCGACCATTCCGCACGATATGCGCGCCTACAAGTTTGACATCGTGCTTCGCGGCCGCCGCTCAACCCTGTTCGAAAATCGCATGGAGGGGAACTGACATGGTCCAGCCACTCGGCTATCTCAAGGAATCGCCGTCGCAGACTGCGGGCCCCTATGTCCATATCGGCTGCACGCCGAACTTCACCGGCGTACACGGCATCTTCGACAAGGATCTCGGCTCCGGATCCATGATCAACGAGCAGACGCGCGGCGAAAGGATCACCATCCGTGGCCGCGTCATCGATGGCAGCGGAACACCGCTACGGGATGCGCTCGTCGAGATATGGCAGGCCGATGCCGACGGTTTCTACAACAGCCCATCGGAGACTCGCGGCGAGGCGGATCCGAACTTCTTCGGATGGGCCCGTTGCCCCGGCGACATGGATACGGGTGAGTTCGTCTTCGAAACGATCAAGCCTGGCCGGGTGCCGTTCCGCGACGGTCGGATGATGGCGCCGCATGTCAACTTCTGGCTCGTGGCGCGGGGTATCAACATCGGCCTCAATACGCGGATGTACTTCTCCGACGAGGAGGAGGCGAACGCGCAGGACCCCATCCTCGCCCGCATCGAGCACAAGGTCCGCGTCCCGACCCTGATCGGCAAGCGCGACGGCGATACCGTGACCTTTGACATCCATCTCCAGGGTGACAAAGAGACGATCTTCTTCGACGTCTGAGCTGCCGATGAGCTTCTCCGCCTTCGACCATCCCTATCTCTCCGCCCTCGTCGGCGACGACGAGGCTGCCGGTTTCTTCTCGGCGGAGGCGGAGATTGCGGCGATGCTTTCCTTCGAAGCCGCACTCGCGAAGGCCGAGGCGCAATGGGAGGTGATCCCGGCGCCTGCTGCAGCGGAGATCGTGGCGTGTTGCAGGAACTTCCGGCCCAATATGGAACGGCTGCGCGCGGGGATTGCCCGGGATGGTGTAGTCGTGCCGGAATTGGTCAAGCAGGTGCGCGAAAGCCTGAGCGAGGAGTCCAAGCCGCACCTTCACATGGGGGCCACCAGCCAGGATGTGATCGACACGGCGCTGATACTGCGGCTGAAGGGCGTGTGCGACCTACTTCATTCGCGGGTCCTCGCCTTGCAGGGTGAGATGGAGAAGGTCGAGGAAACGTTCGGCGACAGGATGCTGATGGCGCATACGCGCATGCAGGCGGCAATCCCCATCACCGTCAGGGACCGCATGCGTGCATGGCGGGAGCCGCTGCATCGTCACATGTCCCAGATGGATCGCTACAGGACCACCGATCTCGTCATCCAGTTCGGTGGTGCTGCCGGGACACTGGAGAAGCTTGGCGACAAGGCAGAAGCGGTCCGGCGAACGATGGCGGCCGAGCTTGGACTTCTCGATGCTCCGCAATGGCATAGCCAGCGTGACAGGATTGCCGGCTTCGGGAGCCTCCTGTCACTCCTGACAGGAAGCCTCGGCAAGTTTGGGCAGGACATCACCTTGCTTGCCCAGATGGGTGAGGAGATCATCCTGGCCGGTGGCGGTGGCTCTTCCGCCATGGCGCATAAGCAAAATCCCGTCGCTGCGGAAATGTTGGTGGGGCTCGCGCGGTACAATGCGGCTCAGGCCGGCGGGCTTCATCAGGCCCTCGTCCATGAGCAGGAGCGCTCAGGGGCTGCATGGACCCTGGAATGGATGATCCTGCCATCCATGGTCGGGGCCACCGGAGCTGCCCTCCGCCTGGCGGATCGGCTTGTGCGTGACATCCGCGACATCGGACGCAAGAGCTAGCCGCCTAGCTTGGTACGGGGAGGCCCGTTAGCTCAGACCTGAGGCAGTTGCCGCGAATTTGCGTTTCCCCCCTGCAGGACCACAACTCGTGACCCGTTCGGTACCCGCCGGTACAGGTCGATGATGTCCTGGTTCAACAGACGGATGCAGCCACTCGAGACTGCCTTGCCGATGGTCCATGCCTCCGTCGTGCCGTGGATGCGGTAGAGCGTGTCCTTGCCGTCCTTGAACAGGTAAAGCGCCCGCGGGCCGAGCGGGTTCATGACGCCCGGTTCCATGCCGGCGGCGAGGGGGCCATAGCGTTCTGGTTCCCGGGCGATCATGGCCTGGGTCGGGGTCCATCGCGGCCACTGCCGCTTGTACTGCACCACCGCCTCGCCCTCGAATTCCAGGCCCGCCTTGCCGACGCCGATCCCGTAGCGCAGCGCCCGACCGTTCTCGCGGACCAGGTAGAGGTACCGCGCTTCGGTATCGACGACGATCGTTCCCGGAGGCTGATCGGTCGGATAGGCAACATCACGCCGAAGAAACTGCGGCTCGACGCGCGTCAGATCCGTTGCTGCAACCGGGAAAGCCTCTCCATCAACGGCACCATACATGGCTACATACTCGTCGGGGATCAGCGGCTTCACGGTCCGGGTGCGGGGCGAGGTGGTGGTGGTGCATCCGGCAGCAAGTAAGGGAACTGCGATCAACAGTGAACGGCGCGTGAACTTCAACAAGGCAGGTTTTCCGGGAGGATGGAGGGGAGACCTGGGCTGGGGTTGGCCCAAGGAATGAGATGCCGGCCTGGAGCAGAACGTTCAAAGACGGCGCCTCCGGTATTAGCGCCAGCTCGCTACGGACGGCAATTCACGGTCGGTCACCAAACCGTGAGTGAGGCGTGCCGCCATCAACCTCATCGAAGCATCGGTCCCAGTACGTCCGCCGTCTTCCTGAGTGGCGCGAGGAAATGGCCGACTAGTTCACTGGCAGGAATCTGCGCAGCGGATGCACCGATGTTAAGCGCCGCGAGAACATCTCCCCGTTCATCCTTCAGGGGTACGGCGATGGAGCAGAGACCGACCTCAAGCTCCTGGTCGATGATGGCGTAGCCTTGCTCCCGAACCCGGACAAGCTCGTCCATCAGGTCTTCAGGCTCCGTTAGTGTCGAGGGAGTGAAGGCGCGGAGCTCACTCTGGCGGATTCGCGCCAATGCCTCCTCGGGCGGCAGGGCCGCCAGCATCACCCTGCCCATCGAGGCGCAATAGGCGGGCAGCCTGCTTCCAGGCATGAGATTGATAGACATTACCCGTTGATATGACGCCCGTGCGACATACACGATTTCGCTGCCGTCCAAGACGCTGACCGAGGCGCTTTGCGCGACGTCCTGCGAGAGACGGTCGATATGCGGCTGCACGATCCGCGGCAGGGGTGTCGCTGAAAGATAAGCGTGACCAAGGCGGAGCACGCGTGGGGTCAGCGAGAAGAACTTCCCGTCGTAATCTGCATAGCCGAGGCGAGCGAGGGTGAGCAGGCAGCGGCGCGTGGTGGCCCGGTCCAGTCCCGTTAGCCTCGCGACATCCGCAATCGACAGTTTCGGCCTTGCATCGGCGAAGGCCTCCAATACCCGAAGGCCCTTTGCGAACCCTCCAAGGAAATCTGTCTCCTGCAATGGATACTCCTCAATGTGCGATATGCGAACAAACGTCGAATAGCGCACAAATCGGTTGATGTCGATAGGCCGACCCGGTACTCCTGAACCAACGGAGACAGGAAGGATCGCATGGACAAGTCTGTCGCAAACATTGCAGATGCCGTGGCCGGGATCGAAGACGGTTCCACCATCATGATCGGCGGCTTCGGCGGGTCGGGCGCGCCGATCGAGCTTATCCACGCCCTGATCGATAAGGGGCCAAAGGGTCTCACCGTCATCAACAATAACGCCGGCAATGGCCGGATCGGGATTGCAGCGATGATCGATGCCGGGATGGTGCGGAAGATGATCTGCTCCTTCCCCCGCTCCACGGACCCACGCGCCTTCACCGACCGGTATCTCGCCGGCGACATCGAACTGGAACTGGTGCCGCAGGGCACGCTTGCGGAACGCATACGCGCAGGCGGGGCCGGTATCCCTGCCTTCTATACTCCCACCGCCTACGGCACCGAGCTTGCCGAGGGTAAGCCGACTGCCGAATTCGATGGCCGCCACTATATACAGGAGCGCTGGCTGAAGGCGGATTTCGCCCTCGTCAAGGGACAGGTCGGCGATACCCACGGCAACCTGACCTACAACAAGGCTGGCCGAAACTTCAATCCGCTGATGTGCATGGCCGCGGCGAAGACAATCGCACAGGTGACGCGGATCGTTTCGCCCGGCGGTATAGACCCGGAACATGTCGTAACGCCCGGGATCTTCGTCGACTGCGTTGTCGAGGTCAGCCAGCCCCGACAGGAAGAAGACCTCATTCGAGCCGGAGTGGCCTACGTATGACCGCCGAACCCCCCGTCAACACTCGCGAAGACATCAAGCTCTCCAACGCCCAGATCGCCTGGAGGGCGGCGCAGGACATCGCCGACGGCGCTTATGTGAACCTCGGGATCGGATTTCCGGAGATGGTGGCGCGATACCAGCCCTCCGGGCGCCAGGCGATCTTCCACACGGAAAACGGCATCCTGGACTTCGGCGAGGCGCCGCCTGAAGGGGAGGAGGACTGGGACCTGATCAATGCCGGCAAGAAGGCCGTCACCCTGAAGCCGGGCGCCGCATTCTTTCACCATGCCGACAGCTTTGCCATGGTCCGCGGCGGTCATCTGGATGTGGCGATCCTTGGCGCCTATCAGGTGGCCCAGAACGGCGACCTCGCCAACTGGCGCGTCGGCGCCAAGGGCGTTCCGGCTGTCGGTGGTGCGATGGATCTGGTACATGGGGCAAAGCAGGTCTGCGTCATCACCGAGCATGTGACGAAGAAGGGCGAGCCGAAGCTTGTTGAGCGATGCACCTTCCCGCTGACCGGGGTTGCCTGCATCACACGCGTCTATACGAGCCATGCCGTGGTGGACATTGTCGGTGGGCGCTTCGTCCTGCGGGAGAAACTGGCGGCCATGACGCTGGAGGAACTGCAGGCCATGACCGGTGCGCCGCTTCACCTAGACGGCCCCGTCGCCGATCTCGTTGTTCCCGCTCTTTGAGGATATCCATGACCGAAGCTTTCATCTGTGACTACATTCGTACCCCGATCGGCCGTTTTGGCGGCTCCCTATCTACGGTGCGCGCCGACGATCTCGGTGCGGTTCCGCTCCGCGCGCTGATGGAGAGAAACACCGGTGTCGATTGGGACGCAGTGGATGATGTCATCTTCGGCTGCGCCAACCAGGCCGGTGAAGACAATCGAAATGTCGCCCGCATGTCGCTTCTCCTCGCCGGTCTGCCGGTCTCCACAAGCGGTACCACGATCAACCGCCTTTGCGGATCAGGGATGGATGCCGTCATCGCGGCAGCGCGTGCCATCAAGGCGGGTGAGGCTGACCTGATGGTTGCTGGCGGTGTCGAGAGCATGAGCCGGGCTCCCTTCGTCATGCCCAAGGCCGAGACGGCCTTCTCCCGCAATGCCGAGATTTACGACACGACCATCGGGTGGCGCTTCGTCAATCCCGTAATGAAGAAGCAGTATGGCGTCGATTCCATGCCAGAGACCGGGGAGAATGTCGCGGAGGACTACCAGGTCACGCGCGAAGACCAGGATGCATTTGCGCTCCGGTCCCAGGCGCGAGCCGCCGAAGCCCAAGGCAATGGCCGTCTTGCTCGTGAGATCGTTTCCGTCACCATCCCGCAACGGAAGGGGGAACCGGTCGTAGTCGAGCGGGACGAACATCCGCGCGCGACAACGCTCGAGGCGCTCGCCAAGCTTGGTACGCCCTTCAAGAAGGAAGGTGGCACGGTCACGGCCGGCAATGCCTCCGGCGTCAATGACGGAGCGGCTGCGCTGATCATCGCTTCGGAAGCCGCCGCACGAAAACACGGGCTTGTTCCGATCGTTCGTATCCTGGGTGGTGCCAGCGCCGGTGTTCCACCCCGGATCATGGGAATTGGCCCCGCTCCGGCGACGCTGAAGCTTTGCAGCCGCCTCGGCCTATCGCCCCAGGACTTCGACATCATCGAACTGAACGAGGCCTTCGCGTCTCAGGGCATCGCCGTGCTGCGCGAACTGGGTATTCCGGAGGATTCGGATCGGGTGAATCCGAATGGCGGCGCAATCGCGCTGGGGCACCCGCTCGGAATGTCGGGCGCGCGGATCACGGGTACGGCCGCGCTCGAGCTTCAGCTCCGAAACGCGAAGCGCGCACTTGCGACGATGTGCGTCGGCGTCGGCCAGGGCGTCGCCGTAGCGCTGGAGCGCGCCTGAGCTAGAAATCCTGTCAATCGCGCGCCGGTGATGCTCACTCCGGCGCGCCTCCTGCGAAGAAGGCGGCTGTGTCGTCGAAGAACTCCTTCCTCGATGCGGGATCCGTGTAGAACATGTGTCCGCCGCGATAGATCTGCAAAGAGGTGCGTTCTGCCGCAAGCAGGGGCGGCAGGTGGTCAAGCACGTAGCGGCTCATCCCGTAGGGCGTGATCGCATCGCTGTAGCCGTGGGCAACGAGCATACGAAACTCGGGAATGACGGATAGCAGATCGCGCAGATCGTCCACAGCAGACGCGATAGCACGTCCACCCCCGCCATGATCGCCGTTCCATTCCCAACGTCGGTTCACCTCTTCGTTGAGGAGCGTGTAGGTCATCCTGCTGCGATAGCCCAGATGATGCTCGGCATAGGACGCGAAGACACCGCCATAGGCGCGCGTATAACCATCTAGGATCGGATCGTCGTTCCGTCCATAGGCGGCTTCCGGATAGGGATCCGGCCTTGCATAGGAGACGTCATAGCGGCTGACAATCTGCCCGCTCCCCCCGGAGTTCTTGCTGTAGGCGTCCGCCAGGAACCCCCGGCTATCAGCGACGACATTCTCCGGCATGCCGGTAAGGGTGGAGATCCTGCTATAGAATTCTCCCGCAGCGTCCCCGGTGAGTGGCGGTCCGGCGAGCGTCACCAAGTAGTCTGTCATGGCGAAGCGTTCCGCTTCGGCCAGCGCCTCTCTCGTGAATGCTCCCCGTCGTTCGAGTTCGCCAGCTGCAAGAGCAGGCAGTTGCAGCGCCGCGCTCAAAGGATCGTCCCCGGAGTTGAAGAGGAAGCGACCTTCGAGAAGTGGCGAGAGCATGATGATCCCCGACACCAGAAGGCCCTGGTTATCCTTCAGAGCAGTGGCTACTTTGGCCGCTCGGAACCCTCCGTAGCTTTCTCCGAGCAGGTATTTCGGGGATTGGAAGCGATCGTTCTTCTGGACGTAGAGGGCAATCAGCTTGGCGATGCTGTCGGCGTCCTGATTCACGCCATAGAAGCTGCGGGCGACATCATCGCTGGCAGCGCGGCTCCAGCCCGTGCCCACAGGATCGATGAAAACGAGATCAGTGAATTGCAACCAGCTGTCGGGGTTGTCGACGAGGCTTGGCGAAGTGCCGCTATTGCCGTCGAGGCCGAAATCCACCACCTTCGGGCCCGCCAGCCCGAGGTGGAGGTAGGCTGATGCGGCGCCTGGCCCGCCGTTGAATGCAAAGGTAACGGGACGCGGTGACGGGCCCTCAGCCACATAGGCCGTGTAGAACACCTTTGCCGTCTGTCTCCCGTCCTGACCGTAGAGGTCCAGAGTGCCGGCAGTCGCCTGGTACTCCAGTGGCGAGCCTTCAGTCGACAGCCGATGCTCGGTGATTGAGTCGGCCGGAATGAGGCTGAAGATGCCTGGCGGCTGACTTTCCGCTTGCTGGGCTGCCGCGGGAGCGACGAGCCCTGGCAGAAGCGCGAGGGATAGAAGGAGGCGGGGCATGAAAGACACGTAGATCACTCCGGATTGTCGGAGCAGGCAATCTAGGGCGATCGCCCTGCACAGACACTTCAATAGAAATTGAAGATCCCGCGGTCAGGACCGCCCTTGCCGCTCACGCATGATCATTGGGCTTTGCTGCGGCAAGCGGCTGGAGATGCAATTGGCGTGGCTTAAGAACGCTGTCGAAAGCTTCGCATCTTCCGATGTAGATGATCGCGGCATTGTCCAGTTCTGCCAGCGTCGCGGCCAACTCCAGCTGAACATCTGCCTCCAGGCCCTCAAGAATGTCGTCCAGGACGAGCCAGCGCGGCTCGATCAAGAACAGATTTGCCAACCGCAGGCGCGCCTGATCCTCCTCTGACAACTTCCGATCCCAGCGCTCCGTCAGGTCAAGCGCAGCTACCAGGGGAGAAAGCCCTACCCGTTCGAGTGCAGTCCGAAAGCGATCCTGGTCCATGAGTGCGGAATCGAGCGGATAAGCCAGCACATCGCGCAGACGGGCATGCGGCAGGTAACCCTGTTGAGGAACGAACACTATCCGACCGTCACTCGGCAGGGCAATCTCGCCCTTTCCCCACGGCCAGATGCCCGCAAGAGCTTCGAACAGGAGCCGACGGTTGGCGCCGACGTCGCCGTTGATCATGATGTGCTCACCCGGGAGGATCGTCTCGTCGGCGGGGAGACGCAGACCGTGTTTTAGCGGCGTGTCGGGGCTTGCGGTGTAGAGTTCAACTCCCCGCAGGACCAAGCGATCCTGCTCCGTCGTCGGATATCGCAAGTCGCCGGCGCCGGGCGTCTCGTCCAGGGAAAGCAACACCTTTCGAAATGTCGAGACCCGCATCAGCGTCGCCTTCCAATCGGCGATCTGGCGGAAGTTGTCGACATACCAGCGCAGGGCACCATAGACCTGATTGAACGCGCCCACCGCCATCATCAGTCCGCCGAAGGTCAGGTTGCCGGCAAAGTAAACGGGTGCCGCGATCAGGATCGGCGCGACGGTGGAGAGCCAGCCAAAACCCGCGGAAACCCAGGTTAGATTCGTATATCCTCGGGCGAGCCGGCGGATGACATGAAGAACAACCGTGATGGCGTTCTGCACGCGGTCGCGTTCACGGTCTTCCCCTCTCGCAAGGGTGATCGCCAGAATGTTCTCGTTCGTGTGCATCAGGGCGAAGCGAAGCTCCGCTTCCTTGGCATAGCGCTCGGCGTTCAGATCCGGCAAACGGCGGCCGACGATATTGCTGAGGATCGAAGCGAGGCCCGCATAGCCGAGCGCAGCCCAGACCATGTAGCCCGGTATGGTGACGCGTTCGCCGTTAAACTGGAAGCTGAAGGTTTCGGAGATTGTCCACAAGACGCCGATAAAACTGACCAAGAGGATGGTTGCGTTTACGAGCCCAATAGCGAGCGAGGTGGTCAGTTCGGAAAGATTTCGGGCATCCTCGTGCAGCCGTTGGTCAGGGTTGACCCCCATTGTCCGCATGTGAAGAAGCTTCAACGCCCGCTGAGGCCTTAGCCACTCGTCTACCAGGTCTCGTGCCAATCCCTCGCGCATGTGAAGGGCAGTGATCTGGTTCAGATAGGTCTGGACGACGTTCAGCAGGAGGAGAGAGCCTCCGATCAGCGCAAAAACGCCCAGCTGGACCATGAACTCGTCCAGATCCCTCCTCTCGATGGCGTTGTAGAAGGGCACATTCCACTGATTGAGGCGATACTGCGCGTAGACCGTCGTCAGGATGATCACCAGCAGGGCAACCGCGAGGGCGAGGATGCGGTCTCTGGCGTGTGTGCGCCAGAAGGCCGACGCCATGAAGCCGACTTGCTCGGAAAAGGAAAGATGATGATCCTGGACATCCTCGTCCAGGCCCCGGATGGTCAATTGCTCTGTCGCCATGCCGACGCTGCCTCTTCGCCGGCTATCTCCATAGCCCATCCTCCTTTACGAGGGATTGAAGCAGATCAATATCCGGCGCTTGTCGCCAGTTTCGGCTCGGAGAGCATGACGAAGAAGAAGCAGAAACAGAGAACGCTTCCGATGCAGGGCGAGGTGCAGGACCGCGAACAGGCGCGGTCGGCACTCCACAAGCTTCGGAAGGCATGGAAGAGGGCATCCGAGAGCGAACGACAGGCCTTCCGGGCGGAAGTGGGACTGCAGATTCCGGCTTCCAGCGCTATCGGCGAGCGGCACCTGATTGCGGATGGACGATACCTGCTGCCGAATACGATCAAGCGGATCGAGACTATCCTGGTCCGACGGCGCCTCTCACAGGATGCATTGATGGAAGAACTAGGCTTTCCGGGCGAGGGAAAAGACCTTGTCCGCGCGCTCGCGAAGGGACGGAGTCTTCGGTTGCGGGTGATTGCGGCCCTGGACGAGTGGCTGACTGTACAGGAGCAAGGCGACCCAATGCAGGAAAAGCGGCAGATTGATCTAAGGTAGCCTTGAAATGCTGTCTTGAGCGGACAGATAGCTCGCCATGTCCCGACACCGGAAGCGGGCGAGTGGAGTATGGGTAAGCAGCAATGAATGTTCTGGTTCTGGAAGACGACGTTCTCCTGGCGATGGATGTGGAGGATTACCTTATCGAACAAGGCCACCAGGTTGTCGGACCATTCGCGCGCATCCCGCAGGCGCTTGCTGCCATCCGGGAGGGCAGGATCGATGGCGCGATCCTTGACCTGAACCTCAATGGAGAACTCTCCTTTCCCGTAATCGAAGCCCTTCAGGAGCGAGGCATACCGTTGATCGTGTGCAGCGGCTATGCAGAGCTCCCGGAACTCAAGGCCAAGCTCGCAGGGTTGCCGCTGATCGCAAAGCCCTGGAATCCTCAGAAGATGTCAATGCTCATGAACGAGCATTTCCCGTCCTTGCCCGAGCGGCGTGCTGCCAGCAACTGACGGCTTGCGCGCCTATCCGGAAAGATCTGCGAGGGGGATGCCTATTTCGCAGACCAGCCCGGTCTTGAGATATTCCAGGCGCACCTCGCCATTCAGTTCGTAACGAACGCTACGTTCGATCAGCGTCATGCCGAACCCGGCTTCTTCAGGAAGCTGGACCGCAGGCCCGTCGCTTTCCTCCCAGCGGAGCGTCAACACACCCTTGCTATCTGTTTGCCAATTGACATGGACAGTCCCGTGCTCGCTCGAGAGCGCGCCGTGCTTCACTGCGTTGGTGGCAAGTTCGTTCAGCACCATGCTCAGCGCAAGGGCGGCCTTCGGGGTCAGCAAGGTTAGCGGCCCGGCATCGATCCGGACGCGTCCGGTGCCACGATCCTGCGGCGCAAGCGTCCGCCTGACGACTTCCAGCAGTTCCGCCTCGTTCCAGTTCGTCTCGAACAGGAGGGCATGCGCATCGGCCAATGCACGCAGGCGGCCGAGGAGGTTCTCAACGTAATCATCAAGCGAGGAGCTCGTCTTCACCGTGCGGCGTACCAGCGACATCACCATTGCCATGGTGTTCTTCACGCGATGGCTGAGCTCGCGGACCAGCAGTTCCTTCTGACGCTCGGCGTCTCGACGCTCCGTCCGTTCGCGTGCCTCCGCGAGCGCCCGCTCGACTGCCGCCGGTAGTCTTATCAGGCGTTGCTTGAGGACATAGTCGGTGGCGCCTTGTCGGAAGGATTCGATTGCAACTTCCTCCCCCAGGATGCCGGAGACAAAGATGAAGGGCACCTCCGGTGCCACGTCGCGGGCCAGTTCCAGGGCACTCATGCCGTCGAAGTCGGGCAGGGAAAAGTCTGCGAGGATGACGTCATAGTCGCCCCCGTCGAGAGCCTCTTCGTAGGTCTTCCGGTTCTGCGCGTACCGGATTTCCGGGACGGGCTTCAGCGTCTCCAGGTGCTCCCGGATCAGTTCCGCATCCAGGTGGCTATCCTCGAGAACCAGGACACGGGGTTGGCGAAGCTGATTATGCACGTCCATTGCGCAGCGATCCGGGTGGGGGTTCGTTCAGCAGCGCCCAGAATACGCCGAGGTCCTGGATGGCCTTGAAGAACTCGTTGAACTCGACAGGCTTGACCACGAAAGCATTGACGCCGAGCTCATAGCTCTTAACGAGGTCCTGCTCTTCTCGCGATGATGTCAGCATGACGATGGGGATCTGACGAAGCCTTTCGTTGCGCTTGACCCGTTCAAGCACTTCCAGCCCATCGACCTTGGGCAACTTCAGGTCGAGCAGCACGACGGTGGGGTCGCCATCCGGACGGCCTTCATAAGTGCCCGTGCCAAACAGATAGTCGATCGCCTCCGCGCCATCGCGCGCGATCACGATCTCATTGGCGAGCTGGCATTTCTCCAAGGCCGCGAGCGTCAGTTCAAGATCCCGCGGGCTGTCTTCCACGAGAAGGATCGGTCTCAGTTCAGGCAATCGCTCTTCCCTTTCTATCCGGTGTCGGCAGGGCGAATACGAACTCGGCTCCCTTGCCAACTTCACCTGTTGCCGTGATCGATCCGCCGTGGCGCTCAATGATGCGTCGTGCGAGCGCTAGGCCGATGCCGGTGCCTTCAAAATCTTCTGCGCGCTGGAGCCGCTGAAATACCCCGAACAGTTTCCCGACGTAAGCCATGTCGAACCCTACGCCGTTGTCAGATATCCGGTAAACGACTTGTTCTGCATCTGCGGAACCGTCAATGGCAATGACGGCCGGATCCTGATCTCTCGTATATTTCACCGCGTTGTCGACCAGGTTATACCAGACCTGCCGCAGCAGAGTAGAGTCACCCCAGGCGACAGGCAAGGGGGCGATCCGCCATTCGATCTTCCGCTCACTCTGGGTCAACATCACGCTCTTGACCACTTCCGAGACGAGCTTGTTCATATCCACCTTCTTGGGCACGATCGCAGTGCGTCCGAGGTGCGAGAAGTTCAGGAGGTCGTCGACCAGCCGGCCCGCAGCGAGCGCTGATTCCGATATGTTGCTAAGATAGTGCCGGGACTTTTCGTCAAGTTCCCCCTCGCGTTCCCGCAGTAGCTGCGCGAAACCCACGATGTGTCGAAATGGCGCCCGCAGATCGTGCGAGACGGAATAGGAGAAGGCCTCCAGTTCCTTATTGGAGCGCTGCAGCTCACTGGTCAGCTCCGCGAGTTCTTCCGCGCGTCGAAGGACGATCCCCACAATTGCAGCACGGAGGTCGCGTGCTGCCGCGATCTCCGCTGCCGTCCAGGGTAGTGCCTGCAGGCGCACCTGCTCCTGCCAGGCCTCGAAAGATTTGCGGGGATGGATACGCCCGTTCTCGGCGACGTGCTTATGGGGGTCGCCTCCCCACGTGACGGTCCGATGAACCTCCGGGCGGACCCAGATCAGCCAGCTGGGGTAAAGCTTGGAGAGTCGGATTGCCAGAATCCCACTCGCCGTATCGGCGAAGTCGGTGGCGGAGGGCAATTGGGCAGACAGCGAGGCCGTGGCGAAGACTTCTTCTGCATCCCCACTTTGTTCCAGCCAATGGACGATGGCCTGAAGCTGCGGCTCGGCCGGGGTGCTTCCCAGGCAGATGCAGCGGGCATCGGTCATGATTGCCGCACCTGTTGCGCCCACCTGCCTCAGCAGGTCGTCACGGGCTTCCGCCAATCCTTCGACCCAATCGGAACTAGCGCTCATGGAAGCAAGCAGCCGTCCGGTAACCTGGCTGAGGTCAACTCGTTGGGAAGCTTCGGCGGCGCGTTCCTGGGCGGCAATACGCATGGCCAGCGACTGAACGACAAAGTCGCAGAGATCCCGAAGGGTCGAACTCACCTTGTGCGGCTGCGCACTGTGGCAGGAGACCAGGCCCCAAAGATGCCCGTCAATCATGATCGAGATCGACATGGAAGCAGCAGTGCCCATGTTTCTCATGTACTCAAGATGAACGGGAGAGACGCTGCGCAACTGTGCGGAACTCAGGTCAAGCGGCTCGTTCGTCTCGGGGTTGAGAGCGGGCTCGAGTGGAACGGGTTCGTAGCTTGCATCCGGGATAAGGCGAACCCGATTGGTGGCGTATAGCGCCCGTGCCTGCGCGGGTATGTCTGAAGCCGGAAAGCGCAGGTCTAGATAAGACGGAAGTATTCCGTTCCCGGCCTCGGCGACGACCTGGCCATTCCAGGCGTCATCGAAACGGTAGGCGAGGACCCGATCGAAGCCGGTGAGTTCCTGCACGAACCGCACCGTCTCATTGAGGGAGCCGGGCGTGTCTGCTTGGGCAGCCAGGCGTTCGATGAAACTCCGCAGCCCGGAAAAGATACCGGAGGCCGTCGCCTCTTCGGCCTCTTCCACTTCGACAATGATGAGGCCGTTGGAGCGATGGGCGATCAGGATCAGGCCCCGGTCCGGTATGGCTATCTGTAAAGCCGGCTCGCCGCTTTCATACCATTCCCGGATGCGTTCAACGTTAGGGCCGAGGTTTAGTGGCTTCTCGCTCAGGATGAGGGTCGATCCGAGCAGATTTCCTGTATTCGCACTGGCCTGAATGACGTTCATGTCCGAGGGGCGGAGCACAAACAATGCTCCGTGTGGCTGGATTGCTCCGGGGATGTGGATTGGCTCCCGCGCGCAGCCTTCGAGATCCGATTCGGGCTGCACCACGTGAACATCCTCCTGCTTCACCTCCGGCGGTAGGCTTCTCTCACTGAACCGCCTCCGCCGTACTCCTGGACGCTAGTGTCTGGCAGAATAGAGCGGACCATCTCGATGTAAACCTTCTGCCCTGAAGTTAGGCATTTCGTGTCGCTTCAAGCGATCTTCTGCGTGATGAAGAACCCGGCAGTGGCAGCGAAGGAAGTCAGGGCGGTGCCCCATGCCATATCGATGATGGTCATGGCCAGCGGCCAATTCTTCAAAGTCGCAAGGTTGGTCATGTCGTAGGTTCCATAGGCTACAATGCCCAGGATTGCCCCTGCGATGGCGGCCTGTGTCCAGCTGTTTGCGGCCAGCGCAGGCATGACGGCGAAGTAGACGATGCCCGCCACGTAGACGAGGTAGAAGGCGCCCGCGGCTGCGAAGTTCGGCTGCTCAAGCATCATGTCGCCGAGCCAACCGCGATAGAGACCGGTTGCAACCCGACCGAGCCAGATTGCGTCAATGGCGAAGAATGCGACGGCGGTGACAAGATAAGCGACGACAGGTACTGGCATCGGACATACCTCTCCGGCTCTTGGATCAGATCTTGAGGATCGGCTGGATCATCCGAACGATCCAGCTCGTGAATTTCAGCGGCGCTTCGGTGACGGCGAGGCAGATGCAGTCTTCCCCTTCCGTCGCCACCGGCGTGTGAAGGAGATCATCGTCCGCCTCTTCCATATCGCCACGCTCGAACAGCTCGTCTCCGTCGCGGAAGCTTCCCGACAGCACGAGCGTAAGCTCCCGCCCCCTGTGGGTGTGTTCGGGGACCGGCTTGCCAGCCGGGATACGGAGCAAGCGAACCTGCGTGGAGGGGTCGCTGGTTGGAATGCGGATCTGATAGGCGCCGCGTCCCAAGGCGCGCCATTTCAGGCCGTCCACATCGCTGCCCACATAGGAGCGCAAGGGCTCCGGCAGGACAGCACTCGGCGTGCCAGGGGGAACTGCCCGCACGCTGTTGCCGGGAGCAGCAGCTTCCGGGTCAGTTGCCTTCTCCTTCAAGCGCGTCTGGAAACGGTTCCATGAATCGCCCAGGTCATCTGACACCGAAATCTTGTCCAGGAGCGCGCCGGCTGCGCCTTCCATGGCAGAGAGGTGATTGCGGCAGGCCGGGCAAAGGGCAAGGTGAGAGGCAATTGCAATGCTCCATCCTTCCGACAATGTGCCGGCGGCATAATCAAGAAGCATTTCCTCGCTGATGTGGTGACGTACCTTCATCGCCGATCCTCCAGCGCCGTGCGGAGCTTTGCGAAGGCCAGCCGGATACGCGATTTCACGGTCCCAAGCGGCAGGTTCATCTGCTGCGCGATGGCAGAGTGCGGGATGTCTTCAAAAAACGCCTTCTTGAGCACATCCTGCTGTTCGCTCGGGAGTGTCGAGAGTGCCCGTCGCAGCAGATCTGCCTCCTGCGCTTGTTCGAACTCGCTGTCTGCAGGAGGGATATCGTCTGCGACGAAGGCCGGATCCTGAGGGTCGAACATGGGTTGCTTGCGCCGGTAGGCGTCGATGCGGATATTCCGCGCTACGGTAAAGACCCATGCGGATACAGTGCCTCTTGCCGGATCGAACTGGGCCGACTTCGACCACACCGCCATCATCGTTTCCTGCATCAGTTCTTCCGCGGCCTGTCTATCCTTCGTCTTCAGCGCCATGAAGGCGCGGATCTTGGGTGCGTAAAACCGGAAAAGCGCTTCGAACGCCTCCACATCGCGGTCCCGTCCCACGGTCACCAGCAGAGTTGCGAGCTGCGCCGGTGTGGGTTCGGCTGCCTTGCTCGCCGGTATCTTCGGCTTTGTCATACCTATGCCTTGCCTTGCGCGCCGCCGCCGAAGCGGTGCGGATGCATGGTTCTGGCACGTCTGGGGTGCAAATGGAATGCTCAAGCTCATGCGGCCCTCTACGCCCGCCGCATCAGGATGGATCATAAAAAAAATCGCTGCCCTTTCCCACGGCCGGGCGATCCATCGCCCGATCAAGCGCGTAGAAGCGATCAATCAATCATGTAGGGCTTTTACGTATGGGACTGGAGTTTTCGGGCGGTGTGGGACCAATGCGCATTGCCGTCATTGGCTCGGGCATCAGTGGCATGTCGGCGGCTTGGCTCGCCAGCAAGAGCTGTGAGGTGACGATCTACGAGGCCGAGGATCGTATTGGTGGGCACTCGAATACGGTGACTGTCGATGTCGATGAAGGAAGAGTTCCCGTCGATACCGGGTTCATCGTCTACAACGAGCGCAACTATCCGAACCTGGTTGCGCTGTTCGATCACCTCGGCGTTGCGAGTGAGGCGACGAATATGTCCTTCGCGGCCTCTCTGGATGACGGCGCCTTCGAATACTCGGGGACCGGCATCGGCGGGCTGCTCGGCCAGCGGCGCAATGCGGCCCGCCCGCGATTCTGGCGCATGGTGTCCGATGTGGTGCGATTCTATCGGGACGCGCCTCAGTTGCTGCAGAGACGTGATCTCGATGGTCTTTCGCTGGGAGAGTTCCTGGTGCGCGAGGCGTACTCTCAAGCATTCATCGACGATCATCTGCTGCCTATGGGCGCCGCCATCTGGTCTGCCACAGCGAAGGACATGCGGGACTACCCGCTCACCGCTTTCCTGCGCTTCTTCATCAATCACGGACTGGTGCAGCTCAAGGATCGCCCTCAATGGCGGACGGTAACGGGTGGCAGTGTGGAATATGTCCGGCGTCTCATGGGAGATTTCCAAGGCGAGATACGCTTGAAGAGCCGGGTCACGGAGGTTCGATCCGAAGGAGGCCGGGTCATCGTAAGGGATTCCTCCGGAAATGCCGACCGCTTCGATCAGGTGATCCTGGCAACCCATGCCGACGATGCGCTCGCCGTTCTCGCCGATGCAGACCGGCGGGAGCGTGATGTGCTCGGTCGGTTTAACTACACGCGCAATCAGGCCGTCCTTCATTGCGACCGGTCGCTCATGCCGAAGCGCAAGCAGGTCTGGTCGAGCTGGAATTACATCGGCGCGAAAGCTTCCGGTGAGGATCGGCAACTTTGCGTAACCTACTGGATGAACCGTCTGCAGAACCTCGAAACGAGCAGGCCGTTGTTCGTGACCCTGAACCCATGCCGTACCATCGCCGAGGAGCACGTCATCCGGACGTTCGACTACAAGCACCCGTTGTTCGACGCGGCGGCACTGCAGGCACAGCGGCAGATCTGGGCCCTGCAGGGACGGCGGGGCGTGTGGTTCTGCGGCGCCCATTTCGGGAGCGGGTTTCACGAAGACGGGCTGCAGGCCGGCCTTGCCGTGGCGGAACGATTGACCGGCAACCAAAGACCCTGGAAACTTGCTGAACCGTCGGGACGGATTTTTGTGCCCGAGATGCTCGAGGCTGCGGAATGAACAGAGGATCGGCCATCTATGTCGGCGACGTCGTGCACCGTCGATATCGACCGAAGGAACACCGGCTTCGCTATAAGGTGTTCTCTCTCCTCATCGACCTGGATGAGTTGCCGGATCTCGATCGCCATCTTCGGGTGTTCGGATATAACCGCAGAGCATTGATCAGCTTCTGGGACAAGGATCATGGCTCCGGGCAGCCGGGGAAGCTTCGGGAGTGGGTGGAAGCCCAGCTCACCGATGCCGGGTTGGATCGAGCGGACCTTCGAATTCGTCTTCTCTGCTACCCACGCCTGTTTGGCTATGTCTTCAATCCGCTGACGGTCTATTTCTGCGAAACGCGGGATGGGGATCTGGTGGCGATCCTTTACGAGGTATGCAACACGTTCCACGAGCGGCACACCTATGTGATCTCGATCGACGGCGGTTCGCAGAGCGTCGTGCGGCACTCCTGCCGCAAGCAAATGTATGTCTCGCCATTCATCCCGATGGACTGCTCGTATCAGTTTACCACGCGACGGCCAGACTCTCGGGTTGCCATCGCGATACGGGAAACGGACGGCGAGGGCTCTCTGCTATCGGCGTCTTTTTCCGGCGAACGAAGGGTACTGTCCGATGCAAGCCTGTTGCGCACATTGATCGGCTTTCCGCTGATGACGTTGAAGGTGACTGCGGCTATTCATTGGGAGGCGCTGCGGCTGTGGCTGAAAGGCGTGCCCATTCACCGGCACATCAAGAGCCTGAACCCACATGCCCGGACGATCGTACAGTTGGAGGAGCGGTGATGACGGATCTCCAGCATGTCGACCACCACCGCGGATATTCGCGGTCGCCGATCTGGCAGGCAGCCCTTTGCCGCTGGGCGGAAATGATCGTGGCGGGACGTCTGACGCTTCGCTTACCGGGTGGAGCAGAACGTCATTTCGAGGGTTCTGCCGCCGGGCCCAGTGCGATCATCGAGCTCGCCAACGCACGTCCAGTCCGCCGCCTCCTGGCGGGAGGGAGCCTTGGCTTTGCCCGTTCCTACTTGGACGGAGACTGGAGTTCTCCCGACCTGGGAGCTGTCCTGGAACTCGCCGTCGCCAATGACGCCGCTTGGGGGGGGCTTCTTGTCGGCAGCGGTCTGCGAAAGCTCGTGGCATATGTGCGCCACCGGCTTCGCGCGAACTCGCGCTCAGGCAGTCGGCGGAACATCTCGTATCACTATGACCTCGGCAACGATTTCTACAGTGCCTGGCTCGATGAGACGATGACCTACTCCTCGGCCTGCTTTGACAGTGCGGACCAGTCGCTCGAGACGGCCCAGCGCGCCAAGTACCATCGTATCGTCAGGAGTCTCGGCATCGGTCCTGAGGATCATGTGCTGGAGATTGGCTGTGGCTGGGGAGGCTTTGCCGAATATGCGGCGAGGGAAACCGGATGCCGCGTTACCGGGCTCACACTGTCGACTGAGCAGGCTGCCTACGCGCAACATAGGCTGCAACGCATGGGCCTGGCGGATCGAGTGGAAATCCGTCTGGAGGACTATCGCGACTGCCGGGGGCAATTCACCAAGATCGTCTCGATCGAGATGTTCGAGGCCGTCGGCGAAGAGAACTGGCCGATCTTTTTTGATCGCGTCCGCCGGCTGCTGCAGCCGGGAGGCGAAGCGGTCATTCAGACCATTACGATCGCGGACGACCGCTTCGAGCACTATCGACGGAATGCCGATTTCATCCAGACCTACATCTTCCCGGGCGGGATGCTTCCATCCGTTTCCGCCTTCGGGGATGCCGTCCAAAAAGCAGAGATGCGAGTTGCGGGGAGCTTCCGGTTCGGCCGAGATTACGAGCGGACACTGCTGCAGTGGGACAAGGCGTTTCACAAGAACTGGTCCCGGATCGCACCGCTGGGGTTCGATGAACGCTTCAGACGCATGTGGCACTACTACCTGCAATATTGCGCTGTCGGCTTCAGGACCGAGCGGTTGGATGTCGTGCAGTTCCACCTAAAGGTCGGGTAGCGGATCTTGGCTACTGCCGCACCATCCGCTTCGTGATCATGAACAGCAGAGGCCTCGGGAGCGCACGCAGCAGTCTGATCGCCAGTGCCATCTTCCATGGAAAGATGATCTCGAAGCGGTCCGTAGCGAGGCCTCTCAGGATTGTTTTCGCGGCCTCATCGGTGCCGATCAGGAACGGCATCGGAAAGTCGTTCCTTGCGGTCAAGGGTGTTTTGACGAAGCCGGGGTTGATGACGCTCAGCTGCACGCCGGCGCGTTTCAACTCCGGGTACAGGCCCTCGCAAAGCGTGATCAGCGCCGACTTTGTGGCGCCGTAGAATGCGCCGCCCGGAAGCCCGACATATCCCGCGACTGAGGCGATGACGGCGATCCTGCCCAACCTGTTCGCCATCATACCCGGCACGACCGCTTCCAGGCAGTGACCGGTGCCGATGACATTCAGCGTCATGACATCGGCCAGCGCCTGGGAATTGAAGCGCCTGGCGCTGTCGCGCCGGTAGCTTCCGGCCGAGAATATCGCCAGTTCGATCGGACCATGAGCCGCTTCGACGCGGGAGGCGACCGAGAGCGTGGCATCGCGATCCGTGACGTCCAGCGGGTAGGCGACGATGTTGCCGGGGTGTTCAGCCTCAAGCTCGGCAAGCTTGTCCCGGCTGCGCGCACTTACAGCAACCGTCCAGCCCTCGTTTGCGAGACCAAGGGCGACGGCGCGTCCAATGCCCGAGCTGGCGCCGGTCACCCAGGCAGTTCTGGAGGCCTCGGACATGAGCGATATCCTCTCGCGGTATCATTTCTGACGAATGATACGGCAAGTCACGGAACTTGGATCGCTAAAAGGTAAAGAAGGCGACGCCAGACTTGCGGTCTGAGGACGTCTGAGTGTCAGCCTTCATCCGATGCAAGATTTGCTCAGTCGCGGACGGGCGGTGGGCTGGTGTCTCGAACCGCCTCATCGTGGTACCAGCACGTATCAAGGGCAGCGGCCGCAAGCTGAGCTACCTTGTCCCCGGCGACTTTGCCGGTTTCAGCTTTCCGCCGGCCCGACCGGACCGGAAAAGGAATTATCTCGGCAGATCCGAACTCAACACCTGGGGTCATGTCGTTTCCTCACCACGGGCTTCGCGTGCACTATCGCACATATTTTGCGCAAATGCACTCTCAGTGGTCACGTATTGCCTCTGTTGTTGGCCAACCTTCCTTGGCAGGCACCTCATGAGACAACGCCGATGGGGTCTTGGCGTTCCGCTTCATGCCGGTTGCAAGCTAGCTGCAAACAATGGCGCGAAAACTGGGGTATCGACGCGGCGAAAGGGGTGGAGAGGCCGGATGAAGGACATGCGGAAGGTACGTTCGTGCAATCTGGCATGCGATTTGCTTGAGCGAAGTATCCGAACCGGCAGGCGTACGGCGCCGGGCTGGACGGCGATTTGATCGCGGTATCCACGAAGAGAGAGTTCCGATGACGAAATACAAGCTCGAGTACATTTGGCTTGATGGCTACACCCCGGTTCCGAACCTGCGCGGCAAGACGCAGATCAAGGAGTTCGATTCGTTCCCGGCGCTGGAGCAGTTGCCGCTCTGGGGCTTCGACGGCTCCTCGACCATGCAGGCCGAGGGTCATAGCTCGGATTGCGTTCTGAAGCCGGTCGCCATCTATCCGGACCCCGCCCGCACCAATGGTGCACTGGTCATGTGCGAAGTCATGATGCCGGACGGCGTCACGCCGCATCCGTCCAACGCCCGCGCGACGATCGTCGACGACGAAGATGCGTGGTTCGGCTTCGAGCAGGAATACTTCTTCTACCAGGACGGGCGTCCGCTCGGCTTCCCCGAATATGGGTTCCCGGCTCCCCAGGGTCCTTACTATACCGGCGTGGGCTACAAGAATGTCGGCTCTATCGCTCGCCAGATCGTCGAGGAGCACCTCGACCTTTGCCTTGCGGCGGGCATCAACCACGAAGGCATCAATGCCGAGGTGGCCAAGGGCCAGTGGGAGTTCCAGGTCTTCGGTAAGGGGTCCAAGAAAGCCGCCGACCAGATCTGGATGGCGCGCTACCTGCTGCTTCGCCTGTGCGAAAAATATGGCATCGACATTGAATGGCACTGCAAGCCACTCGGCGATACCGACTGGAACGGCTCGGGCATGCACTGCAACTTCTCCACCAAGTACATGCGTGAAGTCGGCGGCAAGGAGTATTTCGAGGCCCTGATGGCAGCCTTCGGCCGGAACTGGAAGGAGCACATCGACGTCTACGGCCCGGACAACCACATGCGTCTCACGGGCAAGCATGAGACCGCGCCGTGGAACAAGTTCTCCTATGGCGTTGCCGACCGTGGCGCCTCCATCCGCGTCCCGCACTCCTTCGTCAACAATGGCTATCGTGGCTATCTCGAAGACCGCCGCCCGAACTCCCAGGGCTGCCCCTACCAGATCGCCTCGCAGGTCCTGAAGACGATTGCGGAAGTGCCGACGGCGGACTTCGCCCGCAACGCCGCGTGACCCTCCTGCGGCGTCGGACATGCTCCGGCGCCGCAACCTTGGGATCAGCTGCGCGATCCCCGGTGATCTCCCAAGCCTTGCTGGACAAGGTCCTCGACCGACGCATATGGCTGTCTGCCATTACTGCGCATCACGGGAGACAATGCTCATGAACAATCCGCTCTTCAGCCTGGAGAAACGCACTGCACTCGTAACAGGCTCGTCGCGCGGTCTTGGGCTGGCCATCGCGACCGGACTTGCGGAAGCTGGCGCCGCCATCGTTCTCAACGGGATCAATGCAGACCGTCTCGAGGAGAGCGCGGCAAGACTGCGCGACCGCGGCTTTGCCGTTACCACGGCTGCCTTCGACGTTACCGATGAAGCATCGGTCGTTGCTGCGTTTGAGCGCTTTGATGCCGAGAAGCTGCAAATCGACATTCTCGTCAACAATGCCGGCATCCAGTACCGCAAGCCGATCATCGAACTCGACAGCGCCAATTGGCAACGCGTCATCGACACCAACCTGACTAGCGCCTTCCTTGTCTCCCGCGAGGCCGCTAAGCGAATGCTGCCGCGCAAGCGCGGCAAGGTCGTCAACATCGGCTCGTTGATGAGCGGGCTGGGACGGGCGACGGTGGCACCCTATACCGCGGCCAAGGGCGGTATTAAGACCCTTACCCAATCGATGGCCGCAGAATGGGCGGAGCATGGCGTGCAGGCCAATGCCATCGGCCCCGGATATATGCTGACGGACATGAACCAGGCGCTGATCGACAACCCGGAGTTTGACAACTGGGTCAAGGGCCGCACGCCCTCGAAGCGCTGGGGAAAGCCGGAGGAACTGGTTGGTGCTGCCGTCTTCCTGGCATCGGACGCGTCGAACTATGTCAATGGCCAGATCATCTATGTCGACGGCGGCATGAGCGCCGTTATCTAGGCTTCATTCTCTTGGCAAATGATCCTCCGCGGCAATACCGCGGAGGATGTTATCCTTGGATCCACTACTCCGCCGCGACCGGCAGACACGCTTCGCAGATAGCGTTGACGTGCCTGTGGTCGGTGCCGCAGCAGCCACCGAGGACCCGCATCGTGGGGTAACTCCGGCGCAAGTCGCTGTAGCGGCGAGCAAGGTCTGCGGGATCCCCGATGTCGATTTCGGTCGCGTCGTCCAGTTCCGCATGGCTTTTGGTTGAAGCATTGGCGCGGACGCCGCCGATCCGTTCTATCCAGCGTTCACCGCGATTGAGTGCATCCTCGAAATGCGTGGGGTGGGCGCAGTTGACCATGTAGTAGACCGGTGTGCCGCCGGTTTGGCGATCGGTTTCCTCGACCGCCTCGCGAAGCGCCATCCCGCTCGCCAGCCGGCCGTCGGTCTCGACTGTGAAAGAGATCACGCAGGGCAGAGCAGCGCCGCTTGCCGCCCGGGCGATGCCGATCGCTTCCTCGACGTTGTTCATGGTGATGGCGCTTACCATGTCGATTTCGGATCCGGCGAAGGCGCCGATCTGGAAGGCATGATAGGACTGCGCCTCGTCGACGGTCATCGCACCCGCCTTGTAGCCGTCACCGCGCGGACCGAGCACCCCGTTGAGGACGATCGGCCGCCCTGGCCGTTCCCATAGTTCCCGCAAGGACGCGACATAGGCGACGGAACGGCGGTTGATGGCGGCAAGCCTCTCGAGGTCGTAGCCGAGCTGTGCTGCCCAATCCGGGTTCGCTCGCCATGTCGGCGTGTCCAGAATGAACCCGAGATCCCTCTCGCTCGCAATTGCCAGGTAGGCTACATAGTATTCCGTCAGCTCCTGCCGCCCCTGCTCGTCATCGACGAGTGGAAAGGATGCAAAGAGCGGCAGGTCGATGCCGCGCTGGAACAGCAGGGTTGTCTCGAGTCCTCCATCCGTCAGGAAGGTTCCACCCTCCAGTTGTGGCAGTCGTGATCTGTATTTTGTCATGAGTTACTCCCGTGTTAGTATTTCTCGGCTTGGGGCCGGCCTTTGTTTTGACCCACGGGTTTTCGCCGCATAACGGACCAGGAAATAGTAAGCTCGCGGTCAAGCTCGACTTGCCGTGACATAAATCTTTTAAGTATCAGGAGGTTAAGATGCTGACTTCCGCAATCGTCGGAGTAGGTGAGCCGTCGGGTGAGCCCGAAACTGCACCTGCGGTACAGCGAGCTCCTGCGTCCCGGCGTGCCAAGGGCGAGGCGACCCGCCAGCGCCTGCTCGAGATCGCGCAGGCTTCAGTCCTTGCCAAGGGGTTTGCGGCGACGTCGATTGACGAAGTGATTGCAGAAGCCGGCATAACCAAGAGCGGCTTCTTCTATCACTTCCGGGACAAGAACGAGCTGGCGCGCGCAATGCTGCAGCGCTACGTGGAAGAGAACGACGAAATATTCGACGAGATCTTCGGGCGCGCTCAGGAACTTACGGACGATCCCCTGCAGTCATACCTGCTTGGCCTGAAGCTGCTCGCGGAAATGACACGGGATCTGCCGGGAGGCCATCCTGGATGCCTTGTCGCTTCCATATGCTACCAGGAACGACTGTTCGACCATCAGGTTCACGCCCTCAACGCATCCTCCGTCCGCAAGTGGAACGCTCGGTTTCACGGTTACCTGGCGCAGATTGCGGCTGTCTATCCGCCGCGGGAGGATGTGTCTCTTGAAGACCTTGCCGAAACGCTGACCTGCATCTTCGATGGCGCCATCATCATGTCGAAGGCGTTGAAGGACCCAGGCCAGCTCGAGAGGCAGGTTCTGTCCTACAGGACCTTCATCAAGATCCTGTTCAGCCGCTAAACCTGCCGTCACTGATCCTAGTGATTGTGCCTCGGCGGCGTTTTCGCGATCTGCCGGAAGTCGGCCGCGCCCTCCAGGACGGCGCCGTCCGAAAGCTGGGTGACCGACCGGCGGTAGATGCGTTGCCAGGGAGTGGCGTCTGCGGGCACCGCCGGGACGCCTTCGGCCTTTCGCCGCTCGATCTCCTCGGGCGCCACCAGCATGTCGCAGCGTCCCTGATTGAGGTCGATGCGGATGATGTCGCCGGTGCGCAGCCAGGCAAGCCCGCCACCTGCCGCGCTTTCCGGCGAGGCATTGAGGATGGAGGGACTGTCTGCCGTGCCCGACTGGCGACCATCACCGATCGTCGGAAGGCTCATGATGCCCTGCTTGAGGATCTGATCCGGCGGCTGCATGTTGACGACTTCGGCCGAGCCCGGCCAACCCAGAGGGCCGGCACCCCGGATCACCAGGATCGTGTTCACATCGATGTCGAGCGACGGGTCATTGATGCGATGATGATAGTCTTCCGAACCGTCGAAGACGACCGCCTTGCCCTCGAACACGCCCTCACGGCCGGGCTCCTGCAGGTAGCGCTCGCGGAAGCCTTCGGAGATGACGCTGGTCTTCATGATGGCGAAGTCGAAGAGATTGCCTTTCAGCACCAGGAAGCCCGCTTTGTCCCTCAGGGGCTGATCGAACGGGTAGATGACCTCGCGATCCGTGGCTTCCCTGCCTTCCAGATTTTCCGCAACCGTCTTGCCGGTTACGGTGCGACAGCTGCCGTCAAGCTTTCCGGCCTGCAGCAGTTCCCACATGATGGCCGGTGTGCCGCCAGCGCGGTGATAGCGTTCTCCGAGATACTTGCCCGCTGGCTGGACATTGGCGAGCAGCGGGATGTCGAACCCGTGCACCTGCCAGTCGTCCGGGAAAAATTCGACACCTGCATGCTTGGCCATCGCGGCAAGATGCGGTTGTGCGTTGGTCGAACCGCCGATCGCGGAATTGACTCGGACCGCATTGAGAAAGGCTTCGCGGGTCAGGATGTCGGATGGCTTGACGTCCTCCCAGACCAGTTCCACCGCCCGACGACCGGTGCGATAAGCCATCTGCCCACGCTCGCGATAGGCCGCGGGAATGGCGCCGCATCCCGTGAGCGACATGCCGAGCGCCTCGGCCAAGGCGTTCATCGTCGAGGCAGTCCCCATGGTATTGCAGTGGCCGACGGATGGGGCGGAATCCAGCGCTGCCTGAAGGAACTCGTCACGGTCTATCTCACCGGCTGCGAACTTCCTGCGCATGCGCCAGATGACGGTACCGGAGCCGACGAGATCCCCTTCGTGCCAGCCGTCGAGCATTGGTCCGCCGGAGAGTACGATGGCCGGAATGTCGACGGTCGAGGCGGCCATGATCGCTGAGGGCGTGGTCTTGTCGCAGCCGGTGGTCAAGACGACGCCGTCGAGCGGGTAGCCGTATAGCACTTCGACGAGGCTCAGATAGGCGAGGTTGCGGTCAAGCGCCGCGGTCGGTCGCTTGCAGTTCTCGAAGATCGGATGCGTGGGGAACTCGATCGGGATGCCACCCGCATCACGGATGCCGTCGCGCACGCGCTTGACCAATTCCACATGGACGCGGTTGCAGGGAGTAAGATCGCTGCCGCTCTGGGCAATGCCGATTACCGGCTTACCGGAACGCAGCTCCTCCGGCGTGACGCCGTAGTTCATGAAGCGCTCAAGGTAGAGTGCTGTCAGGTCGACATGGTCGGGATTGTCGAACCAGTCCTGCGAGCGGAGGCGGCGCTTTGGGGTCGTGTT
Organism: Pseudorhizobium flavum; assembly: GCF_044142885.1. Taxonomy (NCBI): domain Bacteria; kingdom Pseudomonadati; phylum Pseudomonadota; class Alphaproteobacteria; order Hyphomicrobiales; family Rhizobiaceae; genus Pseudorhizobium; species Pseudorhizobium flavum. Next base: position 178,204 of record NZ_JBIOKZ010000003.1, read on the forward strand.
GTCGCTCATGGCTATGCCTGATCTTTCCGGTTGAGCTCTTCGAGATGAAGGAGGAGGCCGCTGTGGTCCTTCTCGGCGCCGCCTTCGGCCACGAAATCGGCGAACTCCTGGCGGACCTGATGGGTCAGCGGCAGGGTCAGCGACAGGCTTTCGGCCATGGCCATGACCGCGTCGAGATCTTTGAGCTGGTTGGCGGATGCACCGCCGGGAACGAAGTTCCGCTCGACCATTCGCTGGCCGTGCAACTCGAGAATACGGCTTTCGGCAAAGCCACCGCGAATCGCGTCTCGGAATGCCGCACGCGAAGCGCCGCCGGCTTCGGCCAGAATCATCGCCTCCGCGACCGCACCGATGGTGACGGCGACGATCTGCTGGTTGGCGAGCTTGCAGATCTGGCCTGCGCCGCTCGGGCCGACATGCGTGACGCGGCCGAGTGCGGCGAAGACGTCGCTCAATGCCGCGACATCGGCGGCATCACCGCCGGCCATGATGGCAAGGGTGCCAGCGGTAGCGCCGGCGGTGCCGCCGGAAACCGGTGCGTCGAGGCTGCGGATCCCCCGGTCGGCCAGCCGGCCGGCGTTTTCCTTCGCGATCGGCGGGGCGATGGAACTGCAATCCACGAAGATCGCATCCTTCGACATGGCGTCGGCCACGCCCTTGTCGAACAGGATCTCGCTGACCGCCGTGCCGTTCGTCAACATCGTGAAGACAACGTCCGCCCCCGCCGCGGCTTCGGAAGGTGAATGCACCTGCCGCGCGCCGTCCGCGACAAGGGGAGCGGCCTTCGCGCCGTCCCGGTTCCATACGGTGACGGGAAAACCTGCCTTCAGGAGGCAGCGCACCATGGGTGCGCCCATCAAGCCGGTACCCAGAAAGGCAATCTTCTTCTTGGCCGTCATGGCAGCTTGCCTCCCAGTTCATCCTCGATGTGGACCCGAATGATCTCGTCGAAGGAGGTCTCGGCGGTAAAGCCCAGTTCCCTCGCCCGTTTCGCCTCGAAGCCAGGTGCCCAGCCGGCGACCATCTTCATGATCATCTCGTCGGGCTCGCGGCGGATCAGCGCGACTGCCTTGTCGCCGGCAACGCGGCGCAATGCTTCGATCTGCTCGCCGACGGTCGCGCTGAGGCCGGGCATGGAAAGATTGCGGCGCGGACCGACCTTGTCGAGATCCATGGTTGCGCCATGGATCAGGAAGCCGACCGCGGAGCGCGGCGACGTGTGCCAATGGCGAACGTCTTCGGAGACAGGAAGCACCGCTTCCTGTCCGACCAATGGCTCGCGCAGGATATTGGAGAAGAAGCCGGAGGCCGCCTTGTTCGGCTTGCCCGGCCGGATGCAGATCGTCGGCAGGCGAATGCCGATGCCATCGAAGAAGCCGCGGCGGGTGTAATCGGACAGCAGCAGTTCGCAGATCGCCTTCTGGGTGCCGTAGCTCGTTAGCGGGGTGAGGTGGAAATCGTCCGGGATCGGGAAGGGCAGCGGTGCTCCCACGACGGCGATCGAGGAGGTGAAGACGACGCGAGGCTTATAGCCGTCCGCGTTATGGGCTAGGCGGATCGCATCGAAGAGGTAACGGGTGCCGTCCAGGTTGATGCGATAGCCCTTATCGAAGTCGAGCTCTGCTTCACCGGAAACGATGGCGGCGAGGTGGAAGATGACGTCGGGGCGACCGGCAACGAGTTTTTCGGCTTCCCCGGCCGCCGAAAGGTCGCTTTCGCGCGCATCCACGATGCCCGAATAGCCAGCCGGGGGTTCCGGCTTCACCACATCGACGAGTGTCAACTTGTCGACCGTCTTGCCGCCGAGCGTCTCGTCCGCGACGAGTCGCTGCGCGAGCTTGCGGCCAACCATACCGGCGGCCCCGATGATGAGAATGTGCATTGGGTGCTTTCCCTCCTGGCGAAGTGTCGCTGCCTGAGGGGCCTCAGGTGCGACTAAGATCCTGCTTGTAAGGTTGTCTGATAACTTTATATGGTCGCATTGAAAACTGTTATTTCCATGCCGCCGGGCTCGCCGATCCACGTAATCGATGCCGGCGGCGAGCAGGGGCACGAGGCACATGATACAGGATACTACCGCTTCCATGGCCGAATGGCGGGTAAAGCTGCGCAGCACGCTAGGCGACGACATCGTCCTCAGCGAGAGCGATGAGATGCTTCCCTACTGCCGGGATTGGCACGGTGACGTGACCAGCAACGCGGTGGCGGTTCTAAGGCCGCGCTCGACGGAGCAGGTGGCGCAGGCAGTAAAGTTGTGCAGCGAACTTGGCCTATCGATCGTGCCCCAGGGGGGCAATACCGGCCTTGTTCTCGGCGCCGTCCCGGATGCGGATGCCAACCAGGTGGTGCTGAGCCTTGAGCGGATGAACAGGATCCGACAGATCGATGCGGACGATTTTTCCGCCGTGGTCGAAGCCGGCTGCATCCTCTCCGAGCTCAAGGACGCGATCGCGGAAAAAGAAATGTTCTTTCCGCTTGCACTCGGCGCCCAGGGCACGTGCCGGATCGGCGGGAATGTCTCCACAAATGCGGGGGGCATCAATGTCTTGCGCTACGGGATGACGCGTGAGCTGATCTTCGGCCTCGAAGTGGTACTGCCGGACGGCAGCATCTTTGACGGGCTATCGACGCTGCGAAAGGACAATCGCGGTATCGACCTGAAGCAGTTGTTCATCGGAGCCGAGGGAACACTGGGCATCATCACGGCCGTCTCCGTAAAGCTGACGCCCTATCCGGACCAGGTGGCGACGGCGCTTCTCGGGCTTGCCTCGCTCGATGACGCCATCAAATTGTTCCGCCGGGCGCGCCGCGACTGCTGCGACCTGATGTCGGCCTTCGAGTTCATGCCGCCGCTCGCCTTCACACTGGCGAAGGAGGCGATGCCGGACCTGCCGATCCCGATCGCCGCCGACTATCCCGCCTATGTTTTGATGGAGATATCCGGCTCCGGTCTCGTCGATATCGACGACCTCATGGGCCGCTTTCTCGAGGCAGTCATGGAGGAGGGTATCGTGCTCGACGGGACCCTTGCAGCGTCGCAGACGCAGGCCCGCAACCTGTGGCTCATTCGCGAGGGCATGAATGAAGGTCAGGCGAAGCGCGGCATGCATCTTCGGACCGATGTGTCCGTCAAGCTGTCGCAGCTGGCAAACTTCGTTGCCGAGGCGGAGAAGGCGGTCGCGGAAGCCGTGCCGGGATCGACTTGCGTCTCCTATGGCCATGTCGGCGATGGCAATGTTCACCTCAATGTCCTGCCGGCGGCGGAAGCGGAGCCGGAGCAAAGGCTGCAGCAGATCTACGTAGCCAAGGGCGCGATCAACGCTGTGCTCGACCGCTATCAGGGCAGCATCAGTGCCGAGCACGGCATAGGCCGCCTGAAGCGGGGGGATTTCGAGGCGCGCCTGTCGCCGGTGCGGCGCCACTTGCTGGCGGCGTTGAAGCAGGCAATTGATCCTGGCATGATGATGAACCCTGGCTGCCAATTGAATTTTCCTGCGAACTCGTAGAACTAGGGGAATGCCAGGGGAGGGCGGACGTGGCTGTTGCCGATTTCAACCAAATCAGACGAAGCGAGCACCTGCCCGCGCGAATTGCCGGCCAAATCGGGCGGGAGATCCTGGAGGGGCGGATAGCACCAGGTGAAAAACTCCCGACCGAGCATCTGCTGGCCAAGACCTTTGGCGTCAGTCGGTCCGTGGTCAGAGAGGCCATCGCCCAATTACGGAATGAAGGTCTGGTCGAAACGAGGCAGGGTGTCGGAGCCTTTGCCACCGAGTTCGGCCAACGGCAATCGCTGAGGATCGAGCAGGGCGACCTGACCGATCGCGAAGCATTCAAGAACCTTTACCAGTTGCGCATACCGCTGGAGATCGAGGCCGCGGGACTTGCAGCGCTCCATCACACGGCGGATGATCTAGCGCGTCTCGATGAGACACTCGAGCAGATGACGGGTGCCGAAAAGTGGACCGAGCAGGGGATCGTGGCCGATCTGGCTTTCCATCGAGTCGTCGCCACCGCCACTCAGAACGAATATTTTCCTCTCTTCATTGGCTTCATCGCCGAACGAATAAGCCTCGCAATCAAGGCTGCTCGTGCCAAAGCCGTTCTGGAGGAGATCGTCGAGGTCACCATTGCCGAGCACGTGACGATCCGCGATGCCATTGTCAGCCGTGACCCCGCCAGGGCGCGCGATGCCATGCGCCAGCACCTGATCAAGGCTGCGGGGCGCTTGGACCTTACCTTGGAGACCTGCTGATCTTTCTCTACCGACATTTACCGAGTTTTTCCCACAAGGGGGCTGGTGACTGGACAGGGCGGAAAAGTCATACTAGAAACGCCGACGCTTGTCAGACATCCTGACAATCAGGGAGATTTGGCATCTCCCGCCTAGGAGGAAATTTGGTGAAGTCCGAGACGATGTTGCGCGCACAGTCTATCCTGCCGCAAGATGCAGGTGATGCTCTGCTGGTTGGCCGGGTTTGGTCGAAGGCTGCCAATGGCCCCTGCCCCGTTCTCTACAGGTCGGGCAGCATTTTCGATCTTTCGCCATTGGCGCCGACGCTCTCGGGACTGCTCGAGCATGAAGACCTGGTGGCCCGTCTTCGAACCGCCGCAGACCTCAACGCGCTCGGAACCCTGGACCAGTTCCTGGACGGCTCTGCGGGCGATCTTCTTGCCCCGGCTGACCTGCAGGCGGTCAAGGCCGCTGGCGTGACCTTTGCCGACAGTATGCTTGAACGCGTGATCGAAGAGCAGGCCAAGGGCGATCCGCTCCGGGCACAGGAGATCCGCGGCCGGCTGGCGCCGGTTCTGGGCGACAACCTGAAGGGGCTCGTCGCCGGCTCGGAGAAGGCTGCCGAAGTCAAGAAGCTCCTCCAGGAGCTTGGCCTGTGGTCGCAGTACCTGGAAGTCGGCATCGGACCGGATGCGGAGATCTTCACCAAGGCGCAGCCCATGTCCTCCGTCGGCTGTGGCGCGACCATTGGCATTCACCCGAAATCGGACTGGAACAATCCCGAGCCGGAGGTGGTCCTGGCGGTTACCTCGGCCGGCAGGATCGTCGGCGCAACGCTCGGCAACGACGTGAACCTGCGCGACTTCGAGGGACGGTCTGCCCTTCTCCTCAGCAAGGCCAAGGACAATAACGCCTCCTGCGCACTCGGGCCGTTCATCCGCCTGTTCGACGATCGCTTCACCCTGGAGGATGTCAAGCAGGCCGAAGTGTCGCTTGATGTTGAGGGCAGCGATGGCTTCAGGATGACTGGACTGAGCCCGATGGCCGCTATCAGCCGGTCGCCGGAAGACCTCGTGGGCCAGTTGCTCAACGAGAACCATCAATACCCGGACGGCGTCGTCTTCTTCCTCGGGACCATGTTCGCGCCGGTCAAGGATCGTCGCGGGGCGGGGCTCGGATTCACCCATGAGATAGGTGATCGCGTGGAAATCTCGACGCCGCGGCTCGGTCGACTTATAAATTGGGTGGAAACCAGCGACCGCTGCCCGAAGTGGAGCTTCGGCCTCGGGGCCTTGATGAAGAACCTGGCCCAGCGTGGGCTCTTGTAATCAACGGGAGGGACACGATGCAAAGGGCGATCGATCTTTTCTATAAGTTTCTAGAATTCCTGCTGATCCTGCTGCTTTCCGGCATGGCCATCATGGTATTCCTGAACGTCGTACTGCGCTACGGCTTCAACTCGGGACTGAACGTGTCCGATGAGCTGTCGCGGTACTTTTTCGTATGGGTGACGTTCATTGGCGCCGTGGTTACGTTTCGTGAACATTCCCATGTGGGCGTCGAGACGCTGGTGATGATGTTCGGACGCCGTGGTCGCATCATCTGCATGATCCTGTCGAACATCATCATCATTGCCGTGTCGGCTATCTTCTTCTGGGGAACCTGGAAGCAGGCACCGATCAATGCCAGCATGGTGGCCCCCGTTACCAAGCTGCCGATGATCTGGGTCTATGGCATCGGCTTCTTTACCGGCGCCGGCGTTGTCATTATCGCACTGGAGCGCCTGTTCCGCCTGCTGACCGGCAGGATCACGGAAGAGGAAATCGCCGCCTTCGCCGGAGAGCACATGTCACTCGAGCAGCTGTCGGAGCGCACATAAATGACTCTGGGTGTCTTTATAGTATCGCTTCTCGGCGCCATGGCGATCGGCGTCCCGGTCGCCTTCTCCCTGATGTTCTGCGGCGTCATGCTCATGTGGTACATGGGCATGTTCAACACGCAGATCATAGCCCAGAACATGATCGCGGGCGCTGATACTTTCACGCTCCTCGCTATCCCCTTCTTCATTCTCGCCGGCGAACTCATGAACGCCGGAGGTCTATCGCGGCGCATCATCGACTTTGCGATCGCATGCGTCGGCCACATTCGTGGCGGACTAGGTATCGTTGCCATCATGGCAGCCGTTATCATGGCCAGTATCTCTGGCTCTGCTGCCGCCGACACTGCCGCACTCGCGGCTATCCTCATTCCTATGATGGCCAAGGCTGGCTACAACGTGCCGCGTTCGGCTGGCCTGATCGCTGCAGGCGGCGTGATTGCGCCTGTCATTCCACCATCGATGGCCTTCATCGTTTTCGGCGTCGCGGCCAACGTGTCGATTACCCAATTGTTCATGGCCGGCATTGTGCCCGGTTTGTTGATGGGAATTGCACTCGTCATCACCTGGCTGATCGTTGTTCGCAAGGACAAGGTTGAGACGCTGCCGCGCACTGATGCCAAGGAACGCCTGCGTGCCACGGGGCGCGCGCTCTGGGCCCTAGGCATGCCCGTCATCATCCTTGGCGGGATCAAGATGGGCGTCGTCACTCCGACGGAAGCGGCCGTGGTCGCCGCGGCCTACGCGCTCTTCGTCGGCATGGTGATCTATCGCGAGTTGAAGCCGCGCGAATTGCCGGGGGTCATCCTGCAGGCCGCAAAGACGACTGCAGTGATCATGTTCCTCGTCTGCGCCGCACTTGTATCGTCATGGTTGATCACTGCGGCTAACATCCCGGCAGAAATTACAGGCTTCATCGAGCCCCTGATCGATCGCCCGATGCTGCTGATGTTCGTGATCATGCTGGTGGTCCTCGTCGTCGGAACCGCGCTCGACCTCACGCCGACCATCCTTATCCTGACGCCAGTGCTGATGCCGATCATCAAGCAAGCCGGAATCGATCCGGTCTATTTCGGCGTGCTGTTCATCATGAACACCTGCATCGGGCTGCTGACGCCGCCGGTCGGCGTCGTGCTCAACGTCGTCAGCGGCGTCGGTCGCGTCCCTCTCGGAAAGGTGACCGTAGGCGTATGGCCGTTCCTCGTCACGCAGGTTCTCGTCCTTTTCCTGCTCGTCCTGTTCCCCGACATCGTCCTCGTGCCCGCACGATGGCTCTACTGATCCGCAACCCCTCAACAACTTATCCAAGGGAGGATATATCATGAGGAAAATGCTTCTTGCCACGACTGCTATTGCGTTCGGCCTGTCGGCTGCAGCGCCGGCCTTCGCGGAGTTCAACGACCGCAACATCCGCGTTTCGAACGGCATCAATGAAGACCATCCCGTCGGCAACGGCATCAAGGCCATGCAGGCCTGCCTCGACGAGAAGTCGGGCGGCAAGCTGAAGTTGACTGCATTCTGGGGCGGCGCGCTGGGCGGTGACCTTCAGGCAACGCAGGCCCTGCGTTCGGGCGTCCAGGAAGCCGTCGTCACCTCGTCGTCCCCGCTGGTTGGCATCATTCCGGCGCTCGGCGTATTCGACCTGCCGTTCCTGTTCGCAAGCCCGGAAGAGGCCTATCAGGTCCTCGACGGCGAGTTCGGCGACATGATGAGCCAGAAGCTCGAAGAAGCCGGTCTCGTCAATCTCGGCTACTGGGAGAACGGTTTCCGCAACCTCTCCAACTCGGTTCGTCCCGTCACCAAGTGGGAAGACTTCGAAGGGATGAAGGTTCGCGTCATGCAGAACGACATCTTCCTCGACACCTTCCAGAACCTTGGCGCCAACGCTACGCCGATGGCATTCGGTGAGGTGTTCTCGGCACTGGAAACCAATGCGATCGACGCACAGGAAAACCCGTACGTTACGATCGACACTTCGAAGTTCTACGAAGTGCAGAAGTATGTGACCGAGACGAACCACGCCTACACGCCGTTCCTCTTCCTGTTCTCCAAAGCAATCTTCGATACATACACTCCGGAAGAGCAGGCAGCTCTGCGCGAGTGCGCGATCGTCGGCCGTGACGAAGAGCGCAAGGTCATCCAGGACCTCAACAAGAAGTCGCTGGAAAAGATCAAGGAAGCTGGTCTCGAGGTGAACGTCCTCTCTGCGGAAGAGCAGGCTCGTATCCGCGAGAAGTCCATGGTCGTTTACGAGAAGCACAAGGCAACCATCGGTGCGGATGTCGTCGACGGTATCCTCGCCAAGCTGGAAGAGATCCGCAAGTAACGGATCTGCCCTACGTGGCTGCGATTTGCAGCCGCCCATCAGGAGAGGCTCGGGAGGATGTCCCGGGCCTCTTTTTTGTTTCCACGCCGCACAGGTGACCCACCTTCCGCCTCTTCAGATAAACGAGAGGCAGGAAAAAGCCGCCCCAAAGGGCGGCCTGTCCTGGTCGCACGTCGAAACCGCGACGCTTACGGCACCTCCATCGGGCGGTCCTGCTTCTTCTTCAGCATCTGTTCCCGGATGAAAATGAACAGGCCCGAAGCAATGATCAGTGCAGCGCCGGCCATCATTGTCAGGCGCGGAACATCGCCGAAGAACATCCACCCGAAGATCACTGCATAGAGCAGCAGCGTATACTGTAGCGGAGCAACCGTCGCGGCATCGGACATCTTGAGCGCGCGGTTGACGAGCATGTGTGCGGACATTGCCACGACCCCAAGCAGCCCGAGCAGCAGAAGGTCGGTCTGAGACTGGATGGGCGACCAGTCGAAAGGCGCGAAGATGAGGCCAGCCACGCCGGCGGCGCCGGTCTGGAACAGAACCAGCGTCGTATCCGGTGTGCCGCGCAGGAAGCGGCCGGAGATCATCATGAAGGCAAATGCTGCACTGCCGATGATGGAGATGATCGCAGGCAGGGTGAACATGGCGCTTGAGGGCTCAAGTGCAATGATGACACCGACAAATCCGATCGCGATCGCTGTCCAGCGCCGCCAGCCCACGCGTTCGCCCAACAGGAATGGAGAAAGTGCGGCCACGTAGATCGGAGCCGCGAGCCAGAACGTCATCACATCGGCCAGCGGCAGGTACATGACGGCATAGTAGAAGCAGAACACCTCGCCCGTGGAGAAGAGTACGCGGGCAAGCTGCATGCCCTTTCGCTCCGCGTTCACGATGGGCGCGAGACCCACCTTCCACAACAGCGGCGACAGAATGATGAGGGCTGCCACGCTACGGATCAGGATGACCTGCCCCAAGCCATAGGACGACACGAGCCATTTCCCCATGGCATCGTTCAGGGCAAACAACAGCATTCCCAGCAACATGACCAGCGGCCCGGCTGCAGATGAGACCCCGAACCCGGCCGCAGCCGAAGCGATCTTGGTCATGATTCCTCCCGAAAAAATGCGTGGCGTCAGATGGTGGAGGCGTCGGAGAATCGACGACTGACGGTGAAGGTCTTCTCTAGCTCCGGATGCAGTTCCATGCCAAGGCCGGGACCCGGCGGAACGGTGATCATGCCATTCTTGACCTCCGGAAGCGCGGTCACGAGATCGCGGTACCAGGTCTTGTAGAAGGCGCGGACACTTTCCTGGACAAGGGCATTCGGGGCATTCAGCGATAGGTGGGTCGAGGCGCAAAGAACCACCGGCCCGGTGCAGTCATGCGGGGCGACCGGCAGGTGCCATGCTTCGGCCATAGAGGCGATCTTGCGCGCCTCCGACAGGCCGCCGCACCAGGATATGTCGAGCATGACAATGCCCGCGGCTCCCGTTTCCAGGTAATCGCGGAAGCCCCAGCGGGTCGCCAGCGTTTCGGATGCGGAAATCGGCGCCGGCGAGACTTCGGCATAGCGCTTCAGGCTCGACAGGCTGTCCATCTTGATCGGGTCTTCATGCCAGAAGGTCTGGTATGGCTCGAGCGCCTTGGCGATCTGCATGGCCGGCAGGAGCTGCCACATGGAGTGAAACTCCACCATGATATCGATCTTGTCGCCGACAGCCTTGCGGATCTTTTCGAAAGGCTCGAGGGCGAGCTTCAGGTCGGGCATCGAGATATATTGGCCGCGCGTCTTTTCTGCGGCTGCATCGAAGGGCCAGATCTTCATCGCGGTTATGTCGTCCGCGAGCAGCGATTCCGCCAGCTCGTCGGCGCGATACAGGAAGCCGTTCAGGTCGTCGTAGGCGGTGCCTCCGGTGAGGCCATAGTTTGCGGTCGTCTGTCCGGTGTTCTTCTTGATGTATTCGGTGCCGGCGCAGGTGTTGTAGGTCCGGATCTCTTTGCGGCTGAAGCCACCGAGCAACTGGGCGATCGGCTGGCTCGTCACCTTGCCGAAGATATCCCAAAGTGCGATGTCGAAGGCAGAATTCCCTCGGACCTCTGCGCCGGACGACCGGAAGCCGAGATACCCCACCAGTTCGTTCGCCAGGAGATCGATCTGCAGCGGGTCGCGGCCGATGACCCGTGGCGCGACGTATTCGTGCATATAGCTTTCCACCGTCTCCGCGCCGAAGAATGTCTCCCCGAGCCCGGTGATGCCTTCGTCGGTGTGGACCAGGACCCAGAGGAGATTGCTGCGCTCGGCGATGCGCACGGTTTCGAGCCGGGTGATCTTCATCGTGATGTCCTGTTGTCAAATAAGGCCCGCGCGCAGCAGGGCCTTGATACTCTGGTCGAAGTGCTCATCCATCAGGCGCGCTGCTGCTGTGGGATCTCCGGCAGCGATGGCCTCGGCAATCGCAACATGGAGTTCGCTCATCGCCTGCCGCTCGTCGTTGCTCGTGCGACTTTTCCAGCCTATCGGCCACGTCTGTCGGGTGACGCCGCCGGAGGCACCGATGATCAAGGCGAACAGCGGGTTGCGGGAGGCGTGGGCGATGGCAAGATGCAAGGCAATGTCGTGCTCCATCACCTTTCGCGGATCGTCAGAATTATCGAGCATCGCGCGGGCATGAGCCGCGATCGCCCTTGCCTCCGCATCCGTCCGGCGCAGGGCCGCCAGAGCCGCGGTACGGGCTTCTATGGTTCGGCGCGCATCGTAGATCTGCTGGATATCGATCTGATCCGTTACCACGCCGTGCTCGATCGTCAGCGAGAATGCGTCGTCATCCAGTTGCGCCACGGTCGGGCGTTTGCCGGCGCCAAGCTGGACAAGATGGAGCGCAGCGAGCGATCGCAGCGCTTCACGGATTACCGTCCGCGATACCTGGAGTTCTTTCGACAAGGTGCCTTCGGCAGGGAGGCGATCACCTGGTTTCAGGTCCCGATCACGAATAAGCCGGGCGATCGCCGCGACGGCGCCGCCGACATAATCGTTTCCTATCTGACCCTGAGGCTCAAGCATGTCCTACATTCTTCGCAAACCTGTATGATAGGTTTTACGAGCGTCGCCAGGGTTTGACAAGTAGAACCTTGTGCTGCGGCCCTATATGGCGGATGCAGAATCGTAGGCGGCAATCGTGGCTTGCGCCCTCTCGAAGACCTCAGCGGCGCTCATGCCCGGTTTATAGAGGCTGGAGCCGAGACCAAAGGCGGTGATGCCGGCATCGATGTAGTCGCGGAAGTTCTTTTCGGAAACACCGCCGACGGCGGCGATCAGCAAGTCCTTCGGCAGGACCGCACGGATCGCCGTGATACCCGCCGGGCCGAGTACATTGGCGGGAAAGAACTTGAGGCCTGTCGCTCCGGCCCTTGCGGCGGCCAAAGCTTCGGTCGGAGTGAAGACACCCGGAAGCGTCACCATGCCGCGCGCGGCAGCGGCGCGGATGACGTCCGGCTCCACGTTCGGGCTCACCATCAGCCTCCCACCTGCCCCATCAAGCCGTTCCACATCCTCCACAGTCAGCACGGTGCCGGCGCCGATCAGGCAATCGGCCGGCGCCAGTCTCGCGGCAATTTCAATCGAGCGAAAGGGTTCGGGAGAGTTCAGGGGAATTTCAATTGCCGTAAAACCAGCCTCGATCAGTTTGCCGACCACCGCTTCTGCTTCCGCCGGCTTCAGACCCCGCAGGATGGCGACAAGGGGATAGGCCATGTCTGGGAACGGGATGCGCGTCATCATGTGGTCCTTTGCAATTGAAGCGGCAGTATCTGACGGGCGGCTGCCGAAAGGCCGGCGCGAACGGCCTCGTCCGCGTCGATCGTGGTGAACGGCAGCGACACCGCAGCAAACGCGCCCTCGTAGAGCCCTCGCAACCGTCCTGAGGCGACGAGGCGAATGGACGCGGCCTGCGAACCGGAGGAAGACAAGCCGCCTGCGATCTCAGCGCCGATCAGTACTCCCGACAAGCGCGCAGCGGCATCCGTGGATGTCAGTCGGGTGAGCAGCATGCCGGAGCGAACCGTAAAGAGGAGGTTCGTGAGACGCTGCGGAACTTTGAAGGCTGCGCGGACCGCTGCAGTGAAAACGGGATGGTCGCTATCGAACGAGCCTGCATCGGCAAGGGAATGCGCCAGCACCGAATGCTTCGAGACCACCTCGAAAAGCTCGCCCGTCATGTAGGTGGAGAATCCACTGACTGTCTCACCGCTGAGATGCACCCACTTCGAGTGAGTGCCGGGCATGCAAACGATCTGCTCACCGCTTGGCTCAGATCCGTCAAGCGCACCAAGCAGTTGCGTCTCCTCCCCACGCATCACGTCAGGAGCCTCGGGCGCACGCTGTGCAAGTCCGGGCAGGATGTGTACCTTTCGGTTAACTTCTGGAACCTCCACAGCGCCGGAGAGGACGGCCGGCAGCAGCGCCGGGACGTCCACGTAGCCAGCCTCGATCCAACCTTGGCGGGCGCCTGCCATCCCACAGATAATGACCGACAGATCCGCCGGGGCTTCGACCGCCTGCAGGTGGCTTTCCAGGACCTGGGGGAAGCCCATCTTTGCTGCGGAAGTCATGCCCTCGCCACTGCGGCGCTCGGCCAGAATTCTGCCGGCCGGGTCCATCAGCCACAGGCGGAAGCTGCTGGTCCCCCAGTCCACTGCGGCATAGGCGGGCGTCGTCAAAGCAATCCTCCGTCGATGATGATGGTTTGTGCCGTCATCCCAGCAGAGGCTGAGGAGGCGAGAAATAGGCAGGGGCCAACAAGATCAGCTTCCGTGAGCGGGCGCTTCAAGCATTGCCGGGCAACGGTGCTGGAGATACTCTCCTCCGTCAGCCACAAACGCTTCTGTCGCTCAGTGACGATCATGCCGGGCAGGATGGCATTCACTCGGATACCTTCCGGCCCCAGTCGGCCGGCGAGGCTTTTCGTCAAACCGATGATTCCGGCCTTGGCCGCCGCGTAGGAAGGCAGGTCGCCCATGTTGAGAAGATAGGAGATGGACGAGAAGTTGATGATCGAAGCGCTGGACGCCTGCCGCAGATAGGGAAGGCTGGCCTGGGTGACGAAGAAGATCTGCTTCAGATTGACGGCTTGGCTTTCGTCCCAATAGGCCTCTGTCACCTCGTCCACGTCATGCCGATCGTCCCAGCCTGCATTGTTGACGAGCACGGAAATGGAGCCAAGGCCGGCTGCGGCTTCCCGAACGGCATACTGTGCCTGCTCGACGGTTCTCAGGTCGGCTTTGACGTATGTCACCGGGTGCACTGATCCGGCGGAGAGTGCAGCCGCCAACTCGCGACTCGGCTCTTCGGCAAGGTCGATGAAAGCCACCTTCGCACCCTGGGCGGCGAATCCCGCAGTCAACGCGGCCCCTATGCCCGAGCCGCCGCCGGTCACGAGGACACCCTTTCCGGCAAGATCGGAGTGCTGGCCAATGAGTGCGGACAAGGCTTGCCCTTCCTGTCGGCGCTGCTTCGTCAGTTGAGGGTGTTCTATGCAGGCAACGACCAAAACACAAGAAGCCTCCAACGGAGACTTCTTGATCTGTCGGCGCGTTTTAGGAAGCGCTCCGGCGACGGAGGCTACTTCTCAAGCCGCTGTTTTTTTCATCCGCGATGCAGGGGTGGCATTCTGTTGACTTCCCGCGATGCGGAAGCGCCCGATCAGTGCAGCCAACCGCCCGCTGATGGCCGAAAGACTTTGTACCGAGGCATTCGCCTCCTCCATCAAGGCGGCGTTCTGTTGGGTAATCTGGTCCATGCTTCGCACAGCGGAGTTGATCTCGCCAATACCGGACGCCTGCTCCTGCGCGGATCGCGTCAAGGACGCGATGTTCTCGTTGATCGAGCCGACCCGCTTCCCAATGGAACTGAGCGATTCTCCCGTCAGATTGACGAGATCCACCCCGCGCTTGACGTCGGCGGAGGACCGGTCGATCAGCTCCTTGATTTCCTTCGCGGCAGCAGCCGATCGCTGAGCCAGCTCCCGGACCTCCTGGGCGACGACGGCGAAACCCTTGCCCTGTTCGCCGGCCCGCGCGGCCTCGACACCGGCATTGAGTGCCAGAAGATTGGTCTGGAAGGCAATTTCATCGATGACACCGATGATCTGGTTCATCTTCTGTGACGAACCTTCGATATCGCCCATGGCGGCAATGGCTTCCTTGACGATCTGCCCCGATTTAACGGTCTCCGATTCCGATTCCTGGACGACCGCCTGAACCTCGATGACGCGCTTTGCAGACTGGCCGGAGATCGTCGTGATCTGTTCCAGGGCGGCAGCGCTTTCTTCGAGCGCAGACGCCTGATGCTCCGTACGCTTGGCCATGTTGTCGGCAGCCGACGCGATGCCATCCACCTCAGCGCGCACCTCGAAGACGGCCTGGTTGATTTCCTGCATTGCCGTTTCAAGCGCTGCCACGGAATCGTTGAAGTTCGCCTTCAATACGTCGAAGTGGGAAGCAAGCTGCTCGCTTACCTGGCAGGTGAGATCACCTTGCGCCAGCCGGGAAAGAACAGTGGCGAGTGCAGACAGGGCAGCGTCCTGTTCTGCTTTTTCCGCCTGGCGCTGGGCCTCGAGCCGAGTACGTTCCTCAGTCAAAGCATCAAGATAGACCGTGATTGCATAGTCCATGTCGACCAGAGCCGCCTTGGTGACGGCGGCAAGGTCGTTGCTCAGCTTCTCGGCCTTGCGACCGTGCAGGAAGCCCTTGAGTTCCTCTTGAACGACCGCCTTGATGATCTGCTCGAGGATCAGAGCGTAGCCACCAATATACCAGCGCGGCTCAAGACCGATGCGCGCATGGGTTTTGCCAACGGTCGTCACACCGTCGACATAGTCGTCACGGTAGCTTCCCGAAGCAATTAGGGTCCAGTGCTTTTCCTGGCGGGACTTGGCATGCGCAACGTGGGACTTGTCCTTGAAGAACTTCGCCGTGTGCGGGTGGCGGGTGATCTTGCCATAGAAGGTGTCGAGGGCCGGGCCAAGAACACGGCTGATGAGAGGCTGGATCCCGGAAAGGCTACGCAATTGCGCGGCATCGAGCCCTACAAACTGCAGTCGGTCTTGAAGATCAGTTGTGCGGTGGTCTGGCATGGTGCCCTCGGTGAGATGTTTGTTATGGGCGCTACGAGGCGGGTCGCTCCACAATTCTCAATTCGCAATTAATTTAGCGTTAGCGATGATTGGCGCTGCATGCGTGAAAGAGCGAAGAGGCGGAGGGTGCTACTCCCGAACAGTCTGATGCCTGGGTCAGGTTGCGATTCAGCTTTTGTGAAGGAAGTGACGCCAAGCTGGCACCTGAGTTCCGAATCGTTCCAGTGCCACGAGTAGATATGACCCTTCTCCAATTCCCGTCCCATCGCCGCGCTGCAGACATCCGTCGATGTGCAGCGACCCTTCGCGACCTGCATGGTGAGAAGGCCAACCAGTTCTGGCGCAATGAGATGGCTCTGCTGGTGTCAGCGCTCCGGGAGGTTGGGGCGTGCGAGGCGGAAATCTCGCATCAGGCTCAAATGTTCATGAATGCGGTTCAACTGGAACTGCAGGCGGGCTTTGCCAACGAATCGATCGGCTGACTAACCGCTCTCAGCGCTTCTGCCGCTAGTTACGGACTCCTGACGCGCTTGCTCCGGGGTCTCCGGAGCCTCCTCATGCGCGCCGCAAGCTGGCCCGTGTCTTCGTTGCGGGATAACGTGACTGCCAGTCCTCGGCAAATGCCATGAGGTCCGCTGACGACATCGGACGGGCGAAGGCGTAGCCCTGCAAGGTCTGGCAACCCATCTCCCTCAGGATCTCCGCATGGGTCATCGTCTCCACGCCTTCCGCCACGATGCCGATCCCGAGAGAGCGCCCGATCTCGATGATCGACGCGACCAGGCGCCTCTGCGATTCCGAGACGTCGATGGGCGCCACCAGCTTCCGGTCGATCTTCAAGCGGTGCGGTGCAAGTTCTAGCAGGCTGACTATGGATGCATGGCCCGAACCGAAATCATCGATCTCCACCTGTACGCCGCGCTCCTTGAGGAGGCGTATGGCCGCTTTCAAGTCTTCTTCCTGATCCTCGAACGAGATGGATTCCAGGAGCTCGAAGGCAACGGTATAGCCGTCGGTCGGAAGGGCCTCCAGCATCCCAAGCAGTTTCGGGTCCTTGAGACGCTGCGCTGAAATATTGACCGAGAGCTTTGGTATCTCGATGCCGTGGGCGCCCCAGCGCGTCATCTGGAACAGGGACTTCTCAAGGATCAGCGCGTCAATCTCGGCAACCCGACCGAGGCCTTCCGCAACCTCCAGGAACTTGTCGGGCGTCAGGATGCCTCGTTCCGCGTGCTCCCATCGCGCCAGCGCCTCGACGCCGCTGATAGCGAGGGTCTGGGCGTCGAACTGCGGCTGGAAGAAGGGGACAAACGCGTCGCACTCCAGCGCTCTCAGCAACTCGTCCGCCGTCTGTTTCGTCTGGATCGTGACTGCTCGAAGATCATCAGAAAAGATCTCGACGCGGTTACGCCCTTTCTTCTTTGCCTCGTAGAGGGCGATATCGGCGTTCATCAGCAGTTGCTGCGGCGTCTCCCCCGCCATGGTCTGGCAGGCAATGCCAGCGCTGCAACCGATACGGCACTCCTGGCCTTCGATCTCGATGGGACGCGCCAGCATGGCGACGATCTCCAAAGCCACTTCCTGCGCCCGGTCCGCCGGATCGGGTCCGCAGGTGACGATCACGAACTCGTCGCCGCCGATCCGGGACACGACTTCCTCCGGTCCGACAATTTCCCGAAGGCGCGTCGTTGCGGCCTTGAGCACCTCGTCGCCCGTGCCGTGCCCAAGCGTGTCGTTCACATGCTTGAAGTGGTCCAGATCGATGTGAATGAAGGCGAGCTTTTGGGAAAGATCGGACGTGTCTGCCGTAACCATGAACTGGTCGAGAAACCGCCGGTTCGGCAGTCCGGTGAGGGCATCGTGCAGGGATTGGTGCTCGAGAATACGGCGCGTTGTCCGCAATTCCCGGTTCTGCTCCTCCGCCTTCGCTCTTGCTGTCCGCAACTCGACCTGCATGGCGATGTCCTCGGAGACATCCCAGTTGGCACCGACGACCCGCACCGTCCCGTCAGGAGCTTCCTCCACTGCGCCATGGGCGCGGATGTGGCGGATCTCTCCGGAGGGCAGGACTATCCGGAAGTCCTTCAAGTAGGGGAGACGTTGGTCGATCGATCGCTTGAATGTGGCCTGGGCGTCGATCAGGTCGTCGGGGTGGAGCCTTGCTGCCCAGTCCTGGAACGATCCCTGGTTCTGGTCATGGGGTTGACCATAGAGGTCGCACATGTGCGAATCCCACAGGAGATTGTCTGTCTCGGGGTGGTATTCCCAAACCCCGATCTTGGAGGCCTCAAGCGCCAGTTGCAGGCGGCGAGACAATACCTCCAGCCGCTCTTCGCGTTCCCGCAGCAGGAGATGGCTTCGATGTCGTTGCTGCATCAAAAGCCCCGCCCACACGAGAGGCGCGACGATGAAGAACGCCACGAGCGCCGCCAGGAAGCGGAACCGGGACATGTCCGAAGGCTCGCTGCTCCACCCGCCTTTGGGAACTGCCGCGAGATACCAGCTATCGTAGCCCAGATCGATCGCTGCCGTCACCGGATCTTCAGAGAACAGCTCCGGTCGACCGAAGAAGACATCACCCTCGTGCGGCGTCGGGCGCCGCGAGATAGCAATATCGAGTGTCTGGGACGGCGAGTTGACGTTGCTGTCCCAGTAGAGCCGGTTGAGATCGATGACTGCGGATACCAGACCCCAGAAGCGATTGGAACTGAGCGAGAAGACAGGGTACCTGGCGATCAGTCCCTGTCCGCCCTGGACGAGATCAACCGGGCCCGTGATCATTACCAGGCGACGGGCGACAGCCTGAACGGCCGTCTCCCGCTGTGAGGGCGTTGCCATGTAGTCGAGGCCCAGGCTGGCCTTGTTGGGCTCCTGGGGGTAGATCAACCGCACGACAAAGTCCGGTGCGCCGGCAACATTGCGGAGTTGGGAGGGGACCGCGAAGATCCTTTCCGCGACCGCTGCAAAGCGGGGCTGGCTCATATGCGGATCGGCCGCAACAGCTGCGACAAGACCGTGCACGAGGTTCACGTTCCCGTGCACGTTCGTTTCGAGGCGTGAGATGACATCGGCCAGTTGTTCAGAAGCCTTGGCGCGCTGGGTTTCCCGATGCTGCGAAAGCCGATCAGAATCGGAGAGGACGAAGATGGTCAGAACGGTCGTGATCGCGAGTAAGGCCGGGACGTAATAGGTCAACCCCCACCTCTTACGGGTGGCTTTAGGAGCGCGATGAGGGGGCTCTGATTGCATAAGCTGTGTCCGCCAGTTCAGCTGCAATCTCTCCGATAAACTTTAAGATATTCTATCCCGGATTGCCCTGAACCGCCGGGTCGCCGATGGCGCGAAAAGCTGCCACCATCCGTTACCCTTCAGAACCTGATCTCCGGAAGAATACTGCAAGATGGCACGGATCATGCAGCTACACCCATCAACGAACTGATGGAGCGCAGCATGGGCGATAAAGTGTTACAGAGCGAGCAACCGGGTCTCGAAATGGGGCAGAAGCAAAATGCAAGTTGGCACAACCAGCCAAGCAGCCCGCACTTGCCGAAGACGCAGGAATGGCTGAGAAAGCATCGGCGAAGGCTTGCGAGCAGGCTCGCCATGGGGCTTATTTCCTCGCAGTCCCGCTACGCCCTGCGGCGCGATCTCGAATTGCAGTTTGCTCCGCGACCCGCCAAGATCCCCATAACGGTCCGGCCCTTGTGCGCGGATGACCTCGATCTGCTGATGCCGCAGGATGATCTTTCAAGATCCTTCGATGAACAGCAGGAGATCGCATGGCGACGGAGTTTCGCCGACACAGTGGGAAGCGGTGGCTATGTGGCGATTGACGGTCGCGACGGTCGGCCGTGCTATGTGCAGTGGCTTCTCGGCGCGTCGCAGAACGATCTGATCCGACGGCTGGGAGGCTTCCCGCGGCTTGATGAGGACACTGCGCTACTCGAGAATGCCTATACACCCCCTAGTCATCGGGGGTTGGGTATCATGTCCGCTGCTATGGCGCTGATCGCGGAGCGCGCGGCCGCGTTCGGTGCGCGCTATGTCCTCACCTTCGTCGGAACGGACAATGTTGCCTCGCTGAAAGGCTGCCAGAAGGCCGGATTCGAAGTGCACCTGATTCAGCGCCGCCTGCGCGTGGGGTACGGATTGATCGACGTCAGTCTGTACAGAAAGGGCGGCGTTAGCGACGCACCGAAGTGACATCCCATCCTCGATGAGCAACAGGATTGGCGCCAGGCTTTCCGAAGAAGAGCCCAGGTCACGTGGTGATCAGGCTCCGGTCGTCCTTGGCAGCGATCAGCGTCTCGAGCATGAACTGTTCGCACAGGATGTGGCGACGAAGAGCCTCGGCAAAGCCGGTCACGAGCTGTCGGTCAGCCTGCTCGACTAGAGGTTCGTTCCCGGCCTCCAGCCGGGTCAAGGCCTGCAAGACGCGCTTGCAGGCATGAGCGTCGCCGCGATGTTCGGCCCTCAACCGTTGGACAGCGCCCGGGGAAAGCGGCGATGCGACCGTCCTGTCGAAGCTCGCAAACAGGCTGCGCTCTTCCAACTCATGCGTGTCCTCCAGAAGCGGCTGCATGGCATCGGCAGCAGTTCGCCAGTTCTCCGGGGCAATCTCTGACGGACCAGAGGTAGCGATCTCCTCGAGCAGAAGGCAGAGCGAAAGAAGCGTATGGTGATTGCGCTCCAGCGCGGCAACATCTGCCGCTCGCAGTTTCGCGTTTCTCGTCATGCTTCTCGCAATCTTCTTCCCCATCAAACAAAGAATTCTAGTCCGGCACATGTTTCACCAGCTTGCGCTTCCGCAAACAAATTCAGCGGGCCGGACATACCCGCTGATAGTCACGAATCCGGCCTCGGCGCGGCCCCAGCGAAAACTGAGGGTGTTGACTTTAGCGTCTCACGGTCCATTCTTGATATGAGCCGAATGGGAATGAGGAGATCCGGATGGCTGACTACCCGGTCAACGATCCGTCGGCGAAGGAGCCAAAGTCACGACGCCGATCTGAGATCGCGACCTTTCTCGTTCTCGCATTCGGGATCTGGCCGGTCGTTGCCGTTGGCGTGGTCGGTGGTTACGGTTTCCTGGTTTGGATGTATCAGATCATTGCGGGGCCACCTGGGCCTCCGGGCCATTGAGGCGGCCATGGGCGCGCCTCTTTCAAGACGTGACTTTCTGCGCGGGCGCGGCCCCACCAAGGGCAAGGTGGTTCCTCCCGGTTTCCTTGGTGGCCGACCTGAAGTCTGCTCTTCCTGCAGTCTTTGCCTTGAACGATGTCCTTCCGGCATCATCGTGATGGATCACGGCCTCCCTGCCCTCGACTTCACCCGGGGCGAGTGCACGTTCTGCGGTGAGTGCCGAAGCCATTGTCCTCAGTCCGAAAATCTCTTTGCCGGACCTGTCCTTCTATCGCATGTCGTTGAGATCGAGGGCGGCTGCCTCGCCATGAACGGCGTTGACTGCCAGGCCTGCCGCGATCACTGCCCAACCGACGCTATACGCTTTCGGCCACGCCTCGGGGGACCCTTCCTGCCCGAGATCAACGAAGATGCCTGCAGCGGCTGCGGTGCCTGCATCGGCGTGTGCCCGGTCGCTGCGGTCGCCGCCAAGACTGCAAGGGAGTTCGCAGATGCCTGAGACGCCCCAGCGCTACCACGTTTCCAGCGCAGTCGTGGTGACAAGACCGGATGCGGCCGACAGCGTCGCCGCAGCACTTGCAGTCATGGAAGGTGTCGAAATCTTCGCAGTCCAGGACGGCAAGATCGTCGTCGTCATCGAGGGCAGGACCAGCGGCCAGCTGGGTGCCGTGCTTTCCGAGATCTCGGGGCTGCCCGGGGTCTTCGCGGCCAATATGGTTTTTGAACACGCAGAAGACGAGGAGGCTTTCGGCGATGAACGCAGAACTGACGCGGCGTAACCTGTTAAAGGCGCATGCGGCCGGAATTGCCGCGGCGACAGCGGGGATTGCGCTACCGGCGGGCGCACAGCCGGTTCCCGGCGGGGTGGAGTCGCTGGAGATCAAGTGGTCGAAAGCGCCCTGTCGCTTCTGCGGCACCGGCTGCGGCGTTATGGTCGGCGTCAAGGAAGGCCAGGTTGTCGCCACTCATGGCGACATGCAGGCGGAGGTTAATCGAGGCCTCAACTGCATTAAGGGCTATTTCCTGTCGAAGATCATGTATGGCGAGGATCGCCTGACGCAGCCGCTTCTGCGCAAGCGCGACGGCGTTTACGCGAAGGACGGGGAGTTCGAGCCGGTCAGTTGGGAAGAAGCCTTCGACGTCATGGCTGACCAGGCCAAGCGCGTCCTGCGGGAGAAGGGACCGACGGCCGTCGGCATGTTCGGCTCCGGCCAATGGACGATCTTCGAAGGCTATGCGGCGACGAAGCTGATGCGCGCCGGCTTCCGTTCCAACAACCTCGATCCCAACGCACGCCACTGTATGGCATCGGCCGCTTACGCCTTCATGCGCACCTTCGGCATGGACGAACCGATGGGCTGCTATGACGATTTCGAGCATGCCGATGCGTTCGTGCTCTGGGGTTCGAACATGGCGGAGATGCATCCGATCCTCTGGACCCGGCTTGCGGACCGCCGGCTCGGGCACGAACACGTGAAGGTAGCCGTGCTGTCCACCTTCACTCATCGCAGCATGGATCTGGCGGACATACCGATCATCTTCACGCCGAGTACCGACCTGGCGATCATGAATTACATCGCCAACCACATCATCACGACCGGGCGCGTGAACGAGGAGTTCGTCAAGAACCACACGACCTTCATGAAGGGCGTCGACAACATCGGCTACGGGCTTCGCCCAGAGGATCCGCTGGAACTGAAGGCGACAAACGCCGGCGATCCGACAAAGATGGAACCGATCGACTACGAGGCATTCAAGTCGTTCGTATCCGACTACACCCTGGAAAAGACGGCGGAACTCACCGGTGCCGATCCAGGATTCCTGGAGGAACTGGCCGAGCTTTACGCTGATCCGGACCGCAAGGTCATGTCGCTCTGGACCATGGGCTTCAACCAGCACACCCGCGGTGTCTGGGCCAATCACATGATCTATAACCTGCACCTGCTGACGGGAAAGATCTCCGAGCCGGGCAACGGACCCTTCTCGCTCACCGGCCAGCCCTCCGCCTGCGGCACCGCGCGCGAGGTGGGTACATTCGCCCACCGCCTGCCCGCCGACATGGTGGTCACGAATCCCGAGCATCGGCACCATGCGGAAGAAATCTGGCGGCTTCCTGAAGGGCTTCTGCCGGACAAGCCGGGCTATCATGCGGTCCAGCAGGACCGGATGCTCAAGGACGGCAAGCTCAATTTCTATTGGGTTCAGGTCAACAACAACGTCCAGGCGGCGCCCAATACCGCTAACGAAACCTACCAGGGATATCGCAACCCGGACAACTTCATCGTCGTCTCCGACGCCTATCCGACGATCACTGCGATGTCTGCGGACCTCATCCTGCCGGCCGCCATGTGGGTGGAGAAGGAAGGGGCTTACGGTAACGCCGAGCGCCGTACCCATGTCTGGCACCAGCTGGTGAACGCTCCGGGGGAAGCCCGCTCCGACCTCTGGCAGATTGTGGAATTCTCCAAGCGCTTCACCACGGACGAGGTGTGGCCGGCGGAGATCCTTGATGCCCACCCGGACTATCGCGGCAAGAGCCTGTTCGACGTGCTGTTCAAGAACGGCAAGGTCGACCAGTTTCCGCTGGCGGAGGTGAACAAGGACTATGCCAACCGCGAGGCGGAGGCCTTCGACTTCTACATCCAGAAGGGCCTCTTCGAGGAATATGCCGAGTTCGGGCGCGGTCACGGGCACGACCTTGCCCCTTACGATACCTACCACGAAGTCCGCGGCCTGCGCTGGCCCGTGGTGGACGGGAAGGAAACCAAGTGGCGCTATCGCGAGGGCTATGATCCTTATGTGAAGCCCGGAGAGGGTGTGAAGTTCTACGGGCGCAAGGACGGCCGTGCTGTCATCCTCGCAGTCCCCTATGAGCCGCCGGCCGAGTCTCCTGACGAGGAGTACGACGTCTGGCTGGTGACGGGGCGGGTGCTGGAGCATTGGCATTCGGGCTCCATGACCATGCGGGTGCCGGAGCTCTACAAGGCGTTCCCGGGGGCCCGATGCTTCATGAACGCCGACGATGCGCGCAAGCGCGGTATCAACCAGGGAGCAGAAGTCCGGATCATATCGCGCCGTGGCGAGATGCGCTCACGCGTGGAAACCCGCGGCCGAAATCGCATGCCGCCGGGGCTGATCTTCGTGCCGTGGTTCGATGCAAGCCAGTTGATCAACAAGGTCACGCTCGACGCCACCGATCCCATCTCCAAACAGACGGATTTCAAGAAATGCGCAGTCAAGATCGTACCCGTCGCGTGAGCCGCGGCCCGATTGGAATTGCGGCAGCCTTCGCCGCCCTGTTCATGGCGACGATGGTTGTGGCACAGACGGTGCCGCAATTGTCCGGGCCGTCGGAGAAGATGGAGAATGTGCCCGCCAGGCCACTGCCGAAGTGGACAGTCGATGATGTCCGCAAGATGCGAGCCTATCCGGACCAGCCGCCGGTGATTCCGCATTCGATCGAGGGCTACCAGTTGTCCGTGAACACCAACCGCTGCCTTTCGTGCCACAAACGGGAATTCACCGAAAGCTCGGGTGCGCCGATGATCAGTGTCACCCATTACATGACGCGGGACGGCCAGATGTTGGCGGATGTGTCGCCGCGCCGGTACTTCTGCACGGCGTGCCACGTGCCGCAGGCGGAGGTCAATCCGCTCGTCGAGAACACCTTTCGCGATATGAGCGAAATGGGTGTGAAGCATCTCGGGGAGCACTAGAGAATGGACAGAGTAAAACGTCTCTGGGCCTGGGTCTGGAAGGTTCTCAGCACGCCCGCCGCAACGCTCAGCCTAGCCTTCCTAACACTCGGCGGCTTTGTGGGTGGCGTCATCTTCTGGGGTGCCTTCAATACGGCGCTCGAGCTGACCAATACCGAAGCCTTTTGCGTCAGCTGCCACGAGATGGAGACCAATGTCTACGAGGAGTTGACCCGCACCGTGCACTTCTCCAACCGCTCCGGCGTTCGGGCATCGTGCCCTGACTGCCATGTGCCGCACGAGTGGACGGACAAGATCGCGCGTAAGATGCAGGCCTCCAAGGAGGTGTGGGGCAAGATCTTCGGGACCATCAACACGCGCCAGAAGTTCCTCGACGAACGGCTACGGCTTGCCCAGCATGAATGGGCTCGTCTCAAGGCAAACGACAGCCTGGAATGCCGCAACTGCCATTCCTCCGTGGCCATGGATCTGTCGAAGCAGACGGAGCGTGCGGCTAATATCCATCAACGCTACCTGTTTTCAGGCCGCGCGACCTGTATCGATTGCCACAAGGGCATCGCCCATGAGCTTCCCAACATGCAGGGTGTGGAGCCGGGTTGGCAGATGCCCGACGAGCTCGAAGGCGAGGTCCTGCCGAGTGCATCCGCACTCGACGAACTGCGAAAGGCGATGGACCAGGCACATGTCGGGCTCGCAAGCATGAAATAGGACGGGTCGGCGCAGCGATCAGTGGGGTGATACCACCGCAGGAGCGGAGTGGAGCCTGTCGGCGCCGCCCGGCAGGTTCAAGCGTGCAAGGGCTGTCTCTATCGTGGTCTCGAATTGGACCATGGGCGGCCGTATCCCCTGGGCGAAGAGTTCGGCCCTGAGCGCCTCAGTCGTACCCGTCAGCAAGATGGTCAGTCCTCGGCGGCCGGCCTTGTGGGCAAGGTTTTCTATCGTGTTTGCGGCCGTCGAATCGATGAACGGAACCGCTTCCAGGTCAACGATCAGCGCCCGGTGCCGATCGGAGATGCGGTCGAGCACGGCGCCGATCGAGGCGGCCGCGCCGAAGAAGAAGGCCCCGGAGATGCGATAGATCATGATATCAGGATCACTCGCGGCCGCCTCGTCATAGGTAGTTCGACCTCCCGTCGTCGCATCCGCCTCGTCTTCGGCGACGAATGGAGCATGGGCATGCACCGCGGTGGTCTGCGACATGCGGTGGATAAAGAGCACGGAACCCAGTGCGAACCCGGCGATGATCGCCTCTGTCAGGTCCCTGAAGATGGTGAGAAGGAAGGTGACGAGCAGCACGGCCGCGTCACCCCGGCTAGCCTTCAAGAGGGTCCAGAATGCCTGCTTCTCGAACATGTTCCAAGCCACGACGGCCAGCACACCCGCGAGGCTTGCCAGCGGAATGAAACTGGCCAGTGGTGCTGCAAACAATATGAACATCAGCAGGAAGAGCGCGTGCAGCATCCCTGCAACCGGGCCATGGGCACCGGAACGGACATTGGTGGCCGTCCGGGCAATCGTGCCCGTCACGCAGAAGCCGCCGAAAAGGGCGGAGCCCATGTTCGCGACGCCCTGCCCCACCAGTTCGCAGTTCGAGCGGTGTCGGCGCCCCGTCATGCCATCTGCCACCACCGCCGACAGCAGTGATTCTATCGAACCCAGAAGTGCGAAAGCAAAGGCCGAAGGCATGACGGCCATCATCTTCTCGATGGTGATCTGCGGCAGGTGAGGCGTGGGGAGCGAGCCGGGTATTCCCCCAAACGCGCTGCCGATGGTGCTGACCGGGAGGGCGAGCAGTGCTGCCGCCGCTGCAGTTGCGGCAACCGCAATCAGGAGGCCTGGCCAGCGCGGCCGCAGCCTCTTCAGCGCAACGATGATGACGACGGTCGATGCAGAAAGGGCGATCGTGGCGGGGTTTGCTGTCGGCAGGTTATTCCACAGGACGGGTAGCTTCTCCAGGAGAGCGCCCGGTTCGGCGGAGGCGAGAGTAAGCCCGAGCAATTCCTTGATCTGGCTGGCGAAGATGATAACCGCGATTCCGGCGGTGAAGCCTACGGTGACGGGGTAGGGAATGAACTTGATGTAGGTGCCTAGGCGCAGGAAGCCGATCGCGGCCAGAATGAGGCCCGAGATGAAGGTCGCAAGGATCAGCCCGTCCATCCCGTGCGCCTGCACCGTCGCCGCGACCAGAACGATGAAGGCTCCCGCGGGTCCCCCGATCTGGAAGCGGCTGCCGCCGAGCGCGGATACGAGGAAGCCGCCGATGATGGCCGTGTAGAGGCCTTGGGCCGGTGATGCGCCGGAGGCGATGGCGATCGCCATGGAAAGCGGCAGGGCCACGATGGCAACCGTTAAGCCGGCGATGGCGTCCGCACGAAGATGCTCCAGGCGATAGCCTTCCCGCAGGACCGTGACGAGCTTAGGCGTGAACAGCTCTGAGAACGAGGGTTCTTGTGGTCCAAATGTCGTCGTCGGGTGAGCCATGCGTCCTGCGACCTTCGCGGTGTTGCCAAGCGCCAGCGGTGATCATTCCCCGCCGGTACCGTCCATTTTTGCATGAGGCCTCCTCCGTCGATCCGCCGGCGGTAGCCATATCGCCATACCAGTCAGCGTCGCGGAAGATTGCAACTGCTACCAAAGTAGCGCCGGAACCTTAATCGACCGGAAAAGAAGGTCTGGGATCACGTCCCGCAGAGGGTCAGGGAAATGACGCCGATGAACGTGAAAGGCGTTGCGACGGCCGCACCCAACCAGACGTAGCGCGAGACTTCCCGGGTGAAGTCCGTCAGATCGTCCACCTTTGATGGGTCTGGTCGCGTCGTCCGCTTCTTCCAGGAAAGAAGCATGACAGCGCTGGTGCCAAGGGCCGCCAGTACCACCAAGGTCCATCGCAGGGCCGGGTAGGGACCTGCCATGGCCGCAGCCTCTCCGCCCGCGAGATGGCAACCGGCCGCCTGAACCCCATAGAGCAGCAGGAAGAGGACGCTCCACAGAGCGAAACCCGCCATGATGGAGAGGAGGGGAGGCACCTTCATCGGGATGTCTCTCCCACAAGCGCCACGAGCAGGATCGGGAAGGCTAGTGCAGTCAGCCCCACGGCCGCGCTGTAGCCGTGCCAGAGTTGACCGATGCGCAAATCCAGAAGCCTCTTCCGGGAAACATAGCCCTTGCTGATACGGAAAAGGCCGAAGGAGGCCAGCACCACCCCGATACTGTTGTGCAGGGTCGCAAAAGCGATAACAACGAAGATACTCGCTCCGGCGCCGTGAGCTTGAGCCTGCGGCCAGACCAGCAGCAGGAGCCAGCCGAATATCGCAACGGCAACAAGCTGGCAGACCATGTTGAGCAGAAGCAGGCGCGCCGCGTCCGGTGCGACTTGAACGGCTCTGTGACCCGTCCATGCTGAGATCACCAGGGCCGTGGCTGCGACAAGAGCCGGAAGGGGATCAACGGCCGAGACTTCCGCCGGCGGCCAATTGGGGGCGGATATCCAGAGGAACAGCGCACCGAACAGAAGCGAGATAAATGCCGTGGCATCGGCGACCAGGGCAAGCAGCATGGCCCACCAGGCAGGCGGGTAGGGAGCCTGCATATGCGGTGGAAGCGCTAGACCGTGCCCGATATCCAAGTCTTCAAGGTCCTCCTTCTCGGCGGTGTCACCCGTCCAGAGGAGGAACAAGGCGGTGACGAGCGCGAGAGCCAAGGGTGCCATCCAGTAGACCTTGAACAGGAGCGCCAGGAAAAAGCTGCCCGTGGCAACAGCTGTCGCGAAAGGAAGAAAGGTCTGACGAGGCAACCGGACGACATGGTCGGGACGCCCGCTGGCAATATCGACGGCAAGGAGTTCCATGCGTCCGTTGCGCGGCATGCCGAGATACCCTTCGCCGGCGGCCAGTGCCGGTCCCAGACGATCGGGATCGAGCAGGTCGGCGCGGTGCTCGACCGAAGGGAGGGACGCGAAGTTGTAGGATGGAGGCGGCGTCGGCATCGCCCATTCGAGGGTGCCGGCCTTCCATGGATTGCGGTGGTAGCGCCTGCCGAACCGGAACAGCAGGATGAAATCCAGAGCGATCAGCGCGAAACCCATGGTCATGACGAAGCTGCCCATGGAGGAAATGAAGTTCAGCGTCTCCCATCCCGATTCCGCAGGATACTCGAAGACCCGTCGAGGCATGCCGCGCAGACCCGTCAGGTGCATCATGAAGAAAGTCACGTTGAACCCGATGAAGACCATCCAGAAGGCGGCCTTGGAGAGGTGCTGGACCGGCTGCCGCCCAGTGATGTGCGGAAGCCAGTAGTAGGCGGCAGCAAGCATCGGGAAGACGAAGCCTCCGACCAGAACATAGTGGAGGTGAGCGACGACGAAATGCGTGTCATGTGCCTGCCAGTCGAAGGGCACCATCGCCAGCATCACGCCCGTCAGGCCGCCGATCACGAACACGAAGAAGAAGCCGAAGATGTGCAGCATCGGGACGGAAAAGCGGGGGTGGCCATGGCTGATCGTCGCGAGCCAGGCGAAAATCTGGATCGCCGTCGGCACCGCCACCATGGCGCTGGCTGCCGAGAAGAACGACAGTGCCACATGGGGAATCCCAACCGTGTACATGTGATGTACCCAGAGCCCGAAGGAGAGGAAGGCCATGGACACCAGTGCCGCGATAATGATTCGGTAGCCGGCGAGCGGCGTGCCGGCAAACACAGGCAGGATGGTTGAGATCGCTCCCGCAGCCGGCAGGAAGATGATGTAGACCTCTGGATGCCCGAACAGCCAGAACAGGTGTTGCCAGAGGAGCGGGTCTCCGCCGCGGGTCGGGTCGAAGAAAGGCAGCCCGAATGCGCGCTCGACCTCGAGCAGCACGGATCCCAGGATGAGCGGCGGGAATCCGACAAGCATCATGGTCGCGACGACGAGCATGTACCAGGCGAGGATCGGCATCTTGTCGAGCGACATTCCCGCCGCGCGCAACTTGAGGATCGAAACGATGATCTCGATTGCCGCGGAGAGCGCGGAGATTTCGACAAAGGTGATGCCGAGCAACCAGACGTCTGAATTGATGCCGGGGGAAAAGATGTTGGAGGACAGCGGCGTATACATGAACCAACCGCTATCGGGGGCAACTCCTCCGATGAGCGCCGCGATCAGTATTGTTCCTCCGAACAGGTAGCACCAGTACCCGTAGGCAGACATGCGCGGAAAGGCGAGGTCGCGCGTTCCGAGGAGCTTGGGGAGGAGGTACATCGCGCCGCCCTCGAAAAAGGGGATGGCGAAGAGGAACATCATCACCGTGCCGTGCATGGTGAAGACCTGCGCATACTGCTCGGCGTCCATGAAGGCGCTTTCCGACGAGGCGAGCTGCGTCCGGATCAGCATGGCCAGGAGGCCGCCGATCGTGAAGAATACGAGCGCTGTCAGCATGAAGCGCTTGCCCACGATGTTGTGGTTCACGGCAGCCAGTCGCGCCCATCCAGGCGGCGTTCCCCATACCTTTTCGAAGGCCTTGTGGCGGGCGATGGGGGAAGGCTGCAATCCCGTATTCTCCCTCATCGGATCTCCTCCTGCGCCAAGGCGGCCGCATAGTCCGTTTCCGCATGCGCCTGAACGAGGAAGCGCATGCCAGCGTGACCCGCGCCGCAGTATTCGGCACACTGACCGCCAAAGCGGCCCGGACGATCCGCCTTGAGACGAAGATATGTCGTGTGACCAGGGACCGCATCGATCTTGCCTCCCAGGCGCGGGATCCACAGACTGTGGATCACATCGTCGCTGGTGACGGCGAGTTCGACCGTCACCCCTGCCGGAATATGGAGAACGCCTTCCGTGACCGCTGCCTCGAAGTGTTCCGGATAACGGAAGTTCCATGCCCAGCGGGTGGCCTTCGCTTCTATCCTGATCGTGTCGCCTGTATGATCGGTGCCGCCCCGCAGGAGGTATTCACCTTGCCAGAAGGCGTAGAAAGTCAGCGCAAACAGGATGGGTAGCGGCAGGACCAGTCCACCGCCAACAATCCAGAAGCGGGGAGAAAAGCGCCTTCCGAATTTCGGAACGAAGACCGTCGCCAGGAAGAGCCCGACCACTAGAATGAAAAGGAGGATCGAGGCAATGAGCATCACCCACCAGAGCCGGGCGATGGATGCAGCGGAAGGCCCAGCGGGATCCAGGGCGGAGAGATCCCCGGTGCATCCCGACAGAGCGACAAAGGCGGCAAGCCCCAACAGGTACTGGAACCATGGGCGGGATCGTCGGATTATAGCCGCAAAAGGAGAACCCGGATGGACGAAACCGCAAACACTGCCAACCCGGTGATTTCCAAGCTGGAGGAGAAGGACGTCAGCTCCGCCGTCGCGGTCGCGGGCCACCCGCTCCACGCGATGAGCGTCCATTTTCCCATCGCGCTGGTGTTCATAACCCTTGCAATCGACCTCCTGTACTGGTGGTCCGGCGATCCTTTCTGGCTTCGGGCCGGCCTCTGGTCGGCAGGTGGTGCTTTCTTTTCCGGTATGGCCGCGGGTGCGGTCGGAACTGTGGAACTGCTGTCGGTCGCCGGAATTCGCGAACGCGTCGCGAGCTGGGCGCACGCGATTGCAGCGATGATGTTGATCGCTCTGGCTGGACTCAACTGGGGCCTGCGCGTGACCAATGCCGCAGAAATCCTGCCGCATGGGCTCCTCGTCTCCATCTTGGCGGCGGTCATGACCGGCATGGCCGGCTGGCATGGTGGCAAACTGATCTTTGATCATGGCATCGGGCTCATGGTAACGTCCAAGGACTGAGCGTCCTGATGAGGCGCTGCAGCCCGCCGGGCTCCAGGATGTCCCTGTTCAGCTCTACCGTGAGGGCGGGCTTGGCAAGCACCACGAAGAGGATGATCACGACGACCGCACCTGTGACTGCCGTGGCAAGCAAAAACCTCCAGACCGGGTAAACCTCCCCGTCCCGGAAAAGACGGATGATGACGAGCCCCGTCAGTACGTGAAGCATGACCAGCAGGGCGACGAAGAAGAGCTTGACCGAAAACCACCCCGCGAATGTCTGCTGGCCGAAGATGAGCGCGATGCCGCTTCCGACGGCAAGGAACGCGGCTGGCGAAATGACCGCGACGTAGCTGAAGCGTACGATCATCTGCAACTGATAGAGTGCTCGATCATCCCTCACATGTGCCCGCTGTACATAGAGGGCCGGGAGGCTGAGGAGGCCACCTGCCCATATCGCAATCGCCGCTATGTGCAGGAACTTCAGCGCAGCGATCATGCTTCGCACCGCGAGGAGCGCGGACAGGATCGAGCCTGCCCAGCCGTGATCACTGCCGGAGTTGCAGAGGGATGCGGGCTTGCCCGGGTTTGTTCTTTCGCCTTCGCCTGAATGCACATGAGGCAGGATGTAGCGCAACGAGGAAAAGCTTCTAGGGAAGGCTCATCCTTAACCCGATGGCGTTGGATCCAACTTCGTGATTTCCTTGAGATGGCAGGATCCCGCCGCCGGTTGCATCAATGTCGTGACGTTTCGTGGCAGGGCGAGGCTGTACGCCGCTGTACGGCCTGGCTCGGCTTCGCCAGGGGCTCCAGTCCTGTAGGCACTCGGGCAGGAGAGTGACTTCGCTCGGCGCTTGCAGTGCGTGCGTGCAGACGGGTCCTGGACCTTGCCCTCCTTGACTGCAGTCAAGGTAGCCTCTCCGTCATAACCTCTCCCTGTTCGAAGCGGCAAATACTCCGCGACTAGACAGATACAGCTTGTTCCAGGATGGAGATGAGTGATGAAATACCGCAACGATCCTGATCCGGTGCCGTTGGAAATCGCGCTCGAGAAGGTCTGCTTCCTGATCATCAAGGCCAGAGAGTTCGACGTAAAGGAGGAGGATACGGATCCGGATACCGGTTCCAATCCGACTGACGACGGGGAAGTCACCGTTCTCGAGGACACTGCGGATGATCCGGTCGAAGAGGAACTGCGCTCGCTGATCGATGACCTGTCGATCGAGGAGCAGATCGACCTCGTGGCGATTTGCTGGCTCGGGCGCGACGACGCTAACGCCGCCTGGGCCGACATCCGGGCCCAGGCTGCCGAAGCCCACAATCGCCATACCGCCAGCTACCTGCTCGGTGACCCATTGCTGTCGGATCATCTGGCCGAAGGTCTGGCAGCGCTGGGCCATTCCTGCGAGGATGTCGAGCGCCAATATCTGTGACGTTTAGAAAGCGGCAGTGGGTCCAGCTCCATGCCGAGCTGAGGGGGCAAAACAATGTTCTCTGATCGTAACGGCGCCGGGCGCCAGCTTGCAGTTGCCCTGCAATCCTATGCCGGCCGACCTGCCACTGTGTTTGCGCTACCGCGGGGCGGTCTTCCCGTAGCGCTCGAAGTGGCGAAGTCTCTCGGGGCGCCGCTAGAGCTGGCGCTGGTCCGCAAGATTGGGCTCCCGTTCTACCCGGAGGTGGCCATGGGAGCCGTGATGGATGGGGACCCGCCGGCAGTCATCCGCAACGACGAGGTGATCTCGCATCAGCAGATCTCCGAGCGGGACTTCCAAGCATGCCTGAAACGCGAGCTTGCGGAGATTCAGCGTCGTCGTGGCGTCTATCTCGGCGGCCGGGGTGGCCGCGACGTCCGCGGCAGGACGGTAGTCATCGTCGATGATGGTCTGGCGACGGGTGCGACGATGCGGGCCGCGATCAAGGGGCTTCGTGCGCGGCAACCGGACAAGATAGTGGTCGCGGTGCCCGTTTGTGCCCTTGATGTGCTGCCGATGATGCGCCTCGAGGCAGACGATGTGGTCTGCCTCGAGGCGCCTTCGGATTTTCGGGCTGTCGGGATGCATTACCGCCATTTTCCGCAGTTGACGGATCAGGAGGTGCTGGATGTTCTGAAGCAGGCCGAGAAGATCGATCCCGCACCTTGAGGGCCGGCGAGCCGACGGCCCGCTTTAGCGCAAGTGTACGGCCGCTCAGATTACGCCAAGCGCGTCCATGGCCTGCGCAACCTTGACGAAACCGGCGATGTTGGCGCCGAGGACATAGTCGCCAGGTGCGCCGTATTCGTCAGCAGTGCCGGCGCAGGTGTCATGGATGTT
Source organism: Pseudorhizobium flavum (assembly GCF_044142885.1). NCBI lineage: Bacteria > Pseudomonadati > Pseudomonadota > Alphaproteobacteria > Hyphomicrobiales > Rhizobiaceae > Pseudorhizobium > Pseudorhizobium flavum. The sequence continues at coordinate 211,687 of NZ_JBIOKZ010000003.1, forward strand.
CTTCATGATCACCGCGAGGCGTGCCTCGGTCTGTTCGAAGGTCCAGCTGTCGCGCGAGGCGTTCTGCTGCATCTCGAGGGCAGAGGTGGCGACGCCACCCGCGTTCGCAGCCTTGCCGGGAGCGAAAAGGACGCCGGCTTCCTGGAAGATGCGGATCGCTTCCGGCGTGCAAGGCATGTTTGCGCCTTCGCCCAGTGCGACGAGGCCGTTCTTCACCAACGTCTTCGCGTCGGCGCCGGTCAGTTCGTTCTGCGTCGCAGACGGCATAGCAACATCACAGGGTACATCCCAGATGGAGCCGGTGTCGGCCTTGACGAAGTAGACGCCCTTGCCTTCGCCCTTGGCGCGGAGATAGTCGGAGATGCGGGCGCGGCGAACTTCCTTGATTTCCTTCAGGAGCTTCAGGTCGATACCATTTTCGTCCACGATATAGCCGGAACTGTCGGAGACCGCGAGGACCTTGCCGCCGAAGGACTGTACCTTCTCTACGGTATAGACCGCGACGTTGCCGGAGCCGGACACGACGACGTTCCTTCCATCGAAACTCTGGCCCTTCGTGGCAAGCATGGATTGGACAAAGTAGGTGTTGCCGTAACCGGTCGCTTCCGTCCTTGCGCGGGAGCCCCCGTAGAAGAGGGCCTTGCCGGTAAGTACGCCTGCTTCGTAGCGGTTCGTCAGACGCTTGTACTGCCCGAACATGTAGCCGATCTCGCGTCCACCGACGCCGATATCGCCTGCCGGCACGTCCGTATATTCACCGATATGGCGGTGAAGCTCGGTCATGAAGGATTGGCAGAAGCGCATGATCTCGCCATCCGATCGACCGCGGGGGTTGAAGTCGGAGCCCCCCTTGCCGCCACCGATCGGCATGCCGGTCAAAGCATTCTTGAAGGTTTGTTCGAAGCCGAGAAACTTGATGATGCCGACATTGACGGATGGATGGAAGCGGATGCCGCCCTTGTAAGGGCCCAGCGCCGAATTGAACTGGACCCGAAAGCCGCGATTGATCTGAACTTGGCCCTCATCGTCGACCCAGGGCACGCGGAAGATGATCTGTCGTTCCGGCTCGCAGATGCGCTCGATCAGCGCATTCTCCAGGTAGCGCGGGTGCTTTGCAATCACCCTTCCAAGGCTCTCCAGGACTTCCCTTACGGCCTGATGGAACTCCAGTTCGCCTGCGTTGCGCCGCAGTACCTCCTGAAGGACCGGCTCAAGCTTCTCGTCTACATTGACCATGATCACACCACTGACTGCGCACCAAATAAGCAAATGCAGATTGCAATAGCGGAAAGCCGTCGGATGTCGATTAGATTTTATGCACAAGAACCCTGCCGAACGGTTCAGAGGAGAGACGTTTCGTCGCAGCGTTGGGGGCGTCGCCATCAGCCGACAGGCCATTTCGATCGGATATGGCGTTGTGTAGAATGGCCGTGACGTCGACCACCGCCGGGCCGCGATGAAATAGTTGAGCGTCGGACGCCGCTCCGCACGTAAAGGCGGGGCGCAGCGTAGACCGTTTGGTTGGCTGCCGCGGAGGGCGGCAGGATTGTCAGGCGGTGATGCGTTCGGCCTGCCGGATCGGTGGAACCTCGATCACGCGGTTCGACGCTGCCGCTTCCTGGGCCGTCTTGCCCATGAAGGCGGCCCAGAGCCCATCGTCGAGCGTAACCTCGACGGGTGCCTGGCCTGCAACGGCCCTCTGGAAGCGCTGGTGCTGATAGAAAGTCGAGCCGTTGTGGTCTCCGGCCTCCAGAAGCAGCGGATCGACCGGGATTTCCAGCTTCCTCGGACCTTTCGGATCGCGCGGCGAGATGATGACCTGGGCGATCGGAGGAGCGCCAAGGTGTTGTGGCCAGAACCTGCCAGGCCCGGGCACCTTGCACTCGATCTTCCCGTGCGGTCCGATCGCCGAGATTTCTTCCTGATAGCGTGCTCCTTCTGCAAACATGCAAAGCTCGAGCATTGCGCGGGCACCGGTATCGAAGTCGACAAGGACGTAGGCGTGGTCCCACACATCGGACCTGCGACCGTCATGGACCTCGTCCAGGTGATTGACAGCCTGTCCGCCCGATGCCGTGATCCGGATCGGATCCGATTTCAGGATATGACGCATAAGATCGAAGAAGTGGCAGCATTTCTCCACCAGAGTACCGCCTGTCTGATCGTTGAAGCGGTTCCAGTTGCCGACCTTCTGCAGGAACGGGAAGCGATGTTCGCGAATGGTCAGCATCCGGATTCCGCCGGTCGCCTCCTCCGCTTCGCTGATCAGCCGGGCCACCGGAGGCATGTAGCGGTACTCCATAGCGACCCAGATCGGCGCGAGGTAGCGGCTGCGCAGCGCCTCCAGCCTCGGTAGCTCCTGCATACTCGTGAACAGAGGTTTCTCCACGAGAACGGGAAGCGGGCGGATGGAGGCTACCTCTTCCAACTGCTCCAGGTGTACATGGTTCGGGCTGGCGATCAGCAGGCAGTTGATGGCGTTGATCTGTAGCAGTTCGGGAATGGAGGCCACAAAAACCGCTTGAGGAGCGATCGCCGCTGCCCGCTGACGCATCGTGGCATCCGGTTCGAAGATCGCGACCACTTCGGCGTCAGGTAGAAGTGCAATATTGCGCAGATGTTCCTGTCCCATCATCCCGCAGCCGATAACGCCGTACAGCAGTTTCATGTTGAGCTTTCCTATTTAAGCCGTGAGACATAGCGAGCGACTTCGTGATCGAGCCAGGTGCGCGATATTTCCGCGCGGCGGCCCTCCTGGTCTTCGCTAATTCTGAGGACATGGACGGCGGCGGCGCCGGGGAGAGGCCGGAACGCCTTCGGCGCCCAGTCCGGCACGACATCTAGCCCGATGCGATCCTCGGCGCGGACGATCCAGAGGCCGATCCTCGTCCGGTAATAGAGGTAGAGGGACTCAGACAGGTCTTCCCGTTCGATCCGGTCCACATAGGATCCGTCTAGCCAGATCTCCTCGATAGCGGCCGGCTTCCCGGACAGGCGGCGAAGCCGGCGTATTCGATGAGCATCGGCGCTCGTTCCGAATCGCGGCAGGCCGTCTGGCTTGCGCATGCGTGCGACATCAAGGACTTCGGCAGTCGGCAGTCCACCCCCATCAAGGAGTTCGAGCCTGAACATGGCGTAGACACTCTTCGGATCACTCACCGCGCGAATGTAGTTGCCCGAGCCCTGGACGCGTTCAAGCATCCCGTGCGCTTGGAGCTCCGAGAGTGCCTTCCGCAAGGTGCCGACGGCGATCCCGAGGTTTTCCGCCATCTCACGCTCCGGCGGCAGCTTTTCGCCGTCAATCAGGCGGCCGGCCGCGATATCGCGGATAAGAAGCTCCGTGATCTGAAGGTAGATCGGAAGGCTGCCTGCCGTTTGCTGCATTGGATCCGACGGACTCAGCTGCGGAAATTGATACACTATTGATTTACATCAAGTCGGGTGTTACGCAAGGACAAAATCATCGGGAGGAATTCGATGACTGTGGTGCCGGTGCGCTCTGCCGATCTTGATGGGTCCGAAATATCCTGGTTCGCCGCTCTCTGCTCCGACGATTACGAATATCTCGGGGTTCCGGACGGGCGCCTGAGGTCCAGCTGGGAACACTGTTCTGGGATCGTGCAGCAGGCAGAGGAGCTGGGCTTTCGCAACATCCTGTGCCCCTCGTCCTATCAGGTCGGGCAGGACACGCTGAGTTTCGTCGCGGGCTGCGCACCGATTACCAGCCGCATAAACATGCTCGCGGCCATAAGGTGCGGAGAAATGCAGCCGATCATGCTGGCGCGTACCATCGCCACGCTCGATCATATGCTGAAGGGACGCTTGACGCTCAATGTCATCAGTTCCGATTTCCCGGGCGAAGTGGCCGACAGCAGCTATCGCTACCAGCGCAGCCATGAGGTCGTGGAAATCCTGAGGCAGGCCTGGACGCGCGACAGGATTGATCACGAAGGAGAGGTCTACCAGTTCAGGAACGTGCCGACGGATCCGGCCAGGCCCTACCAGCAGAATGGCGGACCGCTTCTTTATTTCGGCGGCTATTCGCCCGATGCGCTCGAACTGTGCGGCGCTCAATGTGACGTCTATCTCATGTGGCCGGAGCCCAAGGATCAACTGGCAGAACGCATGCGCGCCGTCCATGCCCGCGCCGAAGCTCATGGCCGGGTGCTGGACTACGGATTGCGCGTGCATGTGATCGTGCGCGATACGGAGCAGGAAGCGAGAGACTATGCCAAGCACCTCGTGTCGAAGCTGGACGACGAGTACGGAAAGCTGATCCGTTCGCGTGCCCATGACAGCATCTCTCTCGGTGTCGCCCATCAGGCGCGAGCGCGAGAACTTGCAGACCAGTTTGGCTACGTCGAGCCGCATCTGTGGACAGGGATAGGGCGTGCCCGCTCCGGCTGCGGCGCTGCACTTGTCGGTTCCGCCGACCAGGTCCTGTCGGAGATCGAGGCCTATCGCAAGATGGGGATCCGCGCGTTCATCTTCTCGGGTTACCCTCATATGGACGAAGCGCGACACTTCGGCTCCAAGGTGCTCCCCCATCTGAGGACATGCTCGCTGCCCCATGCCTATGGCAGGGTGCCGAGCCAGACGCCGGCGACGCCGCTAGGGACAGGAGAACGCGTCTGATGGAACGCATAACGCTTTCTCCGGAGCTGGAGGTCAGCCGGATCGTCTACGGGATGTGGCGCCTGGGAGATGATCCTGAGACGTCACCCGCTCATGTCATAGCCAAAGTCGAAGCCTGTCTCGAACAGGGGATCACGACCATGGATCAGGCGGATATCTACGGCGGCTATCAAGCCGAGGCCATTCTCGGCGCTGCGCTGAAAACGGCGCCAGGTCTGCGCGACAGAATCGAGATTGTCAGCAAGTGCGGGATAATAGGTCCATTCGGACGTCATGCAGCGGCTCGGGTGAAGCATTACGATACCAGCGCAGATCACATCAACGCTTCCGTCGAAGCCTCTCTTCGTGATCTGGCAACGGACTACCTCGACCTGTTCCTCATCCACCGGCCCGATCCTCTTCTTGATCCCCACGAGACGGGTGCGGCACTCGATGCGCTCGTGCAATCGGGTAAGGTTCGAGCCGTGGGCGTGTCAAACTTCCGGCCATGGGATTTCTCGCTTCTGCAATCGTCCATGGAATCGACGCTGATTACCAATCAGATCGAGATGAGCCTCCTGGCCGCTGAAGCCTTCACCAACGGTGATCTTGCCTTCCTCTACGAGCAAATGATTCCGGTCATGGCGTGGTCACCGCTCGGCGGGGGCGCGTTGCTGGCTGGTAGAAATCCTGAGCTTCTGGCCGCATTGCAGCGGATCGGTTCGGAGCAGGAGGTCGAGTCGGGAGCGGTCGCGGTAGCCTGGCTTCTGCGCCATCCTGCGAAGATCCTCCCGATTTTGGGAACGAACAATCCACAGCGTATCGGAAGCCTCGCGGAGGCAAGCAGGGTGGTGCTGGATCGGCAGACATGGTTCGAACTCTACAGTCTGGCACTTGGCCGGGAGGTGCCGTGATGGGCGCGATCGCATCCCCCTGCAGTTCCGAAAGGCTGTTCGTACCGGAACGCGGCAACGAGCGCGCCTACCGGGATGCACTCGGCAGTTTCACTACAGGCATCACCGTGGTCACAGCCATGACTGACCAGGGGCCCATTGGCATGACCGTGAACAGCTTCACATCGGTGTCGCTTGAGCCCCCGCTGGTGTTGTGGTCGCCCGCGAAGAGTTCCTCGAAGCATGGTTCCTTCCAGCAGGCGGTTCATTTCGCCATTCATGTCCTGGCGGCCGAACAGGATCACCTGTGTCAGGCATTTTCGCGTGGTGGGGCGGGTTTCGCGGGCCTTCCATGGACGACAAGTGAAGAAGGGGTTCCCACCCTGTGTGATACCCTCGCGCGGTTCGAATGCCGGCGTTCCGCCACGCACGATGCCGGAGACCATAGCCTTATTCTCGGGCGCGTGCTTCGGGTTGCCTTGCGGGATGGGGAGCCCCTTTGCTACTCCCGCGGCATGCTTGGTCGTTTTGCAGGAAGGAACTGAGATTGCCCCTGTTCGTGGCTGGCGTCCATGACGCCTGGCGCAGGTATTTCCGTGGCGTCGCGGTTTCCATTCTGGTCGCGCTCGCCGCCGCGTTTCTCTCCGAGCATTACGATGCGCCAGCGATGCTGCTGGCGATCCTGATCGGCCTCGCCCTTCACTTCCTGTCGGACGATCCCAGGACTACTGCGGGGCTGGATTTCGCCTCGCGCAACCTTCTGCGGGCGGGGGTGGCGCTGCTCGGGCTTCGCATCAGCGCCGCGCTGATCGGTGATTTGGGATTCGGCCTGATTCTCCTCGTGATAGCCGCGGTGGCAGCAACGGTTGCCTTCGGCCTGCTTTCGTCCCGTCTCTTCGGTCAGGACGCGCGCTTCGGGACCTTGACGGGAGGTGCCGTCGCGATATGCGGTGCGTCGGCGGCGATGGCCATTGCAGCCGTGCTTGGGCGGTCGCGCTCCGAAGAGGCCGAGCGGGAGATGGCATTCGTGGTGATCGGCGTCACCATGCTGTCGACAATTGCCATGATCCTGTATCCCATCCTTGCAGACTTGATCGGCCTCTCCGATCTAGCCACGGGCATCTTCCTGGGAGCAACCATCCACGATGTCGCTCAGGTTGCAGGCGCCGGATTCTCCGTCAGTCCCGCGGCCGGCGAGACCGCCGTCTTCGTCAAGCTCATCCGTGTCAGCATGCTTGCGCCCGTGGTGTTGCTTACGGCGCTCGCATTCAGTGGCAGCCGCGCAACCGGACCGTCGCCCGTTCTTTTCCCGGGCTTTCTCGCCGTCTTCATAGTCCTGGCCGGGATCAATTCCTTGATCGGGTTCCCTCCGGTCGTGGGCCAGTTGGCGGGTGTGTTTTCGCAATGGCTGCTGCTGACGGCAATCGCCGCCGTCGGTGTCAAGACCTCCCTGGCCTCCATCTTCCGCGTAGGCAGGCGTGCGATCGGCCTGCTTGTCGCGGAAACGCTCTTCCTTGCGGGGTTGGCCCTGTTGGCATTGATGCTGCTGCACCCTGCCGGGAGCTGAGTGTCGTCAGGCCGCTGCGCCACTTTGCGTTATGGGTCTCGTCGACAACAGCCGCAGATCCTGCTCATCGAAAAGGTGCAGGGGCGCAGCATCAAAGTCGAGAGGAACTTCGTCACCGGCTCGATAGACCTGCTGCCCGGGCAGAACCGCCAGGAGCCGCTCGCCGTGGATATCACCATGGATCACCGTTTCAGACCCTAGCGCCTCTACGAGCCTCACCGTCATCCGGGGGCTGGCCGGATCCCGGCTCAAAGCAAGATGCTGCGGGCGTACACCTACCGTTACCTGCTGGCCCGCCTTCAGCCCGGCGTCATCTGCCGTCAGTGCGATTCGATGCCCGCCGGCAAGGGAAAGAACCGCGGAACTGCCGGCCGCTTCCAGGATCTCGCCGCTCAGGAAGTTCATGTGCGGCGCGCCAATGAAACCCGCGACGAAACGGTTGGCCGGCTTGTTGTAGAGTTCCAGCGGCGTGCCGACCTGTTCGATCCTGCCGGCCCGCATGACGACGATGCGGTCTGCAAGCGTCATAGCCTCCACCTGATCATGCGTGACATAGATCATCGTCGAGGACAGACGTGCATGAAGGGCGGCCAGTTCAGCTCTTGTCGATACCCGCAACTCGGCATCGAGGTTGGAGAGCGGCTCATCGAGCAGGAATGCCACGGGACGCCGAACGATCGCACGTCCGATCGCGACGCGCTGGCGCTGGCCGCCGGAAAGCTGGCCAGGCCGCCGATCCATGTATGCCTCAATCTCCAGCATGCGGGCCGCTTCCGTGATCCGCTCGGCGATCTCCGCCTTCGGCATCTTCGAATTCTCGAGGCCGAATGCGAGGTTCTGCCGTACCGTCATATGTGGATAGAGCGCGTAGGACTGGAAGACCATGGCGAGGCCACGCTCGGCGGCGGTGACGTCGTTGACGCGTCGCCCGTCAATCTCAAGTGTCCCACCACTCACCTGCTCAAGCCCTGCGATGACCCGCAGGAGCGTCGATTTTCCGCACCCGGACGGGCCAACGAAGACGACCAGTTCGCCATCGTCTATGTGAAGGTTGATGTCATGCAGAACATCGACGGCGCCGAAGGATTTCTTGATGTTGGTGAGCTTGATCTGGCCCATTTGTGAATCCCTATTTCAGTCCGGCACCGGCGATGCCGGTGGTGATGAAGCGCTGCAGGAAGATGAATACCAGGACGACCGGGATCATCGTCACGACAGTCATCGCGAGGATGAAGTGCCACTGCACGTTAAGCTCGCCCGCATAAATGCTCAGGCCGACCTGCAGCGTGTAGAGCTCCCGGCGAGAGAGAACGATCAGCGGCCAGAGGAAGTCGTTCCAGCGCCAGACGACGGAAAAGATGGCGAGCACGGCGAGCGCAGGTGCGGCAAGCGGAAGGACGATGCGCGAATAGATCTGCCATTCCGATGCCTTGTCCATACGGGCCGCATCGATCAGCTCGTCCGGAATGGTCAGCATGTACTGCCGCAGGATGAAGACGCCGGTCGGCGTCGCTACCGTTGGCAGGATCACGCCCCAGAGGTTGTTGAAGAGCCCCATTGACGAGATGATCGAGTAGAGCGGCACCATGATTACCGATAGCGGTACCATCAGGGTCGCGAGGATCACGAGCATCGCTAGCGTACGGCCGCGGAACTCGTACTTCGAGAGCGCAAAAGCTGCCATGGAATTGACGACGAGGGTGATCAGTGTCGCCGTGACGGTGACGAAGACCGAATTCCAGAGATACTGGACGAAGTCGAATTGCACGAACGGCTGCGTGTAGTTCTCCGTCGCAAGGGACATTGTGCGCACCGGTTTCCGGTCGGCGATGTTGACCCTGATGATTTCTCCCGGCGCCTGCGGGTCGACCATCTGGCTGACGATGCCGATGCGACGGACTTCGGCAAGCACGCGGGTGCTCCCATCCGGCATGGCTGCCTCATAGAGGGCAAGTGGCTTGTCGTAACCCTCGACGGTTACCTGTTGCGTCACGTAGGGCAGGATCGTTGGCGGGAACTCGGCCAGTGCCGCCGGCGTCTTGAAAGAGGAAAAGGCCAGCCATACTGCGGGACCGAACATGACCAGCAGTCCGCCGACGAGCCAGACCCAAGTCACGATGTCCGTCCAATGCCAGCCTTTCCCCGTTCCGCTTGTTCCCCTGCGCCGGAAGATGAAGCGTGCCGCCGATCCCATCATCTTTTCCCCTTCGCCTCCGAACGGCGGCCAATGCCGAGTTGGATCAGCGTCAGCACCACCAGAACCAGCCCCATCAGGATGGAGGCAGCGGCCGCAAGGCCTGGATTGCGCAGCTGCGAGGCAAACCCGGTCTCGTAGATGTATTGGGTGAGGTAGAGGGTGCTCGTGCCCGGCCCGCCGCCCGTGAGGACGTAGACTTCGTCGAACACCTGAACGGCCTTGATGAGCGCCAGCACCACGACGACCAGGAGGTTGGGAGCCAGGAGCGGCAGTGTGATCCGCCAGAGGACACGCGCCGGCTTCGTTCCGTCCATCTCGGCCGCCTCGTAGAGGTCCTTCGGGATTGCCTGCAGGCCCGCGAGCAGGATGAGCGCGTAAAAGCCCATATGGGCCCAGATCGATACGCCCACCGCTGCGGCAAAGGCCCAGGTGCGGTCCGTGAGCCAGTTGTGTGGCTCCATCCCGAGTTCGAAGAGGGCGAAATTCAGCAGCCCCTGGCGTTGCAGGATCCATTTCCAGATCAGGCCCACGACCACAGGCGAAAGGAGGACAGGAAAGAAAAAGACCGCACGCCAGAAGGAACGGGCACGCAGATCGCGATTGAGGATCAGAGCCGTGGCCAGAGCCAGCAGGATCATCAATGTAACCTGAAGCAGGACGAACCACGCCGTATTCCCGACGGCGGTCCAGAAGGCGTCTTCCTGGCACGACATCGGATCCAGATAGGAGCCGCACTGAAACAGGCGCTGGTACTGGTCCAGTCCCACGAAGCTGCGTTCCGAGAGGAACAGCGCTGTCCCTCCGCTCATGGAATAGACGAAGTTGATGGCGAGCGGCAGCAGCACGAAAATGCCGAAGATCAGCATGTTCGGCATCAGGAAGAAGGCTGCCATGCCCGTTATTCCGGTCAGCCTCTGCAACGCCCGCAAAGGTATGTCCACAAGGGTCATGAGGCCGTTGACCGGCGCCATCATGATGGCGCCGAACTGCGACGGCGCGGACCGCTTGCTGCTGTTCATATCTTGTCCTCTCCGCGCCTAACCTCTGCGGCCTAACGTCCTCCTCTCCCAGCGGGAGAGGAGGAATGGCGTGGGCCCTTATCACTGCAGTGATACAGGGCCCTCCCTGTAGCGGTCTCAGCGATCTAGAGACCGCTGTCCTTCACCTTCTGCGCAACGTCGGCGTCGATGCGTGCGAAGGCATCCTCAAGCGGCAATTCTCCCGCCAGCGTTTGGCCGATACGGGTCACGATGGCTGCATAGACGGTGTCGGCCCAGCGCCAGGCGGGGAGCTTCAATGCCGTCTCGGAGGTTGCCTTGGAGGCCTCGACAAATGTTCCGAGTGCCGCCTTGGCTTGCTCGTTATCGGTCTGGAAGTCCAAGCCACCCTTTTCCACGACCGCCTTGTGGGCCGGCAGGAAGAGTGTCCGTTCGGAGAACTCCTTGACGATCTCCTCCCGCGCCATCCAGTCCATGAAGGTCGCAACCTCTTGCGGGTTCTTTGTGTACTTTACAGCAACTAGCGCCGCGCCGCCGGGCATGCCGGTGCAGGCTGCGGGACCGCAGGGGCTGCCGGTTGCCACCCAGTCAAAGGCGTCGCCGATCTTGGTGGCCAGGTTTGCGACCTGCCATGAGCCTGAATAGTAGAAGGCGAGCTGGCCGTTGATGAAGTCATCCGCTGCAGCGCGATAGGTATTGCCCGCGGCCGAAACCCATACGTCCTTGGCAAAAGTGCCGTCTTCGGTCCAGCCCACGAACTTGCTCAGGAAGTCCTTGCCACCCTGGTCGAGCGGGGCAGGCTTCCCGTCCGCACCGATATAGTTTGCTCCATAAGAAAGCATGGGAGCCGTGATGCGGTGACCCGAACGGTCGATCGCCATTGGGAACGGGACCTGTTGGCTGTCAGCCACCTTCTTGGCCGCCTCCGCCCATTCCTCCCAGGTCGCCTGAGGTCCGGGGACTTCGACGCCCGCCTGATCGAAAAGCGTCTTGTTGGCGAACCCGCCCGTCAGCGTCAGCTGAGTCATGAAGCCGGAAATCTGGTCAGAGCCATCCGGGCGCATCCAGTCGGCCTTGTCGCCGAAGTTCTCGTCCCAGTAGGCGGCGTCCTTCACCAGCGGCCGCAGGTCGAGCCAATGGCGGGCGAGGTCCTTGATGGCCGTGACCCGGGCAATATCTGGGCCGTTTCCGGCCTCCAACTGCACCGGCAGCTGCTCCTTGATGACGCTGTAGGCGACATTGTCGAGGATCACGTTGATCCCCGGGTTCTCCTTCATGAATCGATCGACGAGGTCCTTCATGACCTCGCCCTCGACCCCATCGGAGTACCACATGACGCGGACATCGCCGGCGACTGCGGCCGTGGATGTCAAGAGTGCGAGGGCAAGCCCCGCGATCATCGACGTTGTTTTCATTTCATTTCCTCCCTTTGTGGACGGAGCCTCCTTCCGTCCGGTTAGCATGGGTTAGATCATAGTGGTGTCGCCTGCGACCGTATAATCACTTCGCAGCAGTCGCCGGCCCTCGGCCTCCACCGAGCCGTCCGCCAGGAAGCGGACAGGGCCGTATTCCGGATCCTCGACCGTCCAGCTATCGCCTGCCCCCTCCGTCAGTGCCAGTGCAGAAAAGCGATGCTCAACGGATTGCAGGTCTTCAGCTTCGCTAACTCGCACTATCCACCGGGTTTTAGCGCCATGCTGTCGTAGCTCGCTACCCGCGGACGGACCTTCTTCAACGGGGAGCAGATCGCTGCTGCCCTTCAGGAAGACGGCTCCTCCACCGCTTTTCGCCAGCGCGGCGCGGCCCGAGACCCGCACCTCGTCAAACTCCGCTTGCGGGAACCAGGCATGGGTGAAATCCGGCTGTTCCGGCTTCAGCCTGAACTCGAGCACTGCGAGACCCCGATACTGCTGGACCCGTGGAACAGTGCCGCAGCCACCCCAATAGGATGGCCGGCCGTAGCCGAACTGGATCGTTTCGCCCGGATGGTTGATCCAGACCGCAGCCTCGGGTCTTTCGCCAAGGCGCAGGTGCAGGATCGTCTCCTGGTATCCCCAATCGTCCCATCGGTAATGCACCGCCGACCCCATGGCAAAGTGCTTGCCTTTGTAGTGGTAGAGGGCGGCGAAGCGGTTCTCGCCCTGGGCAAAGCGCCATTCCTGGTGCGTTGCGTATCGGTGATCAGCGATAGCCTCGAGGTCTGCCGGCACCTGCAGGCCATGATCGCGCAGGCAGACGGCCAGTTGCGGGAGGGCGTGCATCCGCCGGCCGTACCAGCCTTTGCCCCAGAGAAGCCGCGCGACACCGGAAAGCTCCAGCGACCGTCCGGCGCAGAGCGTATGCTCATAGGACCGGCCCTGTGCCGCCGTCACCATGCCGTGATGGGCGGAGCGGGCAATGACCTTGCACAGCCGGACGATCCCGCTTTTCGCCCGCTCGGCGATGTCGGTATCCGGGGAAAGCGCGGCGAGGGCCGTCAGCCCTTTAAGATCGATCGGGAAGTACGGCGCGGAGTTGTATTCCGCCATTTCCCACTTCTCGAAATGGTCCAGCCAGGCCCTGACTCTTTCGGCGCCGATCCGGCTCTGCTCCCGGCCGATACGCCCCGAGCGGGCGAAGGTTGCCTCGGGCAGCAGGTGGCCGGCCAAATAAGCGGAGGTGTGGAAGAGCAGGGCGTGGTTTTCAGAGAAATACCACTGAACATCGTTGCCAGGCTCGTCCATCCAGTAGCGATAATGGAGAATGGCATCGTCGATCCGGCTCCGCGTCGCGTCGCCGATGTCTGCACCCCAAACCGTCCTCGACCAGATCAGCGGCACCAGCGAGAAGTCAGCGCAGTCATGGCAGTCTTCGATGGAGGGAAGAATCTCCTCAATCATGGCGTCGGTCTCGGATCCGCTACGGCCGCTCGCGAGACGGGCGAAGGCACGTACCGTGTCGCGTTCCGAATGTTTGGAAACCTCGTCCAAGGCTTCAGTGATCCGGCCGGACAGAGTTGCCGGCGCCGTTCCCTGACGAGCAACATGGCAGATCTCGACGCCCAGCGAACGGGAAGCGACGAAGCCACCGGCATCCAGCGTGACACGGAAATGGCGGAAATCGGCTGGGCAAGCTTCCGAGGGCCCAATGTTCAGGTCCGTTGCGCCAGCCGCCAGGACAAAGTCGCGGTCGAAGCGTTCGGTCGACATGAAGTCGCCTTCGATGGCGACATTTACCTGGACCTCCACGGGAAGTGGTGCCGCCAGCTTCAGCGCGATGTCGCCGCTAAAATAGTGGGGACGGTCGAAGTGCATTCCGTCAAGCGCTGCTTCCAGGCTTTCGGCCACTGAACCCGCCACCGGAACCGGGAGCGAAAGGCGTGCGCCGGGGCCCGAAAGGTAGTCCATCTGGAAAAAGTAGCGGGCGTCGCGTTCGGCGAGATCGTCGAAGAAGATGGTGATCTCGTTCAGCCCCTGAGAGAGTGGCAGGTCGAACTCCTGCTTAGCTTCGAGATTGCGGCTGTAGGGCGCCATCCAGCCGATCTCTTCACCGTTCACCCAGATGACGGCGCCGCCGCAGGTTCCGAGCCGGATCGCCGCAGTTCCCGCGGTATCTGCCTCGATATACGTCCGCGCCCAGGCCGCAAGCCGCGTCGGGCGGAACCAGAAGCCGGAGAGATCGAGGCGGGGTGAGTCGAACGGCAGCCACCAGCGGGATGCCTCGAAGATGCCGCGCACATCGGGCCGCTTGTCACGGTAGGTCTCCGCAAACTGGGTGCGGCACGGATACTCATGTGGGATGAAGTTCTTCACCTTGGTGAGAAAGAAGAAGGGATCCATCTCCCCTTGCATCGGTGCATCCGGCACGTCGAATCGTTCTTCGGAGAGCGTGCCCAACTGCCAGTAGCGGATGGGATCTCCAGGGTTGAGCGCCTTCTGCATCCAGTGTGTCTGTGCGTTCATCAGTTTCGCGCTCACTTCAACTCGGAGAGGGCAACAGGTGCCACGTCGTTGTATTCCTGGTTCTCGCCGGTCATTCCCCAGACGAAGGCGTAGGGCCCGGTTCCGGCGCCCATGTGGATCGACCAGGCCGGCGAAAGCACCGCATTCCCGTCGGCAACAATCAGATGCCGGGTTTCCTCGGGCCGCCCCATCAGGTGGATCACCCGGTCCTCCTTCGATAGGTTGAAGTAGCAATAGGCTTCCATGCGCCGCTCGTGCAGGTGTGGAGGCATGGTGTTCCAGATGCTGCCCTCGGCGAGATCGGTGATCCCCATGAGCAGAAGGCACGACGGCGCGACCTCCGGGTGGATGTACATGCGCAACTGGCGCTTGTTGGAACGCCGCGCATCCCCGAGGTCAAGCGGCTTCGATCCCGCCTGCGTGATGAGCCGGTGCGGGACGTCAGCGCCGGCGGGTACCGAGTTCATGTAGAAGCGGGCTGGACGCTCCGCCGATACGCTCGATGCCGTCAGTGCTCGTGCGCCCCGGCCGACATAGAGCACGTCGCGATTGTTGAGGTCGAAGCTCTGGCCGTCGACGGTGATGGTGCCCGGGCCCCCGAGATTGGCGATGCCCATCTCGCGGGCGGACAGGAGGTGGGAAGTTCCGATGTCCTCGCCGCTTCCGAACTCAAGTGTCTTCGACACCGGAACTGCGCCGCCAAGGATCAGTCGATCCACATGGGTATAGGTGAAGCTCACTGCGTCGGGACGAAAGAGATCCTCGACGAGGAACTCGGCACGCAACCGCTCGGTATCGTAGCCTTTAACATCTTGCGGACCCGCACCGTAGAGAATCTTCATCGTCATGCTGCCTGCACTCCTGCATCGATGTGCCGAAGGGCTTCCGACAGGCAAAGGATCGACAGCGCCTGCCCGTAGCCGGTAGGCTGGAGAGGAATGTCCCTGTAGAACTGCAGGTCGTGACCCATCCGCGTGCCGTAGGAGACGTTGAGTACCGTACCGGTCTCATCGATATTGTTCAGCACCGCCTCGACGGCCTTTAGCCCCGCCACGCGCCATTCCGCGGTACCCAAACCCAAGCGGTGCCCCTTGAGAAGTCCGTAGCCGATGCCCGCGGTCGCAGAGATCTCCTCGTAGGAGGTCGGATCATCGAGCAGCGTCCGCCATGCACCGGAAACTGTCTGGAGCGGTAGCAGTGCGTTTACCTGCGCCACGAGAACACCGAGGAGAAAATCCTTCACGGGCCTCGCCACCTCCGCCAAGTCGAACAGATCAAGAATGCCTGCAGTGATCCATGCATTGCCTCGTGCCCAGCGGGCTTTGGCGAAATTATGCCGGCCGTCGAATGTCCAGCCGTGGAACCACAGGCCGGTCTTGCGGTCGGAAAGGTAGCGGGCATGGACGAGAAACTGGCGCGCCGCCTCGTCGACGAGCTCCTGGCGACCGCTTGCCTGTCCGTAGGAGGCGAGAAACAGGGCCACCATGTAAAGCGTATCATCCCATAATTCGTGATGATTGACCTTGTCGGAGACGTGATGCTCGAAGGCACCTTCCTCCGTTCGTCCCATCTCGGTCATCACGCGGTCCGCCCAGGAATCGAGCGGCTTCTGCCAGCGCGGATCACGGGTCTCTCGCCACAGAACGGAAAGGCCCAGCATGGGTGCTGTGGTGTTGACGTTGAGGGAGGGCAGTCCGGCACCGATTCGTTCGGCATACCAGTCCTCGACCAGTTGCCTCAGGTCCTGGCGGCCGGTGAACAGCCAAAGGCGGATGAGGCCGTAGAGGCCGACGCCCTGCGGCCATTCCCAGCTGTCGAAGGAGATGTAGTCGCCTGCGCTACCGTCAAGATTGGGCTCGTCGAATCGACCATCATGGCGCAGGCCGGTCATCCCCGCGACCAGCAGGTCGAGCTTGCGGCGGATTTCTCCAGCCGATCCTTGCATGTGCATCCTCCCACTCCGTCCAATGTCGGACTGGCGCCTCCTCCGGTTGCGGCGGATGTAAACATTGGAAAAATTCTTGCGCAATCTGAAAATTTTTTGCAGTTTGTCAAATGTGGAGGGGACGTCGATGAATGGCGGCATGGGCAAGCGCGGGAAGAAACCGCGGCGCGTACGGCTGGAGGATATCGCGACCAAGGTCGGCGTGTCGCTCAGCACCGTGTCGCGCGCCCTCTCCGGGGAGAAGGGCGTCCGCGAGGATGTTCGCCTGCGTATTCTGGATGCGGCACGTGATGCGAATTACGCCTTGCCGAAGCCGGTGGCCGGGACAAAGGTCGTTCTTGCGGCCTCCAGTGCGGCGATGATCGATTACGTGCGAAATCAGTTCACGCTCTATGTCCTTGAGGGGATCCGTGACAGGGCCGAGGCAGTCGGGATCGAGATCGTTACCAGGCCCGTGGCGGACGCTGCCGAGGAGCAGAGGGTCCTCGAGGAGGCTAGGCTTGATGAAGAGGTTGCCGGCCTGCTGTTCCTCACGGTGGATGACGAGCGAATGCTTGCGGCCACACGCGACGTTGGCAAGCCGGTCGTTCTGATCAATGGCGATGACCCGCTCATGAGGCTCTCAAGCGTCACCCCCTGCAACAGGTCGGCCGCCCAACTGGCGACGGAGTACCTGATCGAACGAGGACATGAGCGCATCCTGTTTCTCATGCGTCCGGGCCGCAGAACCATCGTTAGGCGGTTGGAAGGATGGCGAGACGCCCTGGCGCAGCATGGACTGCCCCATCCGGACGACCTTGTGATGTCGGTCGATGACTGGCTGCCGGAACTCGCCGATCAGGTCATCTCGGATCGGATCGGGCAGCGTGGGCTTGACTTCACCGCCGTCCTGGCAGCCGGCGAGAGCCTTGCCGTGGGTACCATGCGTGCCCTTGAACGCGCCGGCTATGGCGTTCCTGACGACGTGTCAGTGATGGGAATGGACGATCTTCCCCAGGCCGCCTTCCTTAGCCCGCCGTTGACAACGGTGCACATACCGGCACGGGAGATCGGGATGACGGGAGTGGATCTTCTGCGCGACATATGTGCGGGATCGCCTGCACTGCCACGCCGGGTTGAACTTGCCTGCCACATCGTCGAGCGCCAGTCGGTCGCGGGTCGTCGAGAAAACAAGGCGGCGGAAGAAGCATAGAAGGGCTCTCCGACAGCCTTCCCTCAACAACCTTTGTATCTTTGGGACGACAGGTCTGGCGACTTGATCGTGTAAATCGCGCTGGCCGTTGCCGCAGATGATCGCCGCCCTATTTTCTGCCGATCGTGTATCGACTTTGAGGGGGCGCAGTTGGTCAAGGCACGTGAAAATTCGGCCGACAATCCGGATCAGTCAGCTGCCGAGATGGTCTCATCCCAGGGATCAGCCGGCATGTCCACAGGCGAGGCATTGCAGTTGGCGGCCTTGCTGGATGTCCTGCAACGGGTTCGCGGAGGCGACTTCACAGCAAGGCTGAGCTCCGACTATACCGGCCTGTCAGGCCGGGTCGCGGATGCCTTCAACGAGATCATCGCGGCCAATCAGCGCATGGCGGCACAGCTTGACCATGTAGGCCAGCTCGTGGGCCGGGACGGGCGGACGAAGAATCGTGTTCGGCTTAGCCTTTCGGGCGGTGCCTGGAGTGACATGGAGGATTCCGTCAACGCTCTGATCGACGATCTCGTATGGCCGACCCATGCTATGACGCGAACGATCTCGGCTGTTGCCAAGGGTGACCTGCTCCACACGGTGCCTCTCGATGTCGATGGACGCCCCCTGAAAGGGGAGTTCCTGCGTTCGGCGGAGATCGTCAACGGTATGATCCGGCAGCTGGGTGTCTTCACCTCAGAGGTAACGCGCGTCGCCCGGGAAGTCGGCACGGATGGCAAGCTCGGCGGGCAGGCTCATGTTCCAGAGGTGACCGGCGTCTGGAAGGACCTGACCGAAAGCGTCAATTCCATGGCGTCGAACCTGACGGCGCAGGTGCGAAACATTTCCGACGTGACGATCGCCGTCGCGAATGGTGACCTGTCCAAGAAGATCACCGTCGATGTTCGGGGCGAGATCCTCCAGTTGAAGGAAGCGATCAACACGATGGTGGACCAGTTGCGGTCCTTCGCGTCGGAAGTGACGCGAGTCGCCCGGGAAGTCGGCACGGAAGGCAAGCTTGGCGGCCAGGCGATCGTACCGGGTGTCGCGGGCACCTGGAAGGACCTGACGGACTCGGTCAATGCCATGTGCGGCAATCTGACCGATCAGGTTCGCAATATTGCCGAGGTGACCACGGCCGTGGCGCGTGGTGACCTTTCGCGCAAGATCACGGTCGACGTGTCGGGCGAAATCCTGGAACTGAAGGAGACCATCAATACGATGGTCGATCAGTTGAACGGGTTTGCGGGCGAGGTGACGCGCGTTGCGCGTGAAGTCGGCACCGAGGGAAGGCTTGGCGGACAGGCGAAAGTGCCGGGTGTCGCCGGCACCTGGAAAGACCTCACCGACAACGTCAATTCCATGGCCTCCAACCTGACAGCCCAGGTGCGAAACATCGCTGAAGTCTCGACGGCGATCGCTAACGGCGACCTGTCGAAGAAGATCACGGTGACCGTGTCGGGCGAGATTCTCGAGCTGAAGGAGACTATCAATACGATGGTCGACCAGTTGAACTCCTTCGCCGGTGAAGTCACGCGCGTCGCCCGAGAGGTCGGTACCGAGGGCCGACTGGGCGGTCAGGCAAATGTGCGCGGCGTTGCCGGAACCTGGAAGGACCTCACCGAGAACGTCAACTCCATGGCCGGAAACCTCACGGCTCAGGTCCGCAACATTGCTGAAGTCTCGACGGCGATCGCCAACGGCGACCTGTCGAAGAAGATCACCGTTGATGTGAAGGGCGAAATCCTTGAACTCAAGGAGACCATCAACACGATGGTCGACCAGCTGAACGGCTTTGCCGGCGAGGTCACGCGCGTCGCCCGCGAGGTCGGGACGGAGGGTCAGCTGGGCGGCCAGGCCAATGTCCGCGGCGTTGCCGGTACGTGGAAGGACCTGACCGACAGCGTCAACTCCATGGCATCGAACCTGACGGCGCAGGTGCGCAACATCGCCGAGGTGGCGACCGCCGTCGCGCAGGGGGATCTCTCGAAGAAGATCACGGTGACTGTCTCGGGTGAGATTCTCGAACTGAAGGAAACCATCAACACGATGGTGGACCAGCTGAACGGGTTCGCCTCGGAAGTGACCCGTGTCGCACGAGAGGTCGGGACCGAAGGTCAGCTGGGCGGCCAAGCGAATGTGCGCGGCGTTGCCGGCACGTGGAAGGATCTGACCGACAGCGTCAACTCCATGGCATCCAACCTGACGGCTCAGGTGCGCAACATCGCCGAGGTGTCGACAGCGATCGCCAATGGCGACCTGTCGAAGAAGATCACCGTCGACGTGAAGGGTGAAATCCTTCAGTTGAAGGAGACTCTCAACACTATGGTCGACCAGTTGAACCGCTTTGCCTCGGAAGTTACGCGCGTTGCGCGCGAGGTGGGAACGGAGGGGAAGCTCGGTGGCCAGGCACAGGTGCCGGGCGTTGCCGGAACGTGGCAGGATTTGACCTACAACGTCAATTCGATGGCCTCGAACCTCACCGATCAGGTCCGCAACATTGCCGAGGTAACGACTGCGGTTGCTCGCGGCGACCTGTCGCGGAAGATCACCGTCGACGTCAAGGGAGAGATCCTCGAACTGAAGGACACCATCAACACGATGGTGGACCAGTTGAACGCTTTTGCCGGCGAAGTGACGCGGGTCGCCCGCGAGGTCGGGACGGAGGGCAATCTCGGCGGCCAGGCTCAGGTACCGGGCGTTGCCGGAACGTGGAAGGACCTGACCGATAACGTCAACTCCATGGCGGGCAACCTGACGGCGCAGGTCCGCAATATCGCCGAAGTCGCGACGGCGATCGCCGGCGGCGACCTTTCCCGAAAGATCACGGTCGACGTGCGCGGCGAAATGCTCCTGCTGAAGGATACGCTGAATACGATGGTCGACCAGTTGCGGTCCTTCGCCGGCGAGGTGACGCGCGTCGCTCGCGAGGTGGGGACGGACGGGCGGCTCGGCGGCCAGGCCGTCGTCCCCGGTGTCGCGGGCACCTGGAAGGACCTGACCGACAACGTCAACCTTCTCGCGGCCAACCTTACGACGCAGGTGCGCAACATTGCCGAGGTCACCACGGCAGTTGCGCGCGGTGACCTGTCCCGCAAGATTACTGTCGAGGTAAAGGGCGAGATCCTCGAGCTGAAGAACACGATCAACACGATGGTTGATCAGTTGAACGCCTTTGCCGGCGAAGTGACGCGTGTTGCCCGCGAAGTTGGGACCGAAGGTAAGCTCGGAGGTCAGGCCCAGGTTCCCGGGGTCGCGGGCACGTGGAAGGATCTGACGGATACCGTCAACGTCATGGCGACGAACCTCACCGAACAGGTCCGAGGCATCGTCAAGGTGGTGACGGCGGTTGCAAATGGTGACCTCACCCAAAACCTGACAGTCGCCTCGAAGGGGGAGGTTGCTGCCCTTGCAGACACCATCAACAACATGACCCACACCCTTGCTACCTTCGCCGACCAGGTGACCTCGGTTGCCCGAGAGGTCGGCGTCGAGGGGCGGCTGGGCGGCCAGGCGAGAGTCCCGGGTACGGCGGGTATCTGGAAAGATCTCACCGGCAACGTAAACCTTCTGGCCGCGAACCTGACGACCCAGGTCCGCGCCATCGCCGAGGTTGCCACGGCAGTGACCAAGGGTGATCTGACGCGGTCTATCCAGGTCCAGGCAAGGGGCGAAGTCGCCGAGCTCAAGGACAATATCAATACGATGATCGGTAATCTGCGGCTTACCACAGAGCAGAATACCGACCAGGACTGGCTGAAGACGAACCTCGCTCGCCTGACCACCACGTTGCAGGGCCAGCGGGAACTTGCTCTCGTCGGCCAGACGCTGCTACGGGAGCTGGCGCCGCTGGTCAGCGCACATCAGGGCGTCGTCTACCAAGTGAAGCAGGAGGTGGATGAACCGGCACTGGTGCTGCTTGCGACCTACGCGGACGGCGTCGGCCAATCGCATCCGCGCAGGATGCAGCTCGGCGAGGGTTTGATCGGGCAGTGTGCGCGTGATGGCCGGCAGATCCTGATCAGCGACATGCCGGAGAACGTCGTGCCGATCGGCTCGGGAACCTTCTCGGCCTTGCCGCGCAGCGCCATCGTCCTGCCGATCCTCTTCGAGGGACAGGTCAAGGCGGTGGTTGAGCTGACCTCCGTCGCGAACTTCACCGAGCTGCAGCTTTCCTTCCTGGAACAGCTCACATCGTCCATGGGAATCCTGCTGAACTCGATCGAAGCAACGATGCAGAC
The DNA here is from genome assembly GCF_044142885.1 of Pseudorhizobium flavum. Taxonomy (NCBI): domain Bacteria; kingdom Pseudomonadati; phylum Pseudomonadota; class Alphaproteobacteria; order Hyphomicrobiales; family Rhizobiaceae; genus Pseudorhizobium; species Pseudorhizobium flavum. Next base: position 233,263 of record NZ_JBIOKZ010000003.1, read on the forward strand.
TGAAGCCTTGCTGCAGCAGTCGCAGCAACTTGCGGCGGAACTTCAAACGCAGCAGAGCGAACTGCAGCAGACCAACGAGCAGTTGGAGCAGAAGGCCCAGCAGCTGGAAGAACGCAATGTGGAAGTGGAGGCGAAGAACCAGGAGATCGAGCAGGCAAGACGGGCTCTCGAGGAGAAGGCGACGGAACTGGCGCTCACCTCGAAATACAAGTCCGAATTCCTGGCCAACATGTCGCATGAACTGCGGACGCCGCTCAATTCGATCCTGATCCTCGGGCAGCAGCTCGGGGAAAACCCCGACGGAAACCTGTCGTCCAAGCAAGTAGAATTCGCAAAGACGATCCATGGTGCGGGCACCGACCTTCTCAATCTTATCAGCGATATCCTGGACCTGTCGAAGATCGAGTCCGGAACGGTCTCTGTCGAAGCCGAGGAGATCGCCCTTGGCAATCTTCTCGAAGTGATGGCGCGGCCATTCAGGCACGAGGCGGAATCCCGTGCACTTACGTTCGCGGTCGACCTGGATGACAGCCTGCCCCGCACTCTGATCACCGATGCCAAGCGGTTGCAGCAGATACTCAAGAACCTCCTGTCGAACGCGTTCAAATTCACCTCCGAGGGCGGTGTCCAGTTAAGAGTTGAAACGGCCGCAAGTGGATGGAGTGAGAGCCGCCCTTCCCTCAAGAACGCCCCGGCCGTCATCGCCTTCCATGTTTCCGATACCGGCATCGGCATTCCGGTCGAGAAGCAGAAGATCATCTTCGAGGCATTCCAGCAGGCGGATGCCTCGACGAGCAGGAACTATGGCGGGACCGGCCTGGGACTGGCAATCAGTCGCGAGCTTGCCAACCTCCTGGGCGGCGAGATCCAGCTTTCCAGCACTCCTGACGAGGGGAGCACTTTCACGCTCTACCTTCCGCTGACCTTCGTCGGGGCGGCGACGCAGCCGGTCCGTAGCAGGACGGGCGGGATGAAGAGCCACAATCATGGGCTCGCGCGCCGTTCCAACGGCATCGGTGAAGTGCCCGAAGACGATCGCTACGAAATCAGTGGTCGCGATGCCATCCTGCTGGTCGTCGAAGATGACGCCGGATATGCTTCCTTGCTGCGGGATGCTGCACGCGACAAGGGTTTCAAGGTGCTGATCGCCGGCCGCGGCACGGATGCGCTGGCGCTGGCCCGGGATTATCGTCCGACTGCCATATCGCTTGACATCTGCCTCCCCGACATGCTCGGCTGGACTGTTCTCAGCCAATTGAAGCAGAGCCCCGAGACCCGCCACATCCCGGTACAGATCATCAGCGTTGACGAAGACCGCCAGCATGGCCTCACGCGCGGCGCCTTCGCCTTCACCCATAAGCCGGCGACAAGTGACGGACTGGGAGAAGTCTTCTCGAGGTTGAAGAGCTTCTCGGAAACCAGCCGGAAGCGTCTCCTGCTTGTCGAGGATGACGAAAACGAGCGCTTCAGCATCACTGCCCTGCTCGGCCATAGCGATATTGACATAACCAGTGTCGGTACCGGTTCGGAGGCGCTTCGAATACTCGAGAACGAGCCAGTCGACTGCGTCGTCCTCGACCTTTCACTGCCCGACATGTCCGGGTTCGAGGTGCTGGAGAAAATCTCCGAAGATGTGAGGATGACGGATGTGCCCGTTGTCGTGTTCACGGGACGCGACCTCTCCCCGACCGAAAGTGCCCGGCTTCAGACCATGGCGCGGAGCGTGGTAGTGAAGGGTGTGGAATCGCCGGAACGTCTGCTGGATGAGACTTCCCTTTTCCTCCATCGGGTAATCGCCGACATGCCACCCGCCAAGCAGGACATGCTCGAGAAGCTGCATAGTTCGGACGTGGAGCTTGCCGGCAAGACGGTGCTGCTCGTCGATGACGACGCGCGAAACATCTTTGCCCTCAGCAGCGTTCTGGAACGGCGCGGCATGAAAGTGCTGACGGCGACGACCGGAAGCGAGGCGATTGAGATCATCAACGCCCAGTCCGACCTCTCGCTGGTGCTCATGGATATCATGATGCCGGGCATGGACGGATATGAGACAATGCAGGTAATCCGTAAGGACGAACGTCACAGCCGCCTGCCGATCATCGCGCTGACGGCCAAGGCGATGAAGGGCGACCGTGAGAAATGCCTGGAGGCGGGCGCCTCGGATTACCTTGCCAAGCCCGTCAATACGCAGGAGCTGCTTTCGGCACTGCGCATGTGGCTCCACGAGTGAGATGACCATGCCTGATCCCGTCAACATTCTGCTCGTGGACGACCAGCCCGCCAAGCTCTTGAGCTATGAGGTAATTCTCCAGGAGCTTGGCGAAAACCTGCTCGTGGCTCAGTCGGCGCGGGAGGCGCTGGAACATTTGCTTCGCACCGATGTCGCCGTGATCCTGGTCGATGTCTGCATGCCAGAACAGGACGGGTTCGAGCTTGTCGAGCTGATCCGCGCCCACCCTCGGTTCGAGAAGACGCCCGTGATCTTCGTATCGGCCGTGATGATGACCGAACCGGACCGCCTGCGAGGCTACGCGGCCGGCGCGGTCGACTATGTGTCCGTCCCGATTGTTCCGGAAGTCCTTCGTGCCAAGGTGCGGGTCTTCGTGGAACTCTACCGGAAGACCCGGGAACTCGAGCGGCTGAATGCGGACCTTGAGCGCAGGGTTCAGGAGCGGACAGCCGAACTCGAAACGTCCTACCAGCAGCTACAGAGCCTCAACGAGGAACTCGAAAGCCGGATCGAGCTTCGTACCCGGGAGCGGGAGGAGGCGATGGCGCAACTCTTCGAGGCCCAGAAGCTGGATACGATCGGTCAACTCACCGGCGGGGTCGCCCATGATTTCAACAATCTGCTGATGGCCGCGCTCGGCAGCCTCAGCCTTTTGCGCAAACGCATCCCGCCCGAGGAGAAGAACCTTCGGTTGCTCGACAATGCGGTCCAGGCTGCCGAACGTGGCGCGGCACTGACCCAGCGCCTGCTTGCCTTCGCACGCCGGCAGGAGCTCAAGCCTCAGGCCGTCGATCTCGTGCAACTCCTCGGCAGCATCGAAGGGCTGCTGCAGCGGGCGGTGGGTCCGACCATCCGGCTTGAGAACCGGCTTCCCGGTGAACTGCCTCCGGCCCTCGTGGATGCCAACCAGCTCGAGCTGGCGATCCTCAACCTTGCCGTCAACGCCCGCGATGCAATCCAGCAGGAAGGCGTCATCTCGATCGACGCCGAAGAAACCATTCCCGGCGATCACGATCTCCCGCCAGGGCTGTCGGCTGGACGCTATCTGCGGGTGCGGGTTGCCGATACCGGTTCGGGTATGGACGAAGAGACGCTTGCGCGTGCGGCCGAGCCCTTCTTCACCACCAAGGGGCTCGGCAAGGGAACGGGTCTCGGACTCTCGATGGTCCACGGGCTGGCTGCCCAGTCAGGGGGAATTCTGCAGCTTCACAGCACCCCTGGCGAAGGGACCACGGCAGAGCTTTGGCTGCCCGTCGCCAAGGATGACGTTTCCGAGCAGGCCGGGGAGCAATCTGCTTGGAGCGCTTCCACGGAGGCCGAGGCTGCCGCCTCCCTGCGGATACTGGTGGTGGACGACGATGTCCTTGTCTGCATGGGCACGGTCGACATGCTGGAAGACCTTGGCCACAGGGTCACGGAAGCCAATTCCGGACAGGCGGCCCTGGAAATCGTGAACTCAGGGCAGAGTTTCGATCTGGTTATCACCGACCACGCCATGCCCGGAATGTCGGGAGCCGATCTTGCCCGCTCGTTGCTTAGCGCCAATCCGGGACAGCCAATCATTTTGGCATCCGGCTATGCCGAGCTTCCGGATGGCGCATCGGTCGGAGCCCTGTCGCGGCTCGTCAAGCCGTTTACGCAAGAGCAGTTGGGACAGGCGATATCCATGGCGATCAGCAGGGACGCTACGACATCCGGCCACGCTCCGCTTCAAAGAAACGGGACAATGTGACCGCGTCCGCGGCCTCTGATCAGACCTAATCCTTGGCAGTCTCAGCCAAGTCCGATAGGCCCTTGATATCGCGGACGAGGAGCTTCTGTCGCCCGCCTTCCACAAGCCCCTTGCTTTCCCAGGCGCTTAGGATCCGTGAAACGGTATGGAGCGTCGTTCCCGTCATCTCGGCGATGTCCTGGCGCGAAATCGGGAAGTCAATCCTTACGCCTGAGCCCTCGGCCTTGCCAGCCTGCTTCGTCAGACGGAGCACCGCGTGGGCAACGCGCCGCTCCACTTCCTCGGTCGACATCTCACGAATTCGGGTATGGGCCTCCTCGAGACGCTGACCGATCGTGTGCATTGCCGAGACGGCAAGGCGCGGATGGTGGTCGATGAACTCTGGCCAGAGATGCGTCGGCCAACTGAGTGCAACGCTTTCAGCGGCGGCAATCGCCGTTCCCGGGTAGTCTGCTCGCTGCAGCGCCTTCGCGAACCCGAAGAGATCCCCGGGGTGGACTACGCGGACGATGATCTGCTGGCCGCTCGCTGTCACCTGCGTGACCTTGAGGCGTCCATGGAGAAGCAGGAAGAAATGCGTCGCCGCTGCCCCTTGCTCGAAAACGGCTTCGCCGGGTGGGACGCGCCGCGAGGTGGAATGCGCCAGCAGCTTCTCCAGGCTTTCGTCGCTCATCTTTTCGAACAGCGGGAATGCCCGGACCAGGCTCTTGTCGATCTTCACTCTGTCACTCTCCGATATCGCGGTGCAGGATACATGATCACTACCGCTGTCGGAAGAGGCGAAGCCAGACGGCGCGCGGCTAACCTGCCAGGCCCTTCGCGCGAAGCATCTGCAGAACCGGGGCGTACCACGCTGTCGACTTCACCAGCCGGAAGCCCAGATTGTCCGGGGGCGTCCCGACTGAGCAACCGCCGCCGCGAGGGTCGCGGATGAAGCTGCTGGTCGGCGAACGATGTGGACCGACGGCCACGTTGACGCCGCAGATGGTCTCCACGCCCTTCTGGCTCCCGTTGTCATAGAGGTTGACCCGTCTGTGGCAGGTGCTTGTCCACTCCCAGACGTTTCCACCGAAATCGGCAAGGCCGAATTCGTTTTCCCCGAAGCTGCCGATAGGCTGCGGTGCCGGATTCCGCTTTGATCGCGACGCGGCTTCACGTTCGTAGTCGGCGATCCATTTCAGGGCCGGATTCTTGTTGTCTGGATCGAGCCCGGAGGCATCGTCGGGAAAGCTCTTGCCGGCGGCAAACGCTAGGTCCTGATCGGATGGTAAGGTCCAGTATTCGCCGGTCTTCTCCGAAAGCCAGCGCGCGTAGGCCTGGGCGTCGTCGTAGTTGACGCCGGTGACGGGAAGGTTCGTGTCGGATGTGCTGGGACGTGCTGCAGGCGCGCAGGCGCCGTCCATGACGCAAGCGTCGTATTCCGACAGCGTCACCTGATACTTCATGATGGTGAGTGCATCTGTGCGCGTTACAGTCGATTTCGGAGCGTCGATCGGATGAACTCCCCGCACGTACTCGCCGTCTGTCCGATACTGGAAGGTACGGGGTGGGATGACCACAGTCTGTGGCTGGTAGAGAGCAGCCGTGGACGGAGCGGCCGCGAAGAAGCCGGCCTGGTGAGCAATGCCGATGCCGAGAGCCGAAATCAGGGCCAGTGGAAGGGCGGTCTGGAAGAGCGAGAAAGCGGTCTTGCTTGCTGCGGCGGACATGATCGCCTCCTTGGGCGAACCTCGGGCAGTGGCCCGTCAACATGTCATTTGAGGTTTGGAGGCGCGGGCGAACCCGCGCCTCCGGTTGTCGATCAGCTTCCGGTCGGCGAAACGATGGCCGTCATCAGGTCGTCGTTCCAGTCGCCGGTCACTTTGAAGTGTGCCGCGGCGCCGAGTTCGAAAGCCTCGATCAGGTTGTGGTTCACGTAGGCGTAGATGCCCGGCTGCTCGAAGGTGTAGAAGGCTGCGCCGGCGGTTCCGCCAGGGATGAACCAGGTCTCCTGGTCCAGATCCGGAGGGTTGCGGAACTTGCCGGTTGCCCAGACATAGTCGCCATGACCGCCGATCAGGTGCGGACGGGTGTCCCGGTTTGCCTGCGAATGGACGATCAACACCTTTTCGCCGACAGCGGCGGTCATGGCGTTCTCGCCCGTCAAGGCACCGACGGCGCCGTTGAAGACGATGTGCGTGGGTGTCAGGGTCCGCATGACTTCCAGAGTGTCGGCATAGGATTCGCCCACGCTGTCATACTTCTTGAAGTTGCCCGCCTCGTCGCGCGGCACGTAGAAGTCCTGTTCGCCGACATAGTAGATCTTGTCGTAGACCAGTTCCTTGCCGTGGCCGTCCGTCAGGCCTTCGCGCGGCAATACCATGATCGCGCCGTTCATGCCCGAGGTAACGTGCCAGGGAACCATCCCGGGAGGTGCGCAATGGTAGACGAAGACACCTGCCTTGGTGGCCTTGAAGCGCAACACAGCCTTCTCGCCGGGGTTGACGATCGTCAGCGCTCCACCGCCCAGCGCACCCGTTGCCGAGTGGAAGTCGATGTTATGTTGCAGTTCGTTCGTTTCCGGGTTGATCAGCGTCAGCTCGACGTAGTCGTCCTGGTGAACCACCATCATCGGACCAGGGACAGAACCGTCAAACGTCATGGCGTGAAGTTCGGTGCCCTGGTCGTCGATGACCATCTTCTTTTCCTGGATCGTCATTGTGAATTCGACGATCTTCGGCGGGCCATCGGCCTTCTGGGTGTGGGCATGAACGAATGGGGGCTTTACCAGGTCAACCTTGACGCGCTTCAGCGCAGACAGATCCGTCGGGGTGGTAATGGGGGCGACTTCCTCATTCGCCCTGGCGAACGAGGCCTGGACGAGTGGACCAATGGCGCCGGCAATGGCAGCACCGGCCAACATCGAACGTCTGGTCAAATTGAACTGTGTCATCGTCTTTCTCCTAGACTGAGTGGCGGAGCCATCTCCGTCTCTCTGGTCACGGAAACTAGTATTGGTTCGCAATAGCATCTTTGAGCCAAGACAAATTTGGCGAGCGATTTTCATTGCGCATTCGCAAAGACCCTTCTGCTCTCCCGGAATAGACAAAGATCAAGATACAGAAGGAGAGTATTCATGGCCTTAGGTTCCGCAGAACAAGCCCGAAAGGGCGGCATTCCGAGGGGGCTGTCGCAGAGCGCGCCAGTGCTGTTTTCCTATGGGTTCCGGCCGTTCTTCCTCGGCGCGGCCGTGTGGGCCGTCGTCACCATGGCTCTTTGGATCGCAAGTCTGACGGGCCTTCTACCGGTCGCCGAGGATTATGGGCCCGCCCACTGGCATGCGCATGAAATGCTGTTCGGCTATTCCTCCGCCGTGCTCGCCGGCTTTCTTCTGACGGCGGTGCCGAATTGGACGGGCAGGCTGCCGGTGTCCGGCTGGCCGCTGTTCTGGCTGTTTGCATTGTGGTTAGTCGGGCGGCTTGTGCTCCTCATTCCGGGGATTGCAACCGGAACGGTGGCCGCCATAGAAAGCCTGTTTCTGCCGACCTTGTTGCTGATCTGTGTTCGGGAGGTTGTCGCCGGCCGGAAGTGGAAGGACCTGAAGGTCATGGGGGGACTGCTCGCGCTCACCTCCGGCAATATCCTGTTTCATCTCCAGGTGATGCAGGGCGGCCATCCGGATATCGCGATCAAGCTTGCGGTCTCGGCCTATGTCGTGCTGGTGATGATCATCGGTGGACGCATCATCCCAAGCTTCACCCGGAACTGGATCAACAAGGTCGGTCGCACGGACTTCCCGGCCCCCTACGGGCGCTTTGATAGCGTGGCGATCCTTACCGGAGTTGCCGCACTCGCCGCCTGGGTGCTTCTTGCGGAAGGATGGATCGTTGCCGCTTTGACCTGTGCCGCTTTTATGCTTCATGCAGTGCGGCTGACGCGCTGGCGTGGCTGGACCACGCTGGATGAACATCTGGTCACCGTCCTGCACGTGGCTTATCTCTTCGTGCCGCTCGGGTTTCTCGGTATTGCCGTCGCAGCTCTCGGCGTGGTTTCGCCGACCGCGGCCCTGCATGTCCTGACGGTCGGTACCGTGACCTCGATGATGCTTGCCGTGATGACGCGGGCCACCCGTGGCCACACCGGCCGCGTGTTGACCGCCTCCCGCACGACCTCGATCATCTATATGGCGATTGTGCTCGCAGCCATTGTCCGGCCGATAGCGGATTTCCTCCCGGACCATGCCCGGCTGTTGTATGTCATCTCGGGCGCGAGCTGGCTGCTGGCCTTCGGTCTTTTTCTGGTTGAATATGCGCCGATGCTGACACGGGTCAGGCGCAAGATCGGTTGAGCGCCGGGAAGCGTGTCTTGGTGGCCCCTCGTTCAGGGGGCCATCATCCCGGGGTCCCAGCGTGGTTCGTGAGTCAGTCGGACATCCGCCTCAAGCACGCCATCGACTGACCGGGTAGCATAGCGAACGGCATCCACCAGGAAGGCAGAAGCCGGACATCCTTGCGTCGTCGTCGTCATCGTAATCCGAACAGTTCCCGCGTCGCTTGCCTCGATGCCGTAGATAAGGCCCAGCGCGACGACATTCTTGCCCAGCTCTGGATCGATGACGGCGGTCAAAGCCTCACGGACCCGTTCCGTCAGATCGCTCTGATGGTCACTGGGCATCACTCGGCCCTCGATCCGATACGGATCATGATACGATAAAGGTTTCCGGTCGCGTCGAAGTTGCCGACCCATTGATGTCCACGGCTCGTCAGCTCGGGAAACAGGAACACCGGTTCGCGAGACAGGACGGCGAAGATGACCTCCCCTGCATCGAGACGCTCTGCTTCCGCTAGCAGCCTGACCATCGGCTCCGGCGGATCCAGTTCCGACAGGTCAAGGTCTATCGAAGGATCCGGCCAGAGGTCGGGCGACGGACCATCTCCCGAATACCGGATTTCCGGCTCCACCTGTTTGGGCAGGAACCGGACTTCGAAGTCGCCATCCTGCAGTTCTTCGAGTTCATAGTCGAAGCCACGCCGCGCCATGACCGTGAACAGCGGTTGTGGCCGGAAGGGTGCAAGGAGTTTCAGGCCCTCGCCCGGAGCCAAGGCGTCAACTGCTCCCATGATGGCCTGAAAAGGCTCGCCGCCCGACTCAAGGATCGGCCGAACATCCAGCGTCTTGAATTCTGTGGCCATAGTCATTTCCTTTCGAGCGGGTGGGGCAGGAAGAGATTCGGGCGCGGCATGGTCACCGCACTGCCCGACGAAAGTGATACATAGCGCAGCCGGCGGGTGCGGGCGATCTCGAGCGCCAGCATGCCGACCGACACTGTCTGCAGCAAGGCGACAGTGCGGAAGAGGGCCACGGATCCCAGAAGAAGCGCGAGAACAGCCGCGGCAACCGCACAGATATAGAGGTAGAACCATCTGGAGGCGCGGCGTTCATTGACAAGATCCTGCACCCTCGGAACAGCCTGTCGGCCCAGCACGGGGCCGTAATGCTCGAGCCATGTCATGAAGGCAGCGATTTTGTAGAGCTGACCCAGGCCAAGCGTCGTCAGCCATCCGAAGCAGACGAGATAGACGAGGGGTGCGAGCTGTTGCTCGAGTGTTCCGAACGAGGCCAGCAGAACGAAGCCGAGCACGGAGACCAGCATCGCAGCCACGGCGACGGCGGTGATGACGGTATTCAGCTCCAGCACCTTTCGCTTGCGCTGTCTATACATGGCGACGACGTCTGTACTGAAGAGAAGCGCAGCGACGGCGGCGAGTGCCAGGCTCGCGTAGATAAGGCCGTGTATCGCGCCACCCAGCAGAAGGACAAGCACAAGCGACAGGGCAATCGTTGTCGAGGCTGCAAGCAGATAGAACGCGAACCGGCTCGTCCGCCGCTCCCGCTCCGGTGCCAGCAGAAACATCGCCAACAGGCGGTAGCTGACGCCGAAGGCGCTGACGCTCATCCAGCCGACGAGACCGAGATAGGCATGGATCGACAGGCCGTCAGGCAGGAAATTCGCAAGCGGCGTAGTGCCGGCGAGGCCTGACAGCTGAAGAGAAAAGAGAAATCCTAGGCCGGCTGTGCCGCCGAGCGACAGGAGTCCCAGGGCAACGAAGCGGGCCGGCAGAGCGAGTGGTGTGCCGGCGACCAGCGTTCCGCCGATCATGTAGATAACGAAACCGAATCCGATCGTCAGCAGCAGTGCCCCCATCGGCAGGAGGAAGACACTGACCTCGATGCGTCCCGCCAGGTGGAGGAAACCGAGACAGAGAAGGAGAAGTCCGGCTATGAGCAGGATCAATGCGTGGACTGCGAGCGACGGTGCATGAAGGGGGCGGGCTACGAGAACAGGGACGAACTGTAGCAAGGCGCCGCAGAACAGCAGCCCTAGCCAGCCGATCGCCAGCAGATGGACGATGACCAGCGTTTCCGGCGCCTCGACCTGCAGGACAGGGTATCCGAAACCCACGACAAGAAGTGCCTGCCCGATCAGAAGAAAGACGAGCGAGGTCGCGAAGTAGGTCATGGTCCAGCGGGAAATCGAGGCGCCTTGCATGTCTCTGTTCCTCAGTGTCCGCAGCAGCAGTCGCAGCCGGAGCTTTTTGCGCGCGTGATCTCGACGCGCCAGGTCATCGGGCCTTGTTCAAGATAGTTCCAGTCGAACTGTTCCGGGTAGCGGCTTTCGATCTGATAGTGCAGCGGTCGCGGGTCATGGTCACTCGCGACATGCATCGCGGCGCCTGGCTCAAGTGTGGTCAACAGACCAAAGATGCGCGGGTGACGCTCCGGAGGCGGAATGAGCCTCACGTCGATCAGAGGGATCTCGGCAGTGTTCGACATCTATGTCTTTCCGAAGGCCTGGTTGATGATGGGTGGAAGAGCAGGCCGAACTCATCCCGATCTCAACCTATCGCGGCCGTTGGCGGCCCACTTTGTGGTGCGACAAACAATCCCGCTGGTGCACCGATCAATTGACATTGCGCAAAGACGACCCCGTCGATCGCCGGTAGTGGCTGAGCTGAAATGCTAGAAGGAAGATTTCCATGTCGCAGTCCATCGTGGAAAAATACGGCGAAGCGCGCCTGCCGCGTTATACGAGTTATCCCACCGCTCCGAACTTCACGGCTGATGTGGTTCCCGGCACCTATGCCGGCTGGTTGGGCTCGATTCCGACCGACCGTGCCACCTCGCTTTACCTCCACATCCCCTTCTGCCGCTCCATGTGCTGGTACTGTGGCTGTCACACGACTATCACGGAGAAGGACAAGCCGATCCTCGATTATCTCGACGTCCTGCACCGCGAGATCGAGTTGGTCGCCGCTCAGCGGAAAGACAGCCTCAATGTCGGGGAGATTCACTTCGGCGGAGGCACTCCGACAATCATCGAGCCCGAGGAATTCGTTGCGCTGATGCAGGCATTGCGGACGAAGCTGGGCTTTGCTCCCGAGGTCAACACGGCGGTCGAGATCGACCCCCGCCGGCTGCAGGCGGAGATGATGGAAGCGCTCGGACGTTCCGGCGTCACGCGCGCGAGCCTTGGCGTGCAGAGCTTCGATCCGAAGGTGCAGAAGGCGATCAACCGCATCCAGACTGCGGAGACGACGTTGAAGGCCGTTGATGGCCTGAGGGCGAACGGCATCCATGCCATCAATTTCGACCTGATCTACGGGTTACCGTTCCAGACGGTCGAATCCTGCGTCGAAACGGTGGACACTGCCGTCCAGATGCGTCCGGATCGCTTCGCGGTTTTCGGCTACGCCCATATCCCCACCTTCAAGAAGCACCAGCGACTGATCGACGAGGCTGCACTTCCGGATGCGCAGGGACGCCACGCCCAGGCGGAGGCGATTGCGGAGAGGCTCGTGGCGGCCGGCTATCGACAGATCGGTCTCGACCACTTCGCCTTGCCTGATGACGAGTTGGCCGTTGCACAACGCGAAGGACGCCTGCACCGGAACTTCCAGGGATATACCACCGATACCTGTGAGACGCTCGTCGGCCTCGGTGCGTCGGCGATCGGCAGGCTCGGCCAGGGATACCATCAGAACGAAGTGCCACCTGGCCTCTACGCCAACCGCGTGTCCTCCGGCGAGCTGCCGACGGCGAAGACCTATGCGCTGACGCGGGAAGACCGGCTCCGTGCTGAAGTTATCGAGAGGCTGATGTGCGACTTCTCAGTCGACGTGGCTGCAATCTGCGATGCGCATGGTTTCGACGCAGACCTCCTGCTGAAGGATAACAAGGCGCTTGACGCGCTGGAAAGCGACGGACTGATCCATCGTGGTGCCGGTACGGTCCAGGTCAATGACGCCCATCGCTTTGTCATTCGCGCCGTTGCGGCTGCGTTCGATGCCTATCTCGGAGCCTCCCAGCGGAGCTACAGCAAGGCCGCGTAGACAAAAGAACTTCTACAGAAACAGAAAGAGCCCGGCTGGGGGATGTCCCGCCGGGCTCTTCCGTGCAGCCGACGCCCCCGCCCTAAGTCGTCAGGCCGCGATAGATGGCCGGCAGTGCTGCCGGCAATTTCGAGATATTGCCGACGAGTGCAAATCCATTGCGGCCGAACATGATCGGCAGGTAGGACTGGGCGTCCCGGTCAACCGTCACGGCGAAGACCTTGGTGCCGTTGCGGCGCGCTTCCTGGACCGCACGGCGGCTGTCTTCCAAAGCGAAACGACCCTCATAATGGTCGATGTCGTTCGGCTTTCCGTCCGTCAGCACCAGCAGGAGCTTTGTGCGGTTCGGCCGCTTCTGTAGTTCGGCAGTCGCATGGCGCATCGCCGCCCCGAGACGCGTATAGTAACCGGGCTTCAGAGCGCCGATCCTATTCTCGACCGCTTGCCCCATCGCCTCGTCGAAACCCTTGACCGTCTCGATGCGAACCCAGGAGCGGCGCCGCGAGGTGAAGGTCAGGATCGAATGGTCGGTACGGCAGGCGGAAAGGCCCTGCGCCAGCACCAGCAACGCTTCCTTCTCGACATCGAGAACGCGGCGATTGTCGATCCACGCATCCGTCGACAGGGACACGTCAACAAGGATGGTCACCGCCAGATCCGTGGTCTGCGGCCGGCTCATCAGATGAATCCGGTCGCTGCCCTGCCCGCCGGCGATGAGGTCGGTCCGCGAACGGACGACGGCGTCCATGTCGAGCTCCGAGCCGTCCAGCTGCGCCTTCAGCAGTTCATGGCGCGGCCTCAGGATCTCGAACTGACGGCGGACCTTCTTCACGAGCCTCCGTGTCTCGTCATCGGTTGCCAGTGCATCTCCCTTCTCGGAAGCCGGTGCCGCCAGTACGCGGCAGTAGCTCTTGAGATAGGTCGATTTCCGGTAGTCCCATTCGGGGTAGCTGAGTTCCGCTTCTATGTGACTCAGGTCGAGCATTTCCGGCGGCAGGTCGAGGTCGAAGCGGAATCGCGACGATGGGCGTTCGCGACGGCGCCCCAGGACCATGTCATCGAGATCCTCCGCAGCCTTGCCGTCCTCATCATCCTTGTCGTCGGTCGGACGGTCGACATTGACCATCTCAGCCATCGCGAGAATCTTCTCGAAGCGATTCAGGATGAACGGGCTCCGCTCGTTGCGCTTGTCGTCGACGGCCTCCCGCTGGGCGACGAAGCGCTTGCCGCCGGCAGGTGCGCTGGCATCACCTAGTGGACTGTCAGTTTCGGAATTGGCGGGTGCCGTCTCGCTGGTATGAAAGAACTCCGGCCAGAGGGGCACATCCATCATCGGCTGGTAGCCGGGCGGCGACTGTCGCGGAAAGATCGATGCGGGCAGCGGATCCTCTAGCGAGGCCGCCTTTCGCAGGATGCTCAGGATCCTGTTCTCAACGAGCTGTTCCACCGGCGGCAGCTTTCCGCGCTGCCGCTCGGCAAGAATGGCGCCGCAGAGGTTGCGATAACTTGCGCCCAGACCCGGGAAGGCCTTCAGCACCTCCCGGACCGTCTCCTCCGCCCGGTCGATCCGGGCAAGGTCACGCGCCAGCGGCTCGTCCGCATTGATCCCCCGTGACGGGGCGAGCGCGAGATAGGCGGTGAGCCAGATATAGAGACCGCGGTTGAGGGCCCGGTCGGGGAAGAAGTCAATTTCTGCCGGCAACATGACGCGCGCGAAGTCACGGCCGATGCGCGCCACCCGTTCCTCTCCGAGACCGACCAATTGTCGCAATTTCAGCCTGTGGCCGTTCGTCTTCTGTGCCGCAGGCACCAATTGGCACGTGCTTTCGCCGCCGAAGCCGCGGAAGCAGGAGGCCAGCACGGGAGAGACCTCGTCAAGGCGTACGGCCTGCTCCGGATAGCGGGGCATGCTGCGGGTCTGGCCGACAAGGCGATGCCATGTCTTCCCGACGGTTTCTTCCAGTTCCAGGAACTCGAACATGATTGCCTCAGGGAATGATTGCGCCTGCCACTTCGCGTAGCGCCAGCCGTACATCCGGATCGTCCGTCAACGGCTCGATCAGCGCTGCGGAGATCGCCTCGCGTGGCTTCAAACCGCTCTGGATCAGCGATGCGCAGTACACGAGCAGGCGGGTCGAAACGCCTTCTTCGAGATCATGTCCCTTCATCGCGCGCAGCCTCTGAGCGAGATTGACCAGCGGTGCCACATGGCGCTCCTCAAGGCCGCTTTCGGCGGAAACGATCGCGATCTCCTGCTCCTTCGGCAGGAAATCGAACTCGATCGCGACGAATCGCTGCTTCGTCGACGGCTTCAGGGCCTTCAGGATGTTCTGGTAGCCGGGATTGTAGGACACGACGAGCATGAACTCTGCGGGAGCCTCCAGCGTCTCGCCGGTTCGCTCGAGCGGCAGGATACGACGGTCGTCGGTCAGAGGGTGCAGGACGACGGCGACATCCTTGCGGGCTTCCACGACCTCGTCGAGATAGCAGACGCCGCCATTGCGGACGGCGCGGGTAAGGGGACCGTCAACCCAGACCGTATCACCGCCCTTCAGGAGATAGCGCCCTGTGAGGTCAGCGGCGGCAAGGTCGTCATGGCAGGAGACGGTGGAGAGCGGCAGGCCCAGTTTGGCGGCCATATGGCTGACGAAGCGGGTCTTGCCGCAGCCAGTCGGCCCCTTGAGAAGAAGTGGCAGCTTCCGCTTCCAGGCCAGTTCGAAGAGTTCGCACTCGTTGCCCGCCGGGATGTAGTGGGGCACCAGCGCTTTACCTGGCGCCGTGGCGGAAAGATGGAGGTTCATTGTCGGATCCTTTCAACGGAGGAGGTGGGTGCGGCCCCGGTCGTGGCGGGGCCGCACCTCTCATTCGGCCGGAACTGCCGCCGAGGCGGAGGGAAGCCGCTGGCGACCCGGCACGAACAAGGCCCAGAGGAACATGATGGCCGACAGCAGCACGAAGACGCCTGAACCCAGGCGGACCCAGTAGAACATCGCCAATTGGTCCTGGACGTCCATGTAGCTCTCGCCCAGCACGCGCTGGAGGTGGACCTGCAGCACGCCTGCGAAGGTCAGTGCAAAGGTCATCACCGACATCGCCGTGCACATGATCCAGAAGCTGACCATTGAGAGCATCTGGTTGTACGGGGCGCGACCACGGATTTCCGGTACCGCGTAGGCCATGACCGCGAGGTTCAGCATGACATAGGCGCCGAAGAAGGCGAGGTGGCCGTGGGCGGCAGTGACCTGCGTGCCATGGGTATAGAAGTTCACCGACGACAGGGTGTGCAGGAAGCCCCAGACACCGGCGCCGAAGAAGGCCATGACGGAGCAGCCGATTGACCACAGAAGCGCAGCGCGGTTCGGGTGCTTGCGGCCGGCCTTCCAGGTCATCACGAAGGTGAAGATCACCATGGTGAAGAAGGGCGCCACTTCAAGCGTGGAGAAGAGCGAGCCGATCCACTGCCAGTAGCCCGGAGCGCCGATCCAGTAGAAGTGGTGGCCGGTGCCGAGGATGCCTGAGAAGAGGGCCAGGCCGACGATGACGTAGAGCCACTTCTCGACGACTTCGCGGTCGATGCCGTTCAGCTTGATCATCAGGTAGGCGAGGATGGACGCCATGATCAGTTCCCAGACACCTTCGACCCACAGATGGACGACATACCACCAGTACATCTTGTCGAGCGCCAGGTTGGCCGGGTTGTAGAAGGCGAAGAGGAAGAAGATCGCCACACCCCAGAGGCCGAAGATCAGAATGTTGGTGACGACCGTCTTGCGGCCCTTGAGGACGGTCATGGTGATGTTGAACAGGAACATCAGGCAGACGACGACGATGCCGACCTTGATGATGAAGGGCTGTTCCAGGAACTCACGGCCTTCGTGGATCTTGAACATATAGCCCACCACGGCAACCGCTGCGGCGCCGAGGAAGAGCCAGAATTGAATGATGGCGAGCTTCGGGCTGTAGAGCTCCGTTTCCGCCTCCTCCGGAAGCAGGTAGTAGGTGGAACCCATGAAGCCGATCAGCAGCCAGACGATCAGCGCGTTGGTATGGATCATCCGCACGATGTTGAACGGCAGGAGCTCGGAGAGCGTGTTGGGCAGGACATAGATCGTGCCGGCGAGAACGCCGAACAGGACCTGGGCGACGAAGAGGCCAAGCGCGCCGTAAAAGTACAGCATCGCGACCTTCTGGGTTTGATATTTCATGGTGGTCTTCCTTTTCCCTCAGGTCAGCCGGCGTCGTTTGGCGGCCAGTTCTGCGTCTTGATCCGGCTCGTCCATTCCAGGAAGGCAGCGAGGTCGTCGAGTTGCTGGTCGGTGAGGTTGAACTGTGGCATCTGGCGACGTCCCTCTATGCCGGTGGGCATGGCCGCCATCCAACCCTTCAGCGTGTCGCGGGCCGTTTCAGCGTCTTCGTGGCCGCCATAGCGGATCCAGACATTGCCGAGTTCAGGTGCGAAGTAGGAGCCCTCGCCGAGGAGGGAGTGGCAGTTGATGCAGGAGTTTTCCTCCCAGACGTGCTTGCCGCGCGCGACGGCATCCGTCAGCGTCGATTCATCGGTGGAGGTGGTGCGTATGTAGTAGTGGCTGTGCGCCGTCAGCCCGAGGAATATCGCGAAGAAGAACGCGGACCCGCCGTAGAAGACGTTGCGCGCTCCGGTCTTTGTCAGGCGTTCTGACATGCCGAGGTCCTTTCCTGGCGCCCGTCCGGCTGATCTCCGGCGGGCATGTTTGCGTCGCGGCCACCGACGCGATGTCAGATCGGACTCGGTGGGCCATGCTGTGTTTGCGGTTTTTCAGGCTGCCCTTCTTTGCTTTTTGGCAAATACATCAGCGGTAGCTGGCGACACGGCGGAAAACGACAAAAGCCGACCGCCCTAGTGGGTAGCCGGCTAATTTGCTGCGTCGCAGAGGCTCAACCGAACCAGTAAGAGCCGAGCGCACGACCCAGGGAGGCGAACGAAAAGAGGGCTGGCCAGGTCCAGAGCGCAATCGCCATGGCGGGACGTGCTGCGCGCAGGCCCATGAAGTCGAGGATGATCAGCCGTGCCTTGATGACGGTAAAAATGAGGAGCACCGCAAGGATCGCCAGCGGTACGGCCTGATGTTTCCATTGAGCTGCCATCAGCGCACCGATGATGGCAAGCATCATGACCCAATTGGCGCTGGTGAAGAGACGAGCAGACTGCTTCGCGGTCATGACATTCATCCGAGGTAGAGGAGCGGGAACATTACCAGCCAGATGAGGTCGACGACGTGCCAGATCGTTGTGGCCATCACGACGTTCGACTGGCGCGGCTTCCAGGCGATGAGCAGCAGGACCAGCGCCAGGAAGGCAACATGGGCCAGATGGAAGCCTGTTATGAGGAAGTAGAGCTCGAAGAAGGAGCCGAAAGCGGCATCTCCGGCCGCCGGGATCTCGGCGGCGTATTCTGCAAGCTTGACGGCGACGAAGCCGAATCCGAGAACCGCCGTTGCCGCAAGGTAAACCTGCTGCAGGCGGCGGTTCGAGACGGCATGCACGGCGAGGGCCGCTGTCCAGCTGCTGGCAAGGAGCACGACCGTGTTGAAGCCGGCAATCCGGGTGGAGAGCTGAAGCTTGGCGGCAGCAAATTCGGCGGGCTGGAAAAGCGAGACCACCAGGAATGCGGCAAAGAGAATGCCGAAGGTAACCAGTTCGCTCCACACCAGGATCCAGAGGAGAAGATCTCCTCCCTCGTCAACGGGCTCTGCATGGGAAGCCGGGACGTCCGCCATCTGTCATCTCCAGTTCATTGCCGGTGAAGATGGCGAGCCGCCGCGGCTTGTTCTTTGTCAAATCGCAAAGACGGTGAAGGTTCGCCGTCTAGAATGGGCGCAAAAAGGATGTTCCAAGATGACTGATGCCCAAGTCGGCCTTGCGCTTGCCACCCCGATCATCGTCGCCTTCGCGATCGCACTCAAGAGAATGGGCGTGCTGCAGGGCTACAGTTCCTTTGCCGCCGTCCTATTTTCTGTAGCGATCGCGGCCGTGCTGTTCCTGCAGCAATAGCCGCGGCCGATCGAGACGAGGTTCGGCCATGACGCAATTCCTGGCAGCGTTCACCGTTTTCGTCGCCCTTCACTCTATTCCCGCGTCGCCCCGGGTTCGGGGGGCGCTCGTGTCGCATCTTGGGCATGGAACGTATATTGCGCTCTACTCCGCCGTCTCGCTGGTCGCACTGGCTTGGCTGTTCTATTCTGCGTTCAATCTGGACTACATCGAACTGTGGGCGCCTGCCGCATGGCAAGGGCATGTGGCCTTCGCCGCAGCACCGCTGGGCCTTTTCTTCATTCTGGCTGGGCTCTTGAGCCGGAACCCGTTCTCGACCACCGCGCGGCGCGGAGGGGGCGAGCCGGGCGCCATCGTTGCGGTGACGCGACATCCGGTACTGTGGGGCTTCGTCCTTTGGGCGCTCGGCCATATTCCGCCGAACGGCGACCTGCGTTCGCTGCTCCTCTTCGGAGGCTTTGCGATTTTCAGCGCCGGCAGCATGGCGATGATGGAGAAACGCAGCCGCAAGAAGTACGGTGACGCCTTAACGGAGATGGCAGCGGATACGTCGATTGTTCCTTTCGCGGCGATCCTGCAGGGGCGGGCACGGCTGCGGTTCGACATGCCGATGCTCCTGGCAGTGGTCGGTACGGCGGTTCTGGCTGCATGGCTGCTGGCGGGCGGGCACGCCTGGCTGTTCGGCGGCGACCCGCTGCTCTTCATCCGCAGCTTCTAGGCCTCAACGTTCCTTCACCGACTGCATGGCGACCGAAGTGGAGGTGCTTGCGACATGCGGCAGGCTCGAGATCTTCTCGCCGAGGATCTCGCGGTAGCGGCGGATGTTCGGCGTGCGAACCTTCAGGAGATAGTCGAAACGCCCGGCGATCATGTGGCACTCCTCCACCTCCCGGATTTTCCGGACGGCCTGGTTGAATTCCGCCAAGGCTTTCTCCCGGGTGTCCGACAGGGTCACTTCCGCGAAAGCCACATGCTCGAGCCCGAGCCTCTGAGGATCGAGCATCGCCCGGAAGCCCAGGATGTAGCCCTCTTCGGTAAGGCGTTTGAGCCGTGCGGCGCACGGGGTCTTGGAGAGGCCGATACGGTTCGCGAGTTCGGTAACCGCGATCCTCCCGTCTTCGGAGACTATCTCCAGGATCTTCCGATCGAAGGGGTCAAGTTGGCTATCTTTTGGGATCTGCATAGGAGATTTTCTCTATCTCGGCGCCATCAAAAGACGATTAGTCTATCATGCTGGCCCTGAAAAGTCTGTCGTCCGTCCTGCTCCGGAGTATTATCTAGGCATCGTCGTTTCACCTTCGGAAGAGCCCGATGTCCAGCCAGGCCCAGCTTCGTTCCAACACTCACCCGGGCGGAACGCCCTTTGCCGATTTCGCGCCGTCCATCCGGCCGCGGACTCCACTACGGCAGCTGATCACGGCCGCCTACCGCCAGCCAGAGCCGGAATGCCTGCAGCCGCTGCTGGAAGGGGCGACGCTGCCGGAAACCATGCGCCTCGATATTAGGGATACCGCCCGGAAGCTGATCACCGCACTTCGCGCCAAGCATACCGGCTCCGGCGTCGAGGGACTGGTGCACGAATATTCGCTGTCCAGCCAGGAAGGCGTGGCGCTGATGTGCCTTGCGGAGGCGCTGCTTCGCATCCCCGACACAGCCACGCGCGATGCCCTCATCCGCGACAAGATCTCCGCCGGCGACTGGAAGTCGCATGTCGGCGGCGGCCGATCGCTCTTCGTCAACGCAGCGAGCTGGGGCCTCGTCGTTACCGGCAAGCTGACGGCCACCGTCAACGATCGCGGCCTCTCCGCGGCGCTGACGAGGCTCATCGCCCGGTGCGGCGAGCCGGTCATTCGTCGTGGCGTCGACATGGCGATGCGCATGATGGGCGAGCAGTTCGTCACCGGCGAGACGATTGACGAGGCACTGAAGCGGTCACGCGACCTGGAGGAACAGGGCTTCCGCTATTCCTACGACATGCTGGGTGAAGCGGCCACGACCGCGGCGGATGCCGAGCGCTACTTCCGCGACTATGAAACCGCGATCCATGCGATCGGCAAGGCCTCGAACGGGCGCGGCATTTATGCTGGGCCCGGCATCTCCATCAAGCTGTCTGCACTGCATCCGCGTTACACGCGGTCGCAGGCATCCCGCGTCATGGAGGAACTCCTGCCCAAGGTGAAGGCATTGGCGCTGCTCGCCAAAGGCTACGACATCGGGCTCAACATCGACGCCGAGGAGGCGGACCGACTGGAGCTGTCGCTCGACCTTCTGGAGGAGCTGTGCCTCGATCCGGACCTCTCCGGCTGGGACGGCATCGGGTTTGTCGTGCAGGCCTACGGTAAGCGCTGCCCCTTCGTGCTCGACTTCATCATCGATCTTGCCCGTCGTTCGGGTCATCGCATCATGGTGCGGCTCGTGAAGGGCGCCTATTGGGATGCGGAGATCAAGCGTGCCCAACTCGACGGGCTAGAGGACTATCCGGTCTTTACCCGCAAGGTCCACACGGACGTGTCCTACATCGCCTGCGCCAGGAAGCTATTGGGCGCGATGGATCTCGTTTTCCCGCAGTTCGCGACCCACAACGCCCAAACGCTTTCGACAATTTATCATCTCGCCGGACCGGACTTCTACGTCGGCAAGTATGAGTTCCAGTGCCTTCATGGGATGGGCGAGCCGCTCTACGAGGAGGTCGTCGGCGCCGACAAGCTTGACAGGCCCTGTCGCATCTATGCGCCGGTTGGCACGCACGAGACGCTGCTTGCTTATCTCGTTCGACGGCTGCTGGAAAACGGCGCGAACTCGTCCTTCGTCAACCGCATCGCCGACGAGACGGTCTCGGTCGAAGAGCTTGTCGCCGATCCGGTATCCGTGGTCCGCGCCATGGCCAGTCCAGGTTCGCGGCACGACCAAATCGCGCTGCCGCGGGATATCTTCGGGAAGGCCCGGTCAAACTCCTCCGGTCTCGATCTTTCGAACGAAGAGACCTTGGCTGCACTCAGTGCAGAGCTGCAGCGAAGCGCCACCATGAACTGGTCGGCGGTTCCATTGGCTGAAGGCATGCGTCCGAGCGGGATCGCGCGGGCGGTCTTGAATCCTGCCGATCATGCGGATGTGGTCGGCCAGGTGATCGAGGCGAGCGAGGAGGATGCGCAAGGAGCAGTCCGGTTGGCGGCTGAAGTCGCGCTGGAATGGTCGGCTGTCATTCCGGCTGAGCGGGCCGCACAGCTGGAGCGGGCGGCGGACCTGATGCAGGCGCGCATGCAGGTCCTGCTGGGATTGATCATGCGCGAGGCTGGTAAGTCGCTTCCCAATGCCATTGCCGAAGTGCGCGAGGCCGTCGATTTTCTGCGTTACTACGCAGCGCAGGCACGACGGACACTGGGGGCCGCGCACAAGCCGCTTGGCCCGATCGTCTGCATCAGCCCCTGGAACTTTCCACTGGCGATCTTCACGGGTCAGGTGGCAGCGGCACTTGTCGCCGGCAACCCGGTGCTGGCGAAGCCTGCCGAGGAGACGCCGCTCATTGCCGCAGAAGCCATTCGCCTTCTGCACGAAGCCGGCGTTCCGGAGCGTGCCCTGCAGTTCGTCCCGGGGGACGGACGGGTTGGCGCGGCATTGGTCGGTGCTGCGGAAACCTGCGGAGTGATGTTCACCGGATCGACAGAGGTTGCCCGCGTTATCCAGCGACAGCTCTCCGACCGGTTGCTGCCGAACGGCAAGCCAATCCCGCTGATCGCCGAAACCGGCGGCCAGAACGCCATGATCGTCGACTCCTCGGCTCTTGCCGAGCAGGTGGTGGCCGATGTCATTGCCTCTGCCTTCGACAGTGCGGGCCAGCGTTGCTCCGCACTCCGCGTCCTGTGCCTGCAGGAGGAAGTCGCGGAGCGGACACTGACCATGCTCAAGGGCGCTTTGCAGGAACTGTCGATCGGCCGTACGGATCGTCTCAGCGTCGACATAGGTCCGGTCATCACCGAAGAAGCGAAAACGTCGATCGAATCCCATATCGAGAAGATGCGCGGTCTGGGGCGCAGAGTCGAGCAGGTCGAGCTGCCTGCGGAAACAGCGGCAGGCACTTTCGTGTCGCCGACGATCATCGAATTGCAGTCGTTGAAGGACCTGGAGCGGGAGGTCTTTGGCCCCGTCCTGCACGTGATCCGCTATCGCCGCAACGAGCTCGACAGGCTGATCGATGACATCAACGCGACAGGCTACGGGTTAACGTTCGGGCTCCACACGCGGCTCGACGAGACCATTGCGCATGTGACGAGCCGCATCAGGGCAGGCAATCTCTATGTCAACCGCAACATCATCGGCGCCGTGGTGGGTGTGCAGCCGTTTGGCGGACGCGGGCTTTCTGGCACCGGGCCGAAAGCTGGCGGACCGCTTTATCTCGGCCGGCTGGTGGAAAATCCGCCAGTGCCACCGCAGCACAGTTCCGTCCACACCGATCCGGTGCTGCTTGACTATGTGCGCTGGCTGCAGGCAACAGGCAAGGCCGAGATGGCCGAGATCGCTGCTGCCATGGGCAGCGCCTCGACACTTGGCCTCGACATCCAGCTTCCCGGGCCGGTCGGTGAAAACAACCTCTACGCTCTTCACCCCAGGGGGCGCATCCTGCTTGCGCCGGAGACGGAGACTGGGCTGCTGCACCAGCTGGGCGCTGTGTTGGCCACAGGCAACCATGCGGTGATTGACGAGGCGACCGGGTTGCGGCCGCTCGCTGCGACGCTTCCGGTTACCGTGGCTGCCCGGCTCAGATGGTCGGGCGATTGGTCGGTCGAAGGGCCCTATGCCGGTGCCCTGGTGGAAGGTGAACCGGAGCGGGTTCGGACAATGACCGCGCGGATCACCGAAATTCCGGGTCCGCTGGTGCTGGTGCAGGCGGCGCGACCGCAGGCTCTTGAGGAAAGGGCGGATGCCTATTGCCTTAGCTGGCTCCTTGAAGAAGTGTCCACCTCGGTGAACACGGCGGCAGCAGGCGGCAATGCCAGCCTCATGGCGATCGGCTGACGGTCGGTACCCTCGGGCCTTGCCATTGCTCCCCGGTGCGGCTTTGATGGCCTGCCGGGACATGCCTTCCGGTGCAATGCCGGGAGAAGTGCATGGAACCGTTCGTCTTCGCCACAACTGCCCGGATCGTCTTTCGGCCCGGCGGCGCAAGCGATCTCGGCAGAATTGTCGATGGACGCTGCGGCTCTCGCGTTCTGCTCGTGACGGACGCGGGCCTGCGCAGGCTGGGCCTTTGCGATGCAGCCCTGAAGTCCCTGTCGGAAGCTGGCGTCTCGGCGACTGTGTTCGATGCGGTGGAGGCCGATCCTTCGCTCGCAACGGTGCTGAAGGCGGTGCAAACCGGTCAGGCAGCCGGTGTCACCGGCGTGGTCGGCTTCGGCGGCGGCTCTTCGCTCGACGTCGCGAAGATTGCAGCCCTGTTGCTCGGCTCCGGCGAGGACATAGATGAAGCCTGGGGTGTAGGGAATGCGAAGGGGCCGCGCATGCCGCTCGTTCTGGTGCCAACCACTGCCGGCACGGGATCGGAAGTAACCCCGGTTTCCATCATCACCGTTGAGGCTGACGAAAAGCGCGGCGTCTCCTCACCGATCCTGCTGCCGGACATCGCCGTTCTTGATCCGGATCTGACACTTGGCCTTCCGCCAGCGATCACGGCCGCCACCGGCATCGACGCCATGGTGCATGCTATCGAAGCGTACGCCTCGCTTAACGCAAACAACAACCCCTTGTCGAAGATGCTGGCGCGACAGGCGCTGCAGCTGCTGGGCGCCAACATCGAACGTGCGGTCCTCAATGGCGCGGATCGGGAAGCACGGGGTGCCATGCTGCTTGGCTCAATGCTGGCGGGTCAGGCCTTCGCCAATTCGCCCGTCGCCGCCGTTCATGCACTCGCCTATCCGATCGGCGGCAGGTTTCACGTTCCTCACGGGCTTTCGAACGCGCTCGTCCTTCCGCATGTGATGCGGTTCAACGTACCCCATGCAGAGACAGCCTATGCGGACATCGCAGTCGATGCCTTTCCGCACCTCGCCGGGGAACGGGATATCAAGGCCCGTTGCAGGGCATTCATCGAGTGTCTCGAGCAGCTCTCTGCGCGCCTCGCCCTGCCACAGCGTCTGCGGGATGTCGGTATAGGTGAGGAGCATCTGCCGGCCATGGCGGCGGACGCGATGAAGCAGACGCGGCTTTTGGTCAATAATCCGCGACCGGTCGGAGAATCGGACGCGCTGGCAATCTACAAGGCCGCATGGTGAGTCAGAGGAGCCCGTGGGTCGCGGCAGCCAGTACGAGGTAGCGCGCCCCCTTGCCGATGAAGACCAGCAGCAGGAAGGTTGGCAGCGGCTCCCGAAGGACGCCGGCGATGACCGTAATTGCGTCGCCCCCGATCGGAAGCCAGCTCAACAGGAGCGACCACTTTCCGTAGCGGTGGTACCAGTTACGCGCCTTTTCGAGTTTCTCAGGTGATGCCGGAAACCAGCGGCGGTTGCGGAACTGCTCGATACCACGCCCGAGCGCCCAGTTGACCACCGCTCCCAAGGTGTTGCCGATCGATGCCACGGCGACGACGGCCGGCGTGGAATAGTCGCCGGACAGGATCAGCCCGACGAGAATCGCCTCCGACTGCATCGGAAGGATGGTAGCGGCCAGAAAGGCGGCCGCGAAGAGCGCGACATAGGCGGCCAGTATCGTCTCCTCCCGAATCGTGGCTAAAGAAAAAGTGGCGGATGCAGCACCCGCCCCTTCCGATTTCTGTTTCGGTCTCAGGCTTGCTTTGGCCGTTCACCGTCCTCCAGCGCCGTGTCCTCAGTAGCCTCCGCGGCTGCCTTGGCGCGGCGGGTGCGCCAGTCTCCGAGGAAGAGCAGGATCGGCGCCGCGATGAAGACGGAGGATGATGTCGCGATGACGATGCCGAAGACCATTGGAATGGCGAAGCTCGAAACGGCGCTACCGCCCCAGATCGCCATAGGGATCATCGCCAGGAAGGTCGTGGCGGATGTGTAGAGGCTTCGTGCCAATGTCTCGTTGATCGATCGGTCGATCAATTCACGGAGTGGCATCTTCTTGTAGAGACGCATGTTCTCGCGCATCCGGTCGTAGACCACCACCTTGTCGTTGACCGAATAGCCAACGAGGGTGAGGACTGCGGCGATTGCCGTCAGGTTGAAATCGAGCCCGGTAATGGCGAAGAAGCCGATGGTCTTGGTGACGTCGAGGATCAACGTGGCGATCGCGCCCACGGCGAATGGCCACTCGAAGCGCACCCAGATGTAGATGAGCATCGCCAGTGCCGCCAGCACGACGGAGAGAATGCCTGCCGTCGCCAATTCGTCACTGACCTTCGGTCCGACCACTTCTGTCCGCTCCACCTTGGCGGTCGCGTCGATCTGCGTCACCGTTGCACGCAACTGCTCGACTGCGGTGGTCTGTGCCTCCTCGCCTCCCGGCTGCCGCTCGACCCGAACGAGAATGTGATTGGAGCTGCCAAATTCCTGAAGCGCCACCTCGCCGAGCCCGAGCTCGCCCAGACCGCTGCGGAAGGCAGCAAGGTCAGCTGGACCTTCGGTCGCAACCTCCATCTGGATCCCGCCCTTGAAGTCCACGCCGTAGTTGAGCCCGGGTGTGAAGAACAGGATGATCGACGCGACGGAAAGGAAGAGCGAGACACCAATCCCGAAGAAACGCGCCTTCATGAACCGGATCTGCGTGCCGTCCGGGATCAGGTTGATGGGCAGAAGCGGCTTGATCTCGATCTTCTTGAGCTTCATCCGGCCGGTCGCCCAGATCATCGCGATGCGGACGATCGCAACTGCGGTGAACATCGAGATGATGATGCCGAGGCCCATGGTGATCGCGAAGCCGCGAACCGGCCCGGAGCCGAACCAGAACAGCAGGACCGTTGCAATCAGCGTCGTGACGTTACTGTCGACGATGGTCGAGTAGGCACGTTGGAAGCCAGCGTCGATCGCGGCGAAAGCACTGCGGCCCTTCCGGCTTTCCTCCTTGATGCGCTCGTTGATGAGAACGTTCGCATCAACGGCGATACCGATGCCGAGGACGATACCCGCGATACCAGGCAGAGTAAGCGTCGCCCCGAGCAGCGTCAGCGCCGCGAAGGTCAGGATGACATTGATGAAGAGAGCGACGTTGGCGATCAGGCCCCAGCCGCTATAGAGCAGCAGAAGGAAGCCGACCACCAGACCAAAGCCGATGAAGCCGGTGAAGATCCCCATCTCGATGGCATCGGAACCGAGGTCGGCGCCGACGGTACGCTCTTCGATGACGGTAAGTTTTGCCGGCAGTGCGCCTGCGCGAAGCAGCGCGGCAAGCGTGTTGGCCTCGTCGACGGAGAAGCCGCCGGAAATTTGTCCCGAGCCACCGGTGATCGGCTGGCGGATGACAGGAGCGCTCAGCACCTTGTTGTCCAAGACGATTGCGAAGGGACGTCCGACATTAGCCTGGGTGATCTGGGCGAAGCGGCTTGCACCGGCGGTGTCGAAGCGGAAGTTTACGACGGGCTCGTTGGTCTGCTGGTCGAAGGCAGCGCGTGCATCGGTCAGACGATCGCCGGACAGTTCCACCCGGTCGAGAACCGGGAACTGCTGACCCTGGTCGTCGGCCAGCATGGTGACCCCCGGCTCGCCCTGATTGCCCAGCAGATGGAAGCTCATCTTGGCAGTGGAGCCGAGCAACTGACGCAGCCGCGAGGGATCCTGCTCTCCGGGCAGCTGAACCAGAACCCGGTCGTCGCCTACCCGCTGGATGGTTGGCTCTGCCACGCCCACCTGGTCGACGCGCTGGCGGATGATCTCGAGGCTCTGCTCGACAGCGGCACTGCCGTGCGAGGTGATGCCGGCTTCGGTGTAGGCGAGCGTGATGGTGTTGTCGGCCGGAGTCCGGATGCTCAGGTCCGTCTGCCCCACCGCGGTGCCGAGGCCCACGGGATTGGAAAGGGTTTCCAGCTGGTCGACGGCGGCTCCGCGTTGCGCGGGGTCGCGTAGCGTCACGGTGATGGCGTCTCCACTGCGACGCACCCCTGCCACGTCGATCCCGTTGTCGCGAAGCACCCGGCGGCTGTCCTGTAGCAGGTTCTGGAGTCGCTCGTTGACGAGGTCTGCGCGATCCACTTCCAGCACAAGGTGCGAGCCGCCGCGAAGGTCGAGGCCAAGCGAGACGCGGTCATGCGGCAGCCACGAGGGCAAGCGATCGAGAGCGCTCTGGGAAAGTACGTTCGGCAAGGCAACCAATATGCCGATGAAGATGATGAAGGCGTAAGTCGCCACCACCCAGGGAGAATTTCTCATGTCATTGTTCCTGCTCGGCCCTCGCGGCGCGTCACGCGGCCGGGGCGCTGATTTCTAGCCTGCGGATGATCTTTCATCCACGCATTCAGGCCGCAACCGGAGGTGCTCGCGGTTGGAATGGCGAGGCACCGGTGCCTGCTGTCCCGCCTGGCACCACGAAGCGATAAGCGCCAGGGGCATCGGCAGGGAACGACCAGTGCGCTGGAGGTGGCAGGAAGCTGCCGCCATCCGCAGATGCCGACGCGGACACGCTATCGCGCCGGACGTCGATGACCACGACACGGGAGGGTTCTCGCTTGGACGGATGGGCCATGTCCGAGGCGATTGCGTCGGTTTGCGTGGCGGTATCGGGTCGGACGAGGTGGCTGGCATCGGCAATCAAGCTGCCGAAGGCAGCCAGAAAAAGCCCGAGCACCATCCGGAGCCACCAAGCCTCCGCCGGTCTCCGTCTATTTCGCGATGATGTCCGCAATCGTGGCGGAAGTCGCGCCATCCGCTTACTCCGGAGCGTTCGCACCCTGTCGTCCGAGGGCTTGTGGCGGCGTTCTAATGGAGAGCCGGGTCAGGGTCAATGTTTCCCACCCAAGCTGGCCTTCCGGCGCTCTTCCGGGAGACGCGCGGAAGCATTCTGGCGGCTGCTGATGGACCGGCAGCCAGGATCGCATATAACTTGTGCAGGAGACATGCGGCAGGAGGAAGAAGATGACAACAGCACAGATCGTCGGCTGGGCACACTCGAAGTTCGGGAAATCCGAAGCGCCCACCACGCGAGAACTCATGGCGGAAGTGATCAACCCGGCGCTCGCTCATGCGGGCATCGAGGCCAAGGACGTTGATGGCATCTTTGTCGGCGTCTTCAACAACGGCTTTACCAAGCAGGACTTTCAGGGTGCGCTTGTCGCCATGGCTGCAGATGGCTTCACCCATACGCCGGCAGCCAGGATGGAGAACGCTTGTGCAACCGGATCGGCGGCGATCTATTCGGCGCTGGATTTCATCGGATCGGGGCGAGGCCGCGTTGCGCTGGTCGTCGGTGCGGAGAAGATGACCTCCTTGCCGACGAAGGAGACGGGCGACGTGCTTCTGGGCGCGTCCTTCCGTGAGGAGGAAGCAGATATTGAAGGCGGTTTTGCCGGTCTCTTCGGACGGATCGCGAACACCTATTTCCAGCGATATGGCGACCGTTCGGAAGAGTTGGCGATGATTGCCGCCAAGAACCATGCAAATGGGATGGCCAACCCCTATGCTCACATGCAGAGGGATTTCTCCTTCGACTTCTGCAACACGGTTTCCGACAGGAATCCTTATGTCGCAGCACCGCTTCGACGGACCGACTGCTCTCTCGTCTCGGACGGGGCGGCGGCCCTGGTGCTCGCCCACCCGGACGTCGCAGAAGGAATGCAACGCGCCGTTGCCTTCCGCGCCCGAACGCATGTCAACGACATCCTCGCCATGTCGCGCCGCGATCCCATTGCGTTCGACGGTGCGCGCCTTGCCTGGCAAAAGTCCCTTTCGGAGGCGGGGCTGACGCTGGATGATCTCGATTTCGTCGAGACTCATGACTGCTTCACAATTGCTGAGCTGATCGAATATGAGGCCATGGGATTGGCTAAGCCCGGCGAGGGCTACAAAGTCGTCCGCGAGGGACTGGCCGCGAAGGGCGGGAAGCTGCCGGTCAATCCTTCTGGCGGCTTGAAATCGAAGGGGCATCCGGTAGGTGCCACCGGGGTCTCCATGCATGTCATGGCGGCGATGCAGCTCTGCGGCGAGGCCGGCGACATGCAACTGCCGAATGCCGGGAAGGCTGGCGTCTTCAACATGGGTGGCGCGGCCGTCGCCAACTACGTTTCGATTCTCGAACGGGTAACGTAAGCCGGGAGCCGGGCCGCAGCCGAGACCACATTGACATACGCCCCGCAAGGAAGAAGATGGCCCCCACGATAGCAGCGTTCGGGGGACATGATGTCTAAGCGCGCAATAGTCGATATCTCTGCATTTGTCTTCACCATTCTTGCTCTGGCAGCGCCTCTCCAGGCGGCGGAGCGGCGCCTGGAGATTACGCCGGACGGGGATTATTTCGGCTTCGACCTCCGCACGGTCCAGAACGTCTCGCAGGCCCAGTGCGAGGCGGCCTGCATCGGCGACAAGGCCTGCAAGGCGTTCACCTACAATGTCAGGGCGCAGTGGTGCTTCCTCAAGTCGGACTTCGACCAACTCAACAGCTTTCCGGGGGCAGTCGCCGGCAAGATCGTCGAGGCGGATGCAGAGCCCGATATCGGCGCTCCGATCCGGCTTGGCTTCCTGTCCGACGATCTGTTGCGCGAGGCGCGTGAATACAAGTCCGATCTCGCGCTGGGGGAAAATCAGCAGGGTTATGGCGCAGAAGAATTGAAGGCTATCGCGCAGAACGAGCTTCTCGGCGGCAATATCGACAATGCGCTCTATAACTTCAAAGGCGCCTTGTCTCTTATGCCAGAAGACGGTGCTCTCTGGACGGCAACGTCGCGGGCGGCGGGGACGGCAGTCGGCAACTACGCGATGGCCAGCGAGGCGGTGCTGGCCGCGATCAACGGCTACCAGCTCAGCAGGACGGCGCAGGCCCGTGCGGACGCGTTGGCCGTACTTGCCGCCGCGCTCGAGCGGCAGCAGAACTACCGCCCTGCCCTTACCGCCTACAGGGAGAGCCTGGCGCTGGTGCGATCGCAGACTGTTCAGGCTGCCTATGATGATCTGCGCGAGCGGCAGGGGTTCCGGGTGGTCGGGAATACCATCGATACCGACAGCGCCAGCCCGCGTGCTTGCGTTCAATTCTCAGAACCGCTCCTGAAAGCAGCCGACTATGCGCCGTTCGTCGTCGTCGACGGCAGGGCTCCGGCGGCTCTGGAAGCAAGCGACAATCAGATCTGCGTCGAGGGACTGACCCACGGGCAGAAGTTCGCGCTCTCACTCCGCCGCGGCCTGCCGTCTTCCGTGGACGAGGACCTGCAGCAGCAGGTTGATCTTGAGCTTTACGTGAAGGACCGTTCGCCGGCTGTCCGCTTCACCGGCGACGCCTTCGTCCTGCCGTCCACTGCGCGGCGCGGCATCCCGATCGTCTCGGTCAATACGGACCAGGCGGAACTCAAGCTCTACCGTGTCGGCGATAGAAACCTCGTGTCGCTGATGACCAATTCGCAATTCCTTACCCAGATGGACGGTTACAGCGCCTCCCGGATTGAGCAGGAAAGCGGAGAGCTCGTCTGGGAGGGCTCGATCGAGATGGGTCAGGATCTCAACAAGGAGGTCGTCACCAGCTTCCCCGTGGATGAGGCGCTACCGGCACGCAAGCCCGGCGTCTATATGCTGACCGCGGAAGCGGCCAATGCTCCGAGCCAGGAATGGAACAGCAAGGCGACCCAATGGTTTGTCGTTTCCGACATCGGGCTTTCTACCTATGCCGGAACCGACGGCCTTCATGTCTTTACCCGATCGCTGGCATCCGCGAAGCCGTTGCAGGGCATCGAGCTCCAGTTGCTGGCCAAGAATAACGACGTGCTCGGAACCGTGACGACCGATGCGGATGGACGCGCCGTCTTCACCGCGGGGCTGATCCGCGGGACGGCGTCAACGGCGCCGGCGATGGTCACTGCGCGGAAGGGGGATTCGGACTATGTCTTCCTCGACATGACGCGAGCCGGCTTCGACCTCTCCGATCGCGGCGTCACCGGAAGACCGGCCCCGGGTGCTATCGATCTCATTCTCTGGACAGAGCGCGGCATCTATCGACCGGGCGAGACCGTCCATGCAGCGGCGCTTGCCCGGGATGTCGATGCCAATGCCATAGAACGACTGCCGCTGACCTTCGTTTTCCTGCGCCCCGATGGGGTAGAGGACCGGCGGGAGGTCAGGGAGGGTGAGCTCGGCGGCTATGCGCTAGACCTGCCGCTGCTGGAGACTGCCATGCGCGGCACCTGGACGATTCAGGTCTTCACCGATCCCAAGGGCTCGCCCATTGCCGAGAAATCCTTTCTTGTCGATGATTTTGTTCCGGATCGGATCGAGTTCGATATCACCAGTACCGCAAGCGAAGTGGATCCGGGGAGTGCGGTGCCTGTCGCGATCGACGGCCGTTACCTCTACGGCGCACCGGCTTCAGGGCTTTCGCTCGAGGGAGAGGTCGTGCTGAGACCGAGCCGCGAACGGGAAGCCTATCCGGGATACCAGTTCGGCCTGACCGACGAGGAGGCGAGCGAAACCCTTCGCCTGCCGCTCGACGGGCTTCCCGACCTGGATGAGGACGGGAAGGCGACCGTCGATGTCCCTGTCGAGGAGGCTCCGGCGACAACGCAGCTCGTTGTGGCCGATATCATCATTCGCATGCAGGAGGCCGGAGGTCGCGCGGTCGAGAGGAAACTGACCTTGCCGGTCAAGCCGGATGGCCCGCGGATCGGCATAAAGCCCGAGTTCACTGGTGACCTTCCCGAAAATGCAGTCGCCAACTTTCATCTGATCGGCATTAATCAGGATGGTCAGCGACTTCCGCTCCAGGGACTTGGCTGGAAGCTGCTGAAGGTGGAGCAGGAATACCAATGGTATAGGGAGGGATCTGCCTGGCGCTTTGAGCCCGTCACCCGCACCAGCCAGGTCTCCGACGGTCGGGTGGACCTGGAACAAGAAGGCGCTCGGATCTCCATGCCTGTTACGTGGGGACGCTACAGGCTGGAGGTGGAAGGCAGCGAAATCGGCGCTGCCTCGGGTGTGGAGTTCGACGCGGGCTGGTTCGTCTCGGCAACATCGACCGAGACTCCGGACGCTCTCGAGATCGCGCTCGACAAGCAAAGCTATGCGGTGGGAGATACCGCCAGACTCAAGATCGCGTCCCGCCATGCCGGGGAGTTGCTCGTCGTCGCAGGGTCGGAAGAGCTCATCTCCGTGCAGACCGAGAGCTTGGCAGCAGGCGGGGGCGAGGTGGAGATTCCCGTTACCGCCGATTGGGGCGCCGGTGCCTATGTGACCGCGACTTTGTTCCGCCCTGCCGACAGTCAGGAGAGCCGGATGCCGATGCGGGCGATCGGTGTCAGCTGGCTGAAGGTCGATCCACAGGACCGCGACCTGGAGATCGTCCTCGACGCGCCCGATCAGACGCTGCCGCGGCAGCCCCTCGACATCTCGCTCCAGATCGCCGGTGCCGCTGTCGGCGAGGAAGCCTATGTCACCGTGGCGGCCGTGGATGTCGGCATCCTCAACCTGACCCGCTACGAACCGCCTGCTCCCGATGACTGGTATTTTGGCCAGCGCCGGCTGGGAATGGAGATTCGCGACATTTACGGTCGGCTCATCGATGGATCGCTCGGTGCTACGGGCCGTATCCGGACAGGAGGCGATGGTGGCAGCATGGCCCTGCAGGGCGAACCACCGACTGAGAAACTGGTGGCGTTTTTCTCCGGACCGGTCCGCGTCGATGGCGAGGGCAGGGCGAATGCCTCGTTCGACATTCCCCAATTCAACGGGACCGCGCGGGTTATGGCGGTTGCCTGGTCCAGGAGTGGCGTGGGTCATGCCGTCAAGGATGTCGTCATTCGCGATCCGGTGGTCGTGACCGCTAGCCTGCCTCGCTTCCTGGCGCCGGGCGACGAGGCAGAGCTGAGGCTTGATTTCGCAAACACGGACGGCGCGCCTGGCCCGTACGAGCTTGCCATCGACACCAATGATGCGATTTCCGTGGACGAGACCCGTCAGAGCCTCACGCTGGACGCAGACGGCAGGACGGACCTCACCATTCCTCTCACCGGTCTGGAGCCGGGAGACGGGCAGGTGACCCTTCGGTTGAGCAATGCCGCAGGCTTGTCGCTGGAGCAGGTTCTTCGCCTGCCGGTCAGGCCTGCGACGCTGCCGATGACCGAGCGCCGAGTGATCGCGCTGGCACCCGGAAACAGCCTGACCGTGAGCGGTGACCTTCTGGCGGACAGCATCCTCCCGAGCGCTTCCGTCAGCCTCAATGTCAGCCGTTCGAGCGCGTTCGACATCCCGGCCCTCATGATGAGCCTTGACCGCTATCCGTATGGCTGCACCGAGCAGACGACGAGCCGTGCCTTGCCGCTTCTCTACCTGAGCGAACTGGCAGTTCGGAATGGCTTGACCGAGGACGGCGAGGTGAAGCAACGGGTGCAGGATGCGATCCGCCGCATCCTCTCCAACCAGTCGTCGTCCGGCAGCTTCGGCCTCTGGGGGCCGGGAGGCGGCGATCTCTGGCTGGATGCCTACGTCACCGATTTCCTCTCCCGGGCAAGGGAGCAGGGCTATGACGTGGCGGAGCGGGCGGTGGTACAGGCACTGGAGAACCTGCAGAACGCTCTTTCCTACACCAACAACGTCCGCGACCAGGGCAACGAGATCGCCTATTCGCTTTACGTCCTCGCACGAAACCGCAAGGCCGCGATCAGCGACCTTCGCTATTACGCCGACACCATGCTCGGCGACTTCCCTACACCGCTCGCCAAGGCGCATATTGCGGCATCACTGGCACTGTACGGGGATGCGCAGCGATCCCGGTCGATCTATGCCGATGCGCTGGGAATGGCAGAGCAGTCGCAGCTCCATCAGGTGAGCCTGGTCCGGTCGGATTACGGCTCCTCCCTGCGGGACGGCGCGGCGGTGCTGGCTCTTGCCGCGGAAAGCAGGCCTGTTCCGCCAATCGTCCCGGCGCTTGCGGACGTCGTCGCACGGGAGTGGGAACAGAAGAGCTACACGAGTACCCAAGAGCAAGCATGGATGCTGCTTGCCGCCCGCGCCTTGCAGACAGGGGACGAGGACATCGACCTCGAAGTGAACGGCGCGTCGCATGCCGGGACATTGATGACGCGCATGGCAGGCGAGGCGGTGCTCGATCACCCGCTGACCGTGACCAACAATGGCGACGAGGCGCTTTCGGCTACCGTCACCACGGTCGCGGCTCCCGCCAGGCCGCTCGCCGCCGGTGGGGAGGGTTTCGTCATCGACAGGAGCTACTACACACTGGACGGGGAACCGGCGAATGTCTCCCAGGCGCGACAGAACGAGCGTTATGTTGCGGTGCTGACAATCACGGAGAGCAATGATTGGCCGTCGCGGATCCTGGTGCAGGACCTGCTGCCGGCGGGGTTCGAGATCGACAATCCCAGCCTGGTTGACAGCGCGCAGCTCGCGAACTTCGACTGGATCGATGAGGTCGAGCCCGCGCATACCGAGTTCCCCAACGACCGGTTTGTCGCCGCCTTAAATCGCAACACAGGCGACAATCGCGATATTACTCTCGCCTATGTTGTTCGTGCCGTGACTCCCGGCACCTATGATCATCCCGCCGCGCAGGTCGAGGACATGTATCGGCCGCAATTCTCCGCCCGCACAGCAGCGGGGCGTATGGAGGTTCTGGCGGCCCGGTGAGATGAACAGGTTCCAAAGGATTGCCGTTGGTCTGGGCATGGTGGTCGCCGCTGCTGCGGCGGCGACGTTCGGGCTCGATGCCGCGGACCGGGCATTCCCACCGCCGCTGGAGCGGGCGCTCGTCGTTTCGCCCGAGGTTGTTGATGCCGAGGGTGCCCTGCTCCGAGCCTTTGCGACAGCCGAAGGGCGTTGGCGGCTCGAAACGAAGATCGAGGATGTCGATCCCCGTTTCTTGAGGATGCTCGTCGCCTACGAGGACAGGCGCTTCTTCGAGCATCGGGGGGTTGATCCTCTTGCCGCCGGACGTGCATTCCTGCAGCTATTGACCAATGGTCGCGTCGTGTCCGGCGCATCAACACTGACGATGCAGGTCGCGCGGCTGACCGAACCGCGCGAGACCCGTTCCCTCTCGGCGAAGCTGCTGCAGGTGGTGCGTGCGGTCCAGCTCGAGCGGCGGCTCACGAAGAATGAAATTCTTGAGCTTTACCTGACCCATGCGCCCTACGGCGGCAACCTGGAGGGCGTGCGGGCAGCAAGCCTCGCCTATTTTGGGAAGGAGCCGAAGCGGCTCACCGTGGCGGAGGCAGCGCTCCTCGTCGCCCTTCCGCAGGCGCCGGAAGGCCGCAGGCCGGATCGGAAGTGGGCGCAAGCAATGGCGGCGCGGGAGCGGGTTCTGGCGCGTTCCGGCGTGGCGGATGTCATAGGCGAAGGCGAATTGCAGCGCGCGACCCGCGATCCTCTGCCCCAACGGCGACGAGAGCTTCCCAGCCATGCGGCGCATCTGGCTGAAGCAGCAATCCGCAACTACCCGACGGTTCAGGAACATAGCACGACGCTGAGAAGAAGCGTGCAGAAGGCACTGGAAGACGTCGCCCGTGAGGCGGCCTCGAAGCTCAGCCCAAAGGTTGCGGTCGCCATGGTCATGGCCGACGCTGCGACGGGCGAGATCATCGGCGAGGTGGGCTCTTCCGACTATTTCGATTCGAGCCGGTCCGGCTGGATCGACATGACCCGGGTGAACCGCTCGCCCGGTTCGACCCTGAAACCCTTCATCTACGGGCTCGCATTTGAGCAGGGTCTGGTTTCACAGGAAACCATCATCGAGGACCGCCCCTCCGATTTCTTCGGATACCGGCCTAAGAACTTCGACATGGGTTATCAGGGCGATGTGACCGTGCGCCAGGCGCTGCAGCTGTCGCTGAATATTCCAGCCGTAAGGCTGCTCGACGTGGTAGGGCCATCCAGGCTGATGTCGCGGTTCCGTCGCGCGGAGGTGCGGACAGTACTGCCGCCGCACGAGGCGCCGGGTCTCGCAATCGGTCTCGGCGGCCTCGGCATCACGCTCGGCGATCTGGTGCAGGCTTATGCGGCCCTTGCCAACCAGGGCGCTCCGGTTCGGCTCGGTAACGGGATCACGGCAGAGCCGGGAGAGCTTGAGCGTGGACCGCTTCTGGAGCCGGCGGCGGCCTGGCATGTAACGGACATCCTGTCCGACATCCTGCCGCCGCTCGGAAGCCCCCGCCTCGGCATCGCCTACAAGACGGGCACGAGCTATGGCTATCGGGATGCCTGGTCGGTCGGCTACGATGGGCGCCACGTCCTCGGCGTCTGGGTTGGCAGGGCGGACAACGGTGCCGTGCCCGGCATTTCCGGATACCAGACGGCGGCGCCCATCCTCTTCGACGCCTTCGCACGATCGGGTGTCGTGCACACGCCGCTGCCTCGGCCGCCTACCGGCGCCACGCGCATCGCCCAAGGCGATCTACCAATAAGCCAGCGCCGCTTCTCCATGACGGCCGGCGGGCTGATTGCCGCGTCGGCCGGCGCGCCGGCACCGCAGATCGTCTACCCGCCGGAAGGCGCGAAGGTCGACCTCGGTGTGACGTCGCAAGCCGGCGAAATGCCGCTGGCGCTCAAGCTTCAGGGAGGCAAGGCGCCTTTTCGCTGGCTGGCGAACGGCAGGCCGCTGGAGGGCCTTTCCTATCGCCGTACCAGCGAGTGGAGGCCGGATGGTGCCGGCTATGCCACGCTGACGGTGATCGACGCTGCCGGGCGTGCCGCCAGCGTCAGGATCTTCGTGGAGTGATCAGGCCGCAGTCACCGCCTTCTTAAGTGCGACACGGGCACGAATGGAGTCCACATCGGCTCGTGGCGTCGCCGCAAACAGGGTTCGGGTGTATTCGTGCTTCGGATCGGAGAACACCGCGTCGCGGGTGCCATACTCAACCGCCTCGCCGAAATACATTACCATGACCTCGTCGGCGATGTAGCGGACGACGGAGAGGTCGTGGCTGATGAAGACATAGGTCAGCCCGAACTCGTCCTGCAGGTCCGCAAGAAGGTTCAGAACCTGCGCCTGGACCGAAAGATCGAGAGCAGATACCGGCTCGTCGAGCACCAGCAGCTTCGGGTTCAGCATCAGGGCCCGTGCAATGGCAATACGCTGCCGCTGACCGCCCGAAAACATGTGGGGGTAGCGGTTGTAATGCTCCGGCCCTAGCCCGACCTTCACCAGCATCTGGGTGGCGCGGTCACGCCGCTCCTCCGCGGACATCTTGGTGTTGATCAGCAGCGGCTCGCCCAGGACGTCGCCGATCTTCTGGCGCGGGTTCAGCGACCCATAGGGGTTCTGAAAGACGATCTGCACCTTCTGGCGCATTTCGGCGGTCAGCTGGCCTGGACGCGTGTCGATCTTCTTGCCGTCGATGATGAGGTCCCCGGCCGTCGGTTCGTCGATGAAGGTCAGCATGCGGGCAAGCGTTGACTTGCCGCAGCCGGACTCGCCGACGATGGCCAGCGTCTTGCCGCGTTCCAGCTTGAATGAAACACCCTTGACGGCATGGACGATCTTCTTCGGCTTGAAGAGACCACCCGGAAGCTCGTAGTCACGCTTGATATCGCGAACCTCGAGCATGATGTCGTTCGATGCTTCAGTCATGCGCGTGTCTCCACGGATTCCGGCGTGCCGTCGAAGAATTCGGAGACCGTTGTCAGACGGTCGCCGGTGGCGTTTTCCGGAAGGGCGGCGAGGAGCGCCCGGGTATAGTTGCTCTTGGGGTTTTCAAAGAGGGAGAGGACATCGGCCTCCTCCATCTTCTTGCCCTTGTACTGCACGACCACGCGATCGGCCGTTTCGGCGACCACGCCCATGTCATGGGTAATCATGATGAGGCCCATGCCGTTCTTTGCCTGCAGCGACATCAGGAGATCCAGGATCTGTTTCTGGATCGTCACGTCAAGCGCAGTGGTCGGCTCGTCAGCAATCAGCAGCTTCGGATCGCAGGCGATGGCAATGGCGATCATGACGCGCTGGCACTGGCCACCGGACATCTGGTGCGGGAAGTGGTTGAGCCGGTCCTCCGGATTGGGAAGACCCACCTGCCGGAACAGCTCGATCGCCCGCTCGCGGCGTGCCTTCTTGTCCAGCCCGAGATGGATACGCAGCACTTCCTCGATCTGGAAGCCGACCGTGAAGCAGGGGTTCAGACTTGCGATGGGCTCCTGGAAGATCATCGAGATGTCCTTGCCGATCAGTTTGCGGCGCTCGGCCGCGCTGATGTTCTGGATATCCCTACCTTCGAAGAGCATCCGGTCGGCTGTGATCTTTGCCGTCCAGGGCAGAAGGCCCATGACAGCAAGCATGGCGACCGATTTCCCGGAGCCGGATTCACCCACGATCGCCAGAACTTCCCCCTTCTCGACGGAGATGGAGACGCCGTCGACGGCGCGGAACCAGCCGGAGGCCGTTTCGAATTCGACTATGAGGTTGTCGATTTGAAGCAGCGCCATGATCAAGACCTCTTCAGTTTCGGGTCAAGCGCGTCCCGCAAACCGTCACCCATCAGGTTGATGGCCAAGACGGTGATGAGGATCGCCAGGCCCGGGAAGGTAACGACCCACCAGGCGCGGAGAATGAACTCACGCGCTTCGGCAAGCATCGTGCCCCATTCCGGTGCCGGCGGCTGTGCGCCCATGCCGAGGAAGCCGAGGGCTGCCGCGTCGAGGATGGCGTTCGAGAAGGAGAGCGTCGCCTGCACGATGAGCGGTGCCGTGCAGTTCGGCAGGATCGTGCGGAACATCAGGCGCAACGGACCGGCGCCGGCGAGGCGCGATGCCGTTACATAGTCGCGTGTCTTTTCCGTCATCACGGCAGCGCGCGTCAGGCGGACAAAGTGCGGCTGCAGCACGAGGGCAATGGCGATCATGCCATTGATCAGCCCAGGCCCAAGGATCGCCACCAGCACAAGGGCAAGCAGCAGCGACGGGAAGGCGAGGATGATGTCCATCAGCCTCATGATCACGGTATCGACCCAACCGCGATAGTATCCCGCGATGACGCCGATCAGGATGCCGCTCGTCAGCGACAGCGTCGTCACGAATACGCCGATGAAGAGCGAGTATTGCGAACCGTAGATCAGGCGCGAAAGGATGTCGCGGCCGACCGGGTCGGTTCCGAGAAGATAGCTCATATTGCCACCCTCCAGCCATGCCGGGGGAAGCAGAACGGCGTCGCGATACTGCTGGAAGGGCGAATGCGGTGCAATCAGCGGTGCGAAGATCGCAGTCAGCACAAGCGCCACGAAGACGAAAAGACCAATCACCGCGCCGCGGTTTTCGGAGAAGTAGAACCAGAATTCCTTCAGCATCTTGCGGCGCAGCGCCGCGCTCGAAATGACTTCCGGGGAGTTGTCGATGTCATTGATGGTATCGGCCATGGGATTTTCTCCTTCTAGTGCCGGATACGGGGGTTGATCAGGCCGTAGAGCAGATCAACGATCAGGTTGACGAACATGATGATCGCGGCGATCAGCAGCAGGCCGCCTTGGATGACCGGGTAGTCGCGCCGGAAGACGCTGTCGACCATCCACTTGCCGATACCCGGCCAGGAGAAGATCGTTTCGGTCAGGATGGCACCTGCAAGCATGACGCCGATCTGCAGACCGATTGTGGTGATGACCGGGATCATCGCGTTGCGAAGCGCATGAATGCCGACGACGCGGAATGGCGACAGGCCCTTGGCACGTGCCGTGCGTACATAATCTTCCGAGAGGACTTCGAGCATTGCCGACCGGGTCTGGCGGGCGATGACCGCGAGCGGGATGGTTGCCAGCACGATCGACGGCAGAGCCAGGTGGCTCAGCGCCGACATGAAGGCGCCCTTCTGGCCGGACAAGAGCGAGTCGATCAGCATGAAGCCCGTGACCTGCGGGAAGAAGTACATCAGCGAGATGCGACCCGAGACCGGGGTCCACTGCAGGATGCCGGAGAACAGGATGATCAGCAGAAGTCCCCACCAGAAGATCGGCATCGAATAGCCGACTAGGGCGATTCCCATCAGCGACTGGTCAAAGAAGGAGCCCCGCTTGATGGCAGCAATCACGCCAGCAGGGATGCCGATAATGACAGCCAGGAAGATTGCGCAGAGCGACAATTCTACGGTGGCCGGGAAAAGCGCCAGGAACTGGTCGAGGATCGGTGTCTTGGAGACGATGGAGGAGCCGAAGTCGCCGGTTACGACGCCGCCAAGATAATCCAGGTACTGAACGACCAGCGGCCGGTCCATGCCGAGCTGGGCGCTGATCTGCGCGTGCCGCTCCGGCGACATGACGCGTTCGCCGGAGAGAAGTGCGACGGGATCGCCCGGCAACAGCCGGATAAACGAGAATGCAATGATCGAGACCCCGATAAAGGTCGGGATCAGAACGGCGATACGCCGCAGGAGAAAGCCGAACATCAGGAAACCTTCTGTGTCTTGAGCCGCGTCAGGTATCGAACCCCGCACGTGGCGCTTGAAGTGGTTTCACTTCATTTTTTTGGCGCTCATAAAGCAAATGCCGCGGGAAACGCAACGCATCCCGCGGCAGATTCATCAATTACGCGCGATTACTCGGCGATATCGACGTTTTCGAAGGTGAAATCGCCGAGCGGGCTCTGTACGAAGCCGGAGACTTCCTTGCGCATCGGAACGATCGACAGCGAATGGTCGATGGTCGCCCACGGAGCCTCACGCTTGAAGACGACCTGAGCCTCTTCGTAGAGCTTCGTCCGCTCAGCCTGGTCGGAGGTGACCTTGGCCTTCTTCACCAGCGCGTCGAACTCCTCGTTGCACCACTGGGCACGGTTGTTGCCGCCGACGGCATTGCAGCCGAGCAGGGTGTCGAGGAAGTTGTCCGGGTCGCCATTGTCGCCGGTCCAGCCGAGCATGACGGCGCCGTCACGATCCTTCGCCTTGGACCGGTCGAGATACTCGGCCCACTCGTAGGAAACGATCTCGACGTTGACGCCGATCTTGGCGAAGTCGTCCTGGATGATTTCGGCGGCGCGCCGTGCATTCAGCATGTACGGACGCGATACCGGCATTGCCCAGATCTTCATGGAGAGGTTTTCTACACCTGCATCCTGAAGCATCTTCTTGGCGGCTTCGATGTCGTAGGTGTCATCTTCGATTGCGTCGTTATAGGACCACATGGTCGGCGGGATGGGATTCTTGGCGGGGGTCGCCATGCCCTGGAAGACGGCATCGACGATCGCTTCCTTGTTGATCGCCTTGTTGAGTGCCTTGCGTACTTCGACCTTGTCGAACGGAGCCTGGGTCGTGTTGTAGGCGAGGTAGGCAACGTTCAGGCCTTCCTGTTCGAGAACGGTGAGGTTCTCGTCAGCCTTCATCGACTCCACGTCGGCTGCGTTCGGGAACGGCATCAGGTGGCATTCGCCGGCCTTCACCTTCTGGTAGCGAACTGCGGCATCGGTGGTGATTGCGAAGACGAGGTCGTCGATCTTCGGTGCGCCACCCCAGTAGTCGGCGTTCTTCTTGTAGCGGATGACCGCATCCTGCTGGTAGCCGACGAAGGAGAACGGGCCGGTGCCGACGGGCATCTGGTTCAGCTGTTCCTTCTTGCCTTCGGCTTCCAGCTTGTCGGCATATTCCTTGGACGCGATCGACGCGAACGGCATTGCCAGGTTTGCGAGGAACGGTGCTTCCGGACGGTTGAGCGTGATCTTGACGGTCAGGTCGTCAACCTTCTCGATCGACTTGATCAGTTCCGGGAAGCCCATGCCGGCGGCATATTCCCAGGAGGTGCCAGCGACGTACTGGTTCCACGGATGGTCCGCCTTGAGCTGGCGCTCAAGCGAGAAGATGACGTCGTCCGCATTGAACTCGCGGCTCGGCGTAAAGAATTCGGTCGTGTGGAACTTGACGCCCGGACGCAGCTTGAACGTGTAGACCGTGCCGTCTTCGCTGACTTCGTAGCTTTCGGCGAGACCGGGTTCAGCCTCGGTCGTGCCGGGCTTGAATTCCATCAGGCGGCTGTAGATCGGATGAGCCGAGGCATCGAAGGTCGTGCCGGCGGTGTACATGCCCGGGTCGAAGCCTTCCGGCGAGCCTTCGGAGCAGTATACGAAGGTCTTTGCGCTGGCGGCGCTGGCGAAGAAGGTCGCCGAAAGCAGTGCTGCAGCAAGTGTGATCTTGTGTTTCACGGGTATTCTCCCAGTTCTTGTGGCCGGCAAGGCGCCGGATCCGATTGAGACGTGGTGTCGATGCGCTTTTCGCATCCTGTCAGTCTTTTTTGCTTCACCTCCTGCCGACCCGGATTCCCAACCCGGTCGACGATCAAGCTTTACCCCTTTTGGCTCGCAGCCGGATGACCGGCCTACGCTCCTGCCTGTCGCGCCCGCGAATCTGTTTCCCGGGCGCCCCGTCCGGACTTCGAAGAACAATCTGCCTCGAATGCTCCGCAATTAGACACGTTTTGCCACCATTTGTGGCATCCTTGGAAAATTGCGGCCGGACTGTGGCGCGGGAGCATAGCGAATACCTCGTGCTTGTCGAGATGCTTTGAGCTTGGAGCAATTCGATGTGAATAGCGGGCATCTTCGGCCGCTGCATTTGCGGCCGTCCCGGAATACCGGTACCGTCCGCACCCGTCGGGCACTGCAGCAGGGGCGAAGCCGAATGAACTACATCACGCCGAATTATCCGGTCATCTGGGACATGGTGGATCAGAAAAGGCAGTCCTTCATCGACCTCAGCGATCGCGTGTGGACGACGCCGGAGACCTGCTACATGGAGACGGAGTCGGCTGCCGCTCATCGCGACATGCTCGAGAAGCAGGGCTTCCGGATCAGGGAGAATGTTGCCGGCATTCCGACAGCGTTGATCGGCGAAGCCGGCGAAGGCGGCCCGGTCATCGCTTTCCTCGGCGAATATGATGCACTGGCGGGCCTCAGCCAGAAGGCAGGCCTCACCTTGCACGACCCGATTGTGACCGGTGGCAACGGCCATGGCTGCGGCCACAACCTACTCGGATCAGCTTCCCTTCTCGCGGCCACGGCGCTGAAGGACTGGCTGCAACAGACCGGGACCCCGGGCCGCGTTCGCTACTACGGTTGCCCGGCCGAGGAAGGTGGAGCCGCCAAGGCCTTCATGGTCAGATCGGGTGCTTTCGAGGACGTGGATGTCGCCATCAGCTGGCATCCCAGCAATTTCGCGGGCGTGCAGCGGGAGACATCGCTGGCCAACTGCAGGATCGATTTCGAATTCTTTGGCCGCGCGGCACATGCCGCCGCCGTGCCGGAGCTCGGTCGCAGTGCGCTGGATGCGGTGGAACTCATGAATGTCGGCGTCAACTACATGCGCGAGCACATGCCGTCCGACTATCGCATCCATTACGCGATCCTCGATGCTGGCGGCATCTCGCCCAACGTCGTCCAGGCTTATGCAAAGGCTCGCTATGTGGTGCGGGCAACGGAGCTCGGCGGGCTCCTGACCTTGATAGAGCGGGTCAAAAAG
Source organism: Pseudorhizobium flavum (assembly GCF_044142885.1). Taxonomy (NCBI): domain Bacteria; kingdom Pseudomonadati; phylum Pseudomonadota; class Alphaproteobacteria; order Hyphomicrobiales; family Rhizobiaceae; genus Pseudorhizobium; species Pseudorhizobium flavum. The sequence goes on from NZ_JBIOKZ010000003.1 coordinate 277,130, forward strand.
GTTGCAGAAGGGGCCGCGCTGATGACCGAGACGCGGATGGAAAGCACCATCCTCGCCGGCGTCTCGAACATCATCGTCAACACGCCGTTGATGGACGCGATGCAGGGCATCTGGGAAAGCCTCGGACCGCCCACATTCGACAGCGACGACATTGCGTTCGCCGAGAAGATCCGGACGACATTGACGCCTGAGGACATCGCCGCGAGCTGGAGCCAGGAGCGGCTCGACCCGCGCGATATCCCGCTCGCCGACTTCATCCTGCCCCCGCACAACGAGATCCGGCAGATGGGGGGATCCACGGATGTGGGCGACGTCAGCTGGGTCGTCCCGACCGTTCAGGCCTACGGTCCCACTCTGGCGGTCGGGACCCAGCTTCATACCTGGCAGGTCGTCGCCCAAGGTCAGAGCGCCCTGGCGCACAAGGGCATGGTTGCGACCGCGAAGGTCATGGCGGCGACCGGCCTTGCCGCGCTGGAGAATGCCGATCTGCGCGACGCCGCCTGGGCCGACCTTCGCCGCCGTCGCAAGGGCCAGGCTTATGTCAGCCCGATACCGGACGGCGCAGCGCCGCCCGTTGCCGCCATGACTGCCAGGTAGATCTGAGACATCATGTGCCGTTTTCGCTGCTGACGCGAGTCCGGCTTGGCGATATGAGTGGGGCGTGATTTCGCCAAGGAGACGATCGTGACCGTTCAGCCCAATTCCGTGGAAGCCCGCGACCAGGCCTACCAGTTGCATTCCTATACCAATGCACGGGCTCTGGAGCGTGATGGCGCGCTCGTCATCGACAGGGGCGAAGGCGTCTATGTCTACGACAACAGCGGCAAGCGCTACATCGAGGCGATGTCCGGGCTCTGGAGCGTCGCCGTGGGCTTCGGGGAGCAGCGGTTGGTTAACGCCGCCGTGCGGCAGATGTCGATCCTGCCCTATTATCACACCTTCACGGGTCGCACCCATGGACCATCCGTCGACCTTGCGGAAAAGCTGATCCAGATGGCCCCGGTTCCGATGTCGAAGGTGTACTTCACCAATTCCGGCTCGGAAGCCAACGACACGGCCATGAAGATGGTCTGGTACCGGTCGAATGCCCTTGGCAAGCCGGAGAAGAAGAAGATCATTTCCCGGGTCAAGGGCTATCACGGGGTCACGATCGCCAGCGCCAGCCTGACCGGCCTTCCCAACAATCATCGGTCCTTCGATCTGCCGCTCTCCAATATTCTGCACACGACCTGCCCGCATTATCGCGTCTTCGCGCAGGAGGGAGAGACGGAAGAGGAATTCGTCGCGCGATGCGCTGGAGATCTGGAGGACCTGATCCTCAAGGAAGGCCCCGAGACCGTGGCCGCTTTCATCGGCGAACCGGTCATGGGCGCCGGCGGCGTCATCGTGCCGCCTCCAGGATATTGGGATGCCATACAGGTGGTCCTCCGCAAGTACGACATCCTGCTGATCGCCGACGAGGTGATCTGCGGCTTCGGGCGGACCGGCGAAATGTTTGGCACCACGACCTTCGGCTTGCAGCCCGACATCATCACCGTATCGAAACAGCTGTCTTCGTCCTACCAGCCCATCTCTGCCTTGCTCATCAACGAACGGGTCTATGCGCCGCTGGCTGACGAGTCGGCGAAGATCGGAACATTCGGGCATGGCTTCACCGCGAGCGGCCATCCGGTCGCAGCCGCCGTCGCGCTGGAGAACCTCGCAATCATCGAGGAGCGCGACCTGGTCGGCAATGTGCGAGAACTCAGCCCGCTGTTCATGAAGCGCCTGAAGGCAATGGAAGCCCATCCGCTTGCGGTGGAGGCGCGGGGCGTCGGGCTGATCGGTGCACTGGAGCTCCATTCAAGGGACGGTTTTGCGGCCGGGCAGTTGGGCCCGAAGTTCGCGGCCCTCATGCTGGACAAGGGCGTGATCGGCCGGGCGATCGGGGACAGTATCGCGCTCTGCCCGCCATTGATCGTCGACGAGCAGCAAATCAACACCATCTTCGATACCTTTGAAGCCTCCCTGGATGCATTCGCGAAGGAGATCGGCGCTGATTGATAAAAGCCGTAACCGGCATCGCGCGGTCGCTGATTGCGGGGGGCGAAGAGCTGCCTATATCTTCGCATCATGCTGACCGCCATTGAGCCGTACTGGCCCCACATCCTCTTCCTGCTCTCGCTTGTGCTTGGGGCGACGGCTGCCATCCACGCGGCTATGACGAAGGAAGAGGTGCGGTCGGCAATCGGGTGGGTCGGCATCATCATCCTTTCGCCGATCGTCGGGGCGGTCCTCTATTTTATTGCGGGAATCAACCGCATCCGCCGCAGCGCGATCAGCGACCGGCGTTTGCTCCTGGGCCACGCCCGGGATCATTTCGAGGCCTATGACGCGACCGGAGAAATGATTGCCGAACGGTTCGGCGAGCGCTTCGCCGCAATGAAGATCCTGGGCGACCGGGTGACCGAACATGACATCACCACCGGCAACTCGATCGAGACGCATGTTACCGGCGATGATGCCTACCGCGCGATGCTGACGGCAATCGGCGAGGCGCAGCGGTCGATCCTACTCGAAACCTACATCTTCGATCGCGACCGGGTGGGGCGCCGTTTCGTCGAGGCCCTCACGGCCGCAGTCGGACGGGGAGTGGCGGTGCGGGTGTTGATCGATGCGGTCGGCGCTCGCTACTCGGTACCAAGCGTGCTGGGGATGCTGCGCGATGGTGGCGTGACGGTCGACGTTTTCAACGGCAATGTCATCATGGGCCTGCGATTGCCCTATGCCAATCTGCGGACCCACCGGAAGATACTGGTCGTCGACGGCTGCGTGGCATTCACCGGGGGCGTCAACATTCGCGAAGCGTTCTCCGGCGAACTTTTCGGGGCGGATTGCGCGGTTGATACGCATTTCAGGATCACGGGGCCGGTCGTTGCGGATCTCTTTGCCATTGCCGCCTCCGACTGGCGTTTCAGTTCCGGCGAGGATCTCCACGGCGAACCATGGCAGATCATCTCGCCGACGAGCGAGCCGGGCCAGCCCGTGGCGATCCGTGCGGTCGCCTCTGGTCCCGATCGCAGTGTCGAAACCAACCACAAGATGCTGATGGGCGCGTTCTCCGTCGCAGGCCGGTCGATACGCATCGCGTCCCCGTATTTCCTGCCGGACCGGGAACTGATCACTGCTCTGGTCACGGCTGCGAGGCGCGGGGTTGAGGTCGACGTGGTGGTGCCGCAGGCAAACAACCTGACGCTCGTCGATCGGGCGATGACCGGCCAGTTCGATCAGTTGTTGAAGAACTATTGCCGGATCTGGCGGGCGCCGGGCGCGTTCAATCATTCCAAGCTGATGGCGATCGACGGGTGCTGGGCTTTCGTCGGTTCTTCGAACCTCGACCCACGCTCGCTGCGCCTCAACTTCGAGGTCGACCTCGAGGTGATGGACAGTTCTTTCGCGCAGGAGCTGGAACGAAGGATTGATCTCGCCATTTCCACTGCAACCCAGGTTACACTGGACGGCTTGAGGAACCGGCCATTCCCGGCGCGGCTGCTCGATAGGATGCTCTGGCTCGGGTCACCCTATCTGTAACTGAGCGGATCAATGAATGCGCTTGCTGGAGAACCATGAGGACGCAACGAGAACGACTTTCGGCCAATATTCTCGCCTCTATCCGGGAGCACCGGCGACGGGGGAAGGCTGCAGGCGGCGCGTCCGGCGAGGATGCAGGCGAGGGGCTGCTGATTGCTTCCTACAATGTCCACAAGTGCGTCGGTGTCGACGGCAGGTTCGATCCCTACCGCACCAAGGAAGTGATCCGCGAGATCGCCGCGGACGTGCTTGCGCTGCAGGAAGCCGATACCCGGTTCGGGGAGCGTCGCGGTCTCCTAGATCTCGACTGGCTCGAGCGAGAAACGGGGCTGTTGCCGGTGCCGCTTGGCGGACGCTCCAAGGCGCATGGCTGGCACGGCAATGTGATCCTGTTTCGAGAGGGATTGATCCGCGACGTACACCAGGTGAAGCTGCCGGGGCTCGAACCTCGCGGTGCGCTGATGACCGAGCTGGATCTGAAGGACGGGAGCAGCCTGCGCGTTATCGCCGCGCATCTTGGTCTCCTTCACCGGTCCCGCCACCAGCAGACCCGCATGATCATCGATCTCCTCCGGTCCCGTGACGACCAGCCGACTGTACTGATGGGCGATCTGAACGAGTGGCGTCTCGGCGACCGCTCTTCGCTCAACACGCTGACATCCGTTTTCGGCCTGCCGCCGGCCGTGCCCAGCTTCCCGTCCCGCCTTCCCGTGCTCGCGCTCGACCGGATCATGGCCAACCGCCCCGAGATACTCGGTCCCGTTGCCGCTCATGATACGCCGCTTGCCCGTCTGGCATCGGATCATCTGCCGATAAAGGCCCGTGTACGGCTGCCGAGCGCGGAAGGGGCGGCGGATGAACCTCCGGAAAATTAATCATACTATTGAACGCGACAGCTCGACGTCGTAAGTCAGGCCCCGACCGAAGACACAAGGAGCGTGCACCCATGACCATCTACCAGAACCTCATTGCCGGCGAATGGGTGGGCAGCGACGCCTCCAGGAACATCAGTCCCTCCGACACCAACGATGTCGTCGGTTCGTATGCTCAGGGTTCGGCCGAAGATGCCCGTCAGGCGATCGCTGCTGCCAAGGCAGCCTTCCCCAAGTGGTCGCAGTCCGGGATACTCGAGCGCCACGCGATCCTGAAGAAGACCGCGGACGAAATCCTGGCGCGCAAGGAGGAGCTCGGCACGCTCCTGGCGCGCGAAGAAGGCAAGACGCTGCCGGAGGCGATCGGCGAAACAATCCGTGCCGCGCAGATCTTCGATTTCTTCGCCGGCGAAGCGCTGCGGCTGACGGGTGAGGTCGTACCGTCCGCACGTCCTGGAATCGGAGTGGAAATCACCCGCGAGCCGCTGGGCGTGATCGGCATCATCACCCCGTGGAACTTCCCGATTGCCATCCCGGCCTGGAAGATCGCGCCGGCGCTCTGCTACGGCAATACCGTCGTCTTCAAGCCTGCCGACCTGGTGCCGGGCTGCGCTTGGGCGATCGTCGACATTCTGCACCGCGCCGGCCTGCCGAAGGGTGTGCTGAACCTGGTCATGGGCCGCGGCTCCGTCGTCGGCCAGGCCATGCTGGACAGCCCGGATCTCGCCGGCATCACGTTCACAGGCTCGACCGGAACGGGCAAGCGCGTGGCGCTCGCTTCCATCGAGCATAATCGCAAGTTCCAGCTGGAAATGGGCGGCAAGAACCCTATGGTGGTTCTGGACGATGCCGATCTCAACGTCGCCGTCGAAGCGGCAGCCAATTCCGGCTTCTTCTCCACCGGCCAGCGCTGCACAGCTTCGTCACGCATCATCGTGACCGAAGGGATCCACGACAGGTTCGTGGCGGCGCTGACGGACAAGCTGAAGACGCTCAACGTCGACAATGCCCTCAAGCAGGGAACGCATATCGGTCCGGTCGTGGACGAGAAGCAGCTCCAGCAGGACATGGACTATATCGAGATCGGCAAGAAGGAAGGCGCCAAGCTGGCGTTCGGCGGCGAGCGCATCGAGCGCGAAACCCCCGGCTTCTACCTGCAGCCGACGCTCTTTACCGAAGCGACCAACCAGATGCGCATCTCCCGCGAGGAGATCTTCGGCCCGGTCGCGAGCGTCATCCGGGTGAAGGATTACGACGAGGCTCTCGCTGTTGCCAACGATACGCCCTTCGGCCTGTCGGCGGGCATCGCCACCACCAGCCTCAAGTATGCGACGCATTTCAAGCGCAACTCCGAGGCCGGCATGGTCATGGTCAACCTTCCGACAGCAGGCGTCGATTTCCATGTGCCGTTCGGCGGTCGCAAGGCATCTTCCTTCGGTCCGCGCGAGCAGGGGAAGTACGCAGCCGAGTTCTTCACTGTGGTGAAAACTGCCTATACGTTGCCCTGATCAAGGGCGCCGGCTATCGGCGCCCCAACAGGGTCCAGCATGACAAGCATCCAGATGATCGAAGCCGCACGCGACCGTCTTTCCGGTCGGGTGCGGCGCACGCCGCTCCTTTCCTCGCCCTTCCTTGATGAGATCGCTGGACGGCGGATCTTCGTGAAGCCCGAATGCCTGCAGCACACCGGATCCTTCAAGTTCCGGGGCGCATGGTCCGCAATCTCGGCCTTGTCGCCCGAGGTCCGAGAAAAGGGTGTGATCGCATTTTCGTCCGGCAATCACGCGCAGGGCGTGGCTCTTGCCGCGAAACTTCACGGTATCCCGAGCGTCATCGTCATGCCGTCGGATGCGCCACGCATCAAGATCGCCAACACCAGGGCCTTCGGTGCCGAGGTCGTGCTCTACGACCGGGTAACGGAGGATCGCGACGCCATCGGCGCCAGGCTCTCGCAAGAACGTGGCCTCACCCTCATCCGGCCCTTCGACGAACCGCTGGTCATTGCCGGCCAGGGAACGACCGGTCTGGAGATTGCCGAGCAGGCAGGGGAAGAGGGCATCGGGACGGCAGATGTACTCGTTCCCACCGGCGGCGGTGGCTTGGCGTCCGGCGTTGCGCTGGCGCTTGAAGCGAAGGCGCCCGCTCTTCGGGTCCGGACGTGTGAGCCCCTCGGCTTCGACGACTTCGCGCGCTCGCTGGAAGCGGGGACCATTCAGCGGAATGCCAGCCAGACCGGCTCCATCTGCGACGCGATCGTCACCCCGCAACCGGGCAGCCTCACCTTTCCGATCCTGTCGCGGCTTGCCGGACCGGGCATCGCCGTCAGCGATGACGAGGCGCTTCAGGCAGTCGTGCTTGCGTTCAGCCGTCTGAAGATCGCGGTCGAGCCCGGCGGTGCCGTGGCGCTCGCCGCCGCTCTGTTTCATGGCGAGACGCTTAGCGATACGGTCATCGTAATCGCCTCAGGAGGCAACATCGACAACGATGTCTTCGACGCGGCCTTCAAGCGGTTCGGTTGACCGCCCCTCTCTGCTTAGGCTCGGTTGCTCGCTGGCAGCCAACTCTCCGCGAGCTCGACCCACAGGGCCGCGCCGATCGGCAGGACGTCGTCATTAAAATCGTACCGCGGATGATGAAGCGGCGGGTCCTTCTGCGTCCGCCTCGTGCCCAGGAAGAAGTAGCTGCCGGGCCTTTCGGCCAGCATGTAGGCAAAATCCTCGCTTCCCATCATCGGGCGCGGGACATCGTGCACCTTCGCCGGGCCGACCACGCGCCTGGCCACCTGCCGGGCGAACTCCGTCTCCGCAGCGTGGTTGACGGTCGGCTCGTAGCCGCGCTCGTATTCGATGCTGACCGACATGCCGTAGCTTGCCGCCTGTCCCTCCGCCACCGCACGAATGCGCGCCTCGAGCAGGTCACGGACCTTGGGATCGAAGGACCGGATGGTTAGCAACATTTCGGCCCGTTCCGGAATGACATTGCTCGCCTGTCCGCCATGAAAGGCACCGACCGTGACGACGGCGGGATCGAGCGGATGCAGGTTGCGTGATACGACGGTCTGCAGCGCCATGATGATGCTTGCACCGGCAATGATCGGGTCCGCCGTTTCCTGGGGCTCGGCACCGTGGCCACCCCGGCCGTTGACGACGATGCGGCACTCGTCGACCGCCGCCATGATCGGTCCTTCCCGCAGATGGACTTCTCCGAATGGAAGGCCCGGATCGTTGTGAAGCGCAAAGATGGCATCGCACGGAAAGCGCTCGAACAGCCCGTCCTCGATCATCAGCCGGGCGCCGCCAAAATTCTCTTCTGCCGGCTGGAAGATCAGGTGGATCGTTCCATCGAAATTGCGCCTCTCGGCGAGAAGCCGGGCAGCGCCCAGCAGCATGGTCATATGGCCATCATGCCCGCAGGCGTGCATCAGGCCATCGGTCTTGCTGGCATGTGCTGCCCCCGTCTCCTCCATGATTGGCAGCGCATCGATGTCGGCGCGAATGCCGAGCGACCGGTTGCTCGTGCCGTTCCGGAGCGTTGCCACCAGTCCCGTCTTCGCGAGCCCCCGCGTCACCTCATATCCGAGGGTGGACAACATGCCGGCAAGGTATTCTGACGTTCCATACTCCGATAGGCCGAGTTCCGGATGCTGGTGGAGATGATGCCGGATTGCCACCAGCTCCGGCATGTCGTTCGGGATGTGGATCGTCATGTTTCTATTTGCCTTTGTGGTAACGTTGATAGCCTGTCGGAGCCGCGGGGGCACCCATAGCATGGCGCTCACGCAAGGTAAGCCCCGACACGCGCGGTGGCCGTCATTCAGCTTGCGTTCAGCCTGCGCGGGTTAAGCGCGAACTGCACGATTCCCTCCTCAGGCAGACGCTGTTTGCAAAATCCAGACTCCCCTCTATTTTCCCCGGTCTCGGAGACTTTCTGGTCACCAGGGTGCCTTGATCGGCACGACGATGAACGGCTTGTCCTGCAGGCATGTGCCCCACGGCTCCAGATCGAAGCGTAGACAGAAGAACCATGTCTTTTCACAGCACTCCGTCAGCCTCCCCCCGCGATACCGACGTCAAGCATGTCGATCATAACGACACGATCCGTGCGGCGTACATGAAGAACGAGGAATTGCGGGATCTGGGGCAGGTATTCGGCCGTGACGGGCTGCAGCGCCTTCCGGAGTTCGCGCCCTTCGAATTCTACGGCCGCCATCGCTCCAATGAGAAGGACATTCTTCGCATCTACCGGACGATCGCCGCCGACGTCGATGCGGGAGCGGCCATCACGCCGGCGGCAGAGTGGCTGATCGACAATTACTATATCGTCGAAGAGGCGATCCAGGAGGTTCGTCGCGACTTCCCGCGGAGGTTCTATCGCCAGCTTCCCCGGGTCACCGTCGGCGGTCACAGCATGCCGCGGGTCATGGCGCTCGCCTGGCTCTATGTGGCGCATACCCACAGCACAGTCTCGAAGGAGTCGCTGGCTTCGCTCGTTGAAGGCTTCCAGGAAACGGAGCCGCTCGAAATCGGTGAACTCTGGGCGCTGCCTTCCATCCTTCGCTTCGTGCTGATTGAAAACCTCCGGCGGATCGCGGTGCGTGTGGACAAGTCCCGGCGCATGCGGATCAGGGCGAACGAGCTGGCAGACCGCATCATCCGGCTGAACGACGAAGGTGCCAGCGCCGGTGTCCTGAAGGACATGGAGCCTTTTGCTGCCGACCATACCTTCGCGACGCAGTTCTTCTACCGGCTTCGCAACGCTTCCCAGACATCCAGCTTTGCGGTGTCGTGGCTCGACGAGCGGCTCCAGCAGGCGGGCACGGATGCCGAAGAGGTCATGATGGCGGAGCACAACCGCCTTGCCTCCGGCAACGTGACGATGGGCAACATCATCAAGAGCCTACGCGAGATCGACGACACAGAATGGAGTGTCTGGTTCGAAGACGTTTCGCATGTGGATCGGATCTTCCGTGAGAGGTCCGACTACGAGGCTCTCGATTTCGGCTCGCGCAACAGTTACCGCAACCGTGTGGAGCAGTTGGCGCGTCGCTCCACTAGGACCGAGATCGAGGTGGCACGGGCGGCCATCGAGCTTGCAGCCGAGGCCGAGCGCAGCTGTGCAGATGCAGGTGAGCGAAATATAGGCGCCTTCCTCGTCGGACGCCGCCGCAGGCGGCTAGAGGCGGAAGTGGGTTACAGCCCTCCGCTCCTGCAGCGCACCATCCGCCAGGTTCGGCGGCTCCATTGGCTGGCTGTTGCCATTCCGGTTGTCGCGCTGACGCTTCTGGCGATGATCGTCGTCGGCTGGTTCCTCGCCGAAGCCGGTATGCCGGGGCCGCTGCTTGCGCTCTTCCTCGTGATGTTCGCGCTGCCGGCATCGGAAGGAGCGACGGGCCTGTTCAACACGCTGGTCACCTATTTCGTGAAGCCGGCGCGCCTCGTCGGGTACGAATTCAAGGACGGTATTCCCGAGGACGCCCGCACACTGCTTGCCGTGCCATGCATGCTCACGAACCGGGACACGGTGGATGAACTAGTCCGGAACCTAGAGGTCCATTATCTCGCGAACCCGCGCGGCGAAATCTATTTCGCGCTGGTGAGCGACTGGAAGGACAGCCAAGTCGAGGAATCCCCCGAAGATATCGAAATCCTCGAATACGCGAAGCGGGAAGTCGCCAACCTAGCGCGCAAATACGCCTTCGACGGCCGGACGCGCTTCTACCTTCTCCACCGGCGCCGGCTGTTCAACCCCAGCGAAGGTGTATGGATGGGTTGGGAGCGGAAGCGCGGGAAGCTTCATGAACTCAACCTGCTTCTGCGAGGAGACAAGGACACGAGCTTCCTGCCGGGCGCAAATGTGATTCCGGATGGCGTCCAATACGTGATGACGCTGGATTCCGACACACGGCTCATGCGTGATGCGGTGACCAAGCTGGCAGGCAAGCTCCACCATCCGATCAACCAGCCGGTTCACGACCCGGAAACCGGTCGGGTAATCGAAGGCTATGGAATCCTTCAGCCGCGGGTTACGCCGTCGCTGACGACGGGCAAGGACGCATCCGTCTTCCAGCGGGTGTTTTCCGTCGGTCGCGGCCTGGACCCTTACGTCTTCACCGTTTCGGATGTCTACCAGGACCTCACCGGAGAGGGTACTTTCACAGGCAAGGGCCTCTATCATATCGATGCGTTCGAGCAGGCGATCAAAGGTCGGATCGACGAGAACTCGGTTCTCAGTCACGATCTTCTCGAAGGATCGTTCGCCCGCTGCGCGCTCGTCACCGATGTGGAACTGGTCGAGGATTTCCCGACACGTTATGAGGTCGAGGTGTCCCGCCAGCATCGCTGGGCGCGGGGCGACTGGCAGTTGTTGCCCTATATCCTCGATCCCAGCCGCGGGATCACCGCGCTCGGCCGGTGGAAGATGGTCGACAACCTGCGCCGGTCGCTGACCCCGATCGCCTGGTTCTTCGCTTCCGTCCTTGGCTGGTACTTCTTCGAACCGCTTGGCGCACTTGTCTGGCAGATATTCCTGATTTTCCTGCTCTTCGTGGCGCCCACCCTGTCGCTCGTCACCGGGCTCCTGCCCAGAAGCCGGGACATCGTGCCGCGTGCCCACTTCTACTCCGTCTGGTCGGAGATCCGTTCTGCCAATGCACAGGTGGCGCTCCGCGTCGTGTTCATCGCCGACATGGCTTGCCTGATGACGGATGCGATTGGTCGGTCGCTCTATCGCCTATTCGTCAGTCGCAAGCTGATGCTTGAATGGAAGACTGCTGCAAGCATCCAGTCCAGCGCCCAGGGCAGCCCTTTGGACTACTACAAGCAGATGTGGCATGCGCCGACGATTGCTGTCTTCAGCATCATCTTCGCGGCTATCCCGGGTGACAACGCGTTCCTCGTCGGCCTCCCCTTCGCGATGTTGTGGATATCCTCTCCGCTGGTGGCCTGGTATGTCAGCCAGTCCGCCGAGACGGAAGATCGGCTGTTCGTTCCCGACGAGGTCGCTACCGAGCTTCGGCAGATTTCCCGTCGGACCTGGCGTTATTTCGATATCTTCGTGACGGCTGAAGAGAACCACCTGCCGCCGGACAACTTCCAGGAGCGGCCGGAGCCGGTCGTTGCGCGTCGGACCTCACCCACCAATATCGGCGTCTATCTCCTTTCCGTCGTATCCGCCCGCCAGTTCGGCTGGATCAGCTTCGCAGAGACCATCGAGCGGCTTGAGCGAACGATCGAGACCGTCGGAAAGATGGAGAAATACCGCGGTCACCTGGTGAACTGGTATCATACGGACAGCCTTGCGCCGCTCGGACCGAGGTACATTTCCTCAGTTGATAGCGGCAATCTTGCCGGCCACCTGATCGCGATTTCCTCGGCCTGCAAGGCCTGGGGGGAAGCACCCTCTGCGCACCTGCAGTCCAGCCTCGACGGCGTCGGCGATGTTGCGGGAATCCTGTCGCTGGCGCTGAAGGCGCTACCCGACGACCGAAAGACCGTCCGGCCGTTGCGGCGCCGGATCGAGGAGCGGGTGAACGGCTTCGGCAATGCCCTGGCAGCCGTGAAGCGCGAGCACGAATTTGCATCGATCCGGATCATCAATCTCGCCGTGCTGGCGCGCGACATCCAAAAGCTTGCGGCAAACCTTCACCACGAGACGCAGTCCTCCCTGAGCGAGGAACTGCTCTACTGGTCGAACGAACTGGTTGAGGTCTGCGAGGCGCATATTTCCGACAGCGTCTTTGACCACGCCAATATCGAGCCTCTGCGCAGGCGGCTCGTCGCCCTCGCTGACAGGGCGCGAGACATTGCCTTCAGCATGGATTTCACCTTCCTGTTCCGGAAGGATCGCCGACTGCTCTCCATCGGTTACCGGCTCGACGGCAACGAACTGGATGAGGCCTGCTACGACCTGCTTGCATCCGAATGCCGTCTCACAAGTCTCTTCGCGATTGCCAAGGGTGACCTGCCCAATGAGCATTGGTATCGGCTTGGGCGTCAGGTGGTGCCGATCGGTGCCCAGGGCGCGCTCGTCTCCTGGTCCGGCTCCATGTTCGAATACCTCATGCCGCCTCTCGTCATGCAGGAACGGCAAGGAGGCATCCTCAACCAGACCAACAACCTCGTCGTGAGGGAACAGATCGCTCACGGACGGCGGCTTGGCACGCCATGGGGCATATCGGAAGCAGCATTCAACGCCCGCGACCACCTGCTGAACTATCAGTACACCAACTTTGGGGTTCCGACGCTCGGCCTCAAGCGCGGGCTTGGGCAGAACGCGGTCATCGCCCCCTATGCCTCGATCTTGGCCAGCCAGTACGATCCGCTGGCCGCCATCGACAACCTCCAGAGTCTCCAGAAGCTCGGAGCGCTCGGACGCTACGGCTTTCATGATGCCGTAGACTTCACTCCGACCCGGGTGCCCGCCGGTTCCCGCTGCGCCGTCGTCTATAACTACTATGCACACCACCATGGCATGTCGATCGCGGCGGTCGCGAACGTCGTCTTCAACGGCTATCTCCGCGAGCTATTCCATGCCGATCCCGTCATCGAGGCTGCGGAGCTCCTGCTGCAGGAAAAGGCCCCGCGTGACGTTCCGGTGATGAGCGCGAAGTACGAAGAGACGCCCGGAAGGGGTCGAGCAGAGCTGCTGCGCCCGGAAATCCGGACGATCGAGAACCCGGCGTTCCGGGATCGCGAGATCGCTCTCCTCTCCAACGGCCACTACTCGGTGATGCTGACAGCGACCGGTTCCGGCGCTTCCCGATGGAATGGACAGGTTGTCTCACGATGGAAGCCGGATCCTACCGAGGACCGCTGGGGCCAGTTCATCTTCCTCCGCGATACGGCGACAGGCGAGTGGTGGTCCACGACCGCCGAGCCCCGGCGCGCTGAAGGTGAAACTGCCCGGACCATGTTCGGCGACGACAAGGTGGAGTTCCACAAAACCGTCGGCGACCTGACAAGCGTGGTGGAGTGCATTGTTGCCAGCGAACACGACGCCGAAGGGCGGCGGGTGACATTGCTGAACATGGGCGATGACGATCGCTTCATCGAGATCACATCCTATCTCGAACCGGTTCTGGCGATGGAACAGGACGACAACGCACATCCCGTGTTCTCGCGAATGTTCGTACGCACCGAGATCGGCAAGCGCGGCGATGTTATCCGTGCTTGGCGAAACAAGCGGACCCCGAACGATCCGGACATGATGGTTGCCCATCTGGCGGCCGACAATGCCGGCTCGGCCCGGCCGACCGAATTCGAGACGGACCGACGCAAGTTCCTCGGGCGTGGCCGCAGCCTGGCAGAGGCCGCAGCCTTCGACAGGGATGCTGCCCTCTCGGGGACCGACGGCTTCACTCTCGACCCGATCATGTCCCTTCGGCGTGTGGTCCGGGTGCCGGCCGGGAAGAAGATCACGATGATCTTCTGGACGATTGCCGCACCGAGGCGCGACGAACTTGATCAGGCGATCGAGCGTTATCGCCATCCGGATGCCTTCGCTCACGAACTTGTTCAGGCGTGGACGAGAACCCAGGTCCAGATGCGCCATCTGGGCGTAAGCTCCCAGCAGGCCGCCAGCTTCCAGCACCTAGCACGCTACCTGATCTACCCCGACATGCATCTCCGTTCGGACCAGGAGACATTGCTCTCTGGTCTGCAGCCACAATCGGCTCTTTGGCCCATGGCCATATCCGGCGATCATCCGATCTTGGTCCTGCGCATCAATGACGACATGGACGTGGCAGTGGCGAAGGAGGCGCTGAGCGCCCAGGAATACCTTCGCTCACGCGGGGTCATCGCCGACCTCGTCATCATCAACGAGCAGGCTTCCTCCTACGCACAGGAAATGCAGCATGCGCTCGAGAGCATGAGTGAGGGTCTGCGCCGGGCGAGCCAAGTAGAATCGGGGCGTGACCACGTCTTCGTGCTGCGCCGGGATCTGATGGACGAGGGGACCTTCGACGCAATCATATCCGCGGCGCGCATTGTTCTTCATGCCCGCAACGGCAAGCTCATCGACCAGATCAACCGTGCAGTCTCCCTATTCTCGACACCTGCCGATGCGGCGACCTACCGGCGGCCGCTGGTCTCCGCTGACGATCCGGTGACCGCATCCGGGGCGGCGCTTGGTGAAGGTCTGGACTTCTGGAATGGCTTCGGCGGGTTCGACAAGGACGGAAGCGAGTACGTAGTTCGCCTCCGCGGCGGCCAGAACACCCCGCAGCCCTGGACCAATGTCGTCGCCAACGAGCGGTTCGGCTTCCATGTCGCAGCCGAGGGCGGTGGCTACACCTGGTCACAGAACTCGCGAGACTACCAGCTTACCGCTTGGACGAATGATCCTGTGGTCAACCGGCCGAGCGAGGCATTCTACGTCCTCGACCGAGACAGCCGGGCCGTTATCAGCCCCTTTGCCGCCCTTGCACGGCGGCGAGACACTATCTTCGAGGCGCGTCACGGGCTCGGCTATTCCAGCTTCTCGACCCGCGAAGAAGGATTGAAGGTCACGCTGACGCAGACGGTTGACCAGCGGCATCCGGTCAAGATTTCGTCGCTCAGCGTCCGGAACGAGGGTTCGACCCCACGGGAACTGCGAGTGTTCGCCTATGCCGAATGGCTGCTCGGCAACAGCTCGGCCAGGACGATGCCCTATATCGTCACGAGCCGTGATCGCGAGACGGGCGCCCTGCTGGCGACGAACCGCTTCAACACCGCCTATCGCCGTCACGCGTTCTTCGGCGCCAATGCCGAGATCTCCAGCTTCACGGCCAGCCGTCGCGACTTCATCGGTCGCTTTGGATCGATCGCCTATCCGGCTGCGCTGGCATCCCTGGAGGATTTGAATGGCTCGGTTGGGATCGACGGTGATCCATGCGCGGCGGTCGCCTGCGACGTCACGCTCGCGCCCGGCGAGGAGAAGGAAATAGCCTTCTACCTAGGGGACGCCGAGACAGCGGAGGAAGCGATCGCGTTGCTGCGCCAGGTTCGAGCCGAAGATGCCAGCCAGATCTTGGATGCGACCAGGCGTCATTGGCGGGAGCTCACCGGCAGGTTGTCGGTGGCGACACCCGACAAGGCCTTCGACACGCTCGTGAACCACTGGCTTCCTTACCAGGCGCTCGCGTGCCGCATCACGGCGCGCAGCGCCTTCTATCAGGCCAGTGGCGCATATGGCTTCCGCGATCAGTTGCAGGACACGCTGGCTTTCCTCGCGCAGCATCCGTCGCTCGCGCGGGCACAGATCCTCGCGGCCGGATCGCGGCAGTTCCCGGAAGGAGACGTGCAGCACTGGTGGCTACCCCAGGGAGGAGCCGGCGTGCGCACCCGCATCGCCGACGATGTGGTCTGGCTCGCTTATGCCGCAAACGAATATGTGCGGGTAACGGGGGACGGTACGATCCTTGATGAGCAGCTTCCGTTCATCGAGGGCCCTATCCTTGACGAGCGACAGCACGACTCCTTCTTCGAGCCTGGCACCAGCTCGCAAGCGGCCACCCTCTATGAGCACGCTGCCCGTGCTCTGGATCTGGCGGTCAGCCGAACCGGCGAAGATGGGTTGCCGCTGATCCTGGGAGGTGACTGGAACGACGGAATGAACCGCGTCGGCATCGGCGGGAAGGGCTCGAGCGTCTGGCTGGGATGGTTCCTTCTCGGCACGCTTACCGCGTTTGCCGTCCATGCCGCGAAACGGGGAGACCTAACTCGTGAAGAACTCTGGAAGGAGCATGCCGCGCGGCTGAAAGAAGCGCTGGAGACTGCGGGCTGGGATGGGGCCTACTATCGGCGCGGCTATTTCGATGATGGTTCCCCGCTCGGCTCGGCGCAAAACACAGAGTGCCGGATCGATTCCCTCTCCCAGTCATGGAGTGTTCTCTCCGGGGCAGGCGATCCCTCACGCTCTGCTCAGGCGATGGATGCTGTCCTTTCGGAGCTTGTCGATGACAAGACGGGGATCATCCGGCTCTTCACGCCTCCGTTCGCAGAAGCGGCGGTAGACCCAGGCTATATCAAGGCATACCCGCCCGGCGTGCGCGAAAACGGGGGGCAGTATACCCATGCGGCTGCATGGGTGGTGCTTGCGCTGATCCGGCTCCGGCGAGCAGATGAGGCCTGGCGTTGCTTCAACCTCCTTAACCCGATCAATCATGCACGGGATGCGGAAGCTGCGGAGCAATATCGGGTGGAACCCTATGTGGTTGCAGCCGATGTCTATGGCGCCGGGGATCTCGCCGGGCGCGGTGGTTGGACTTGGTATACGGGTTCGGCTGGATGGCTGTACCGAGTCGCAGTCGAGGGCTTTCTCGGCATCCGCCGGGAGGCGGAGCGTCTTGTCGTCCGACCGACGATACCAGCCGACTGGCCTGGTTACTCAGCCGAGATCATGGTCGACGGTGTTTGCTGCAATGTCGTCGTCGAGAGACGCGATGAGGAGCTCTCTGTTTCGGTCAACGGCATCCAAGTAGACGGCGACCAAGGCATCCTCCTGTCGGAGGTTTCCAGCACAAGGATACGCGAGCAGGTTATCGCCTAGGTGAACGGGGAAGATATCAGAACGAGATCTTCCCCGTTGTTCAGGCCTGTGCCACGGGCATGCTGCTCGCGTGCTCTTCGTTCGTCAGGATGCCGCTGGTCCGAAGCAGGGAGGTGAAGCGGCCGCCGCTACGGCTCAGTTCATCGAACGTGCCCATCTCGACGATGCGGCCATTGTCGAGGAAGATCACCTTGTCGGCGTCCCTAACGGTCGAAAGGCGATGGGCAATGATGAAGGTGGTACGGTTCTCCCGCAGGCGATCGATTGCCGCCTTGACCCTGGCCTCCGTTTCGACATCGAGGGCACTGGTCGCCTCGTCCAGCACCAGGATTGGAGCATTCTTGAGGATAGCGCGTGCGATCGCAATTCGCTGGCGTTCGCCGCCAGAGAGGCGATTGCCGCGTTCTCCGACGGACGTATCGTAGCCGGTGAGACGGCTCTCGATGAAGTCCGTCGCCGCGGCAGCCTCTGCGGCCCTGGTGATTTCCTCCTCGGTAGCGCCTTCACGGCCAAGCCGGATGTTTTCGGTGATCGAGCGGTTGAGAAGGCCAGCATCCTGGAAGACGGTGGCGATGGAGTGGCGGAGGGAGCGTCGGGTAACGGTCGAAATGTCGATCCCGTCGATGAGGATCTGTCCCTGCCTTGGGTCGTAGACCCGCTGCAGGAGGTTGACGAGGGTCGTCTTCCCCGCGCCGGTTGGACCGACGATCGCAACCGTTTCACCTGCCTTGGCAAGGAAAGAGATGTCCCGGATTCCCTGCGCGGTGCTCGCAAAGTCGAAGCACACGTTCCTGAACTCGACCGTGCCGCGAACATCCGTCAGTTCGGCCATGCCGGCCGGCTCTTCGCGCTCCTGGACCGAGTCTTCGAGAATGAAGAACTCTTCGAGCTTCGCCCGTGCCTCGAAGATCTGGGTCGCGAACTGCCGCATCTGATCCAGACGGCCGATCAGCAGGTTCGCGAAGCCTATGAAGGCGATGACGTCGCCGACCCGCAACTCTCCCTGCTGGACGAGAATGGTGCCGATGATCAGGATCACCATCATCGAGACGGTCGACGCCGTCCGGTTGAGTGCGCTGGCCAAGGCCCACCAGTCGAGGACGGGATATTGGGCGGCGAGAAGGTTCTTCGTGTAGTCCTGTAGCGCTCGCGTCTCCGCCTCTATGCGGTTGTAGCTGTGCAGCACAGAGACATTGCTGATCGAATCGCTCACATGCGAAAACACGTTGTGGTAATGCCCTTCCACGGAAGCCTGACCTTCCTTGGTGCGGTTCATCACCATCTTGCCGATCATCCAGTAGCTGATGCTGAGGAGCACAAGAACGATGCTCATGCGCACATCCATGGAAAAGGCCGTGGGGATCAGGAGCAGCAGGGCCACCGCCGTCGCAAGATGGGTTCGCATGAACTCCAGCCAGAGGCCGAAGAGTGTCTCGCTTGCCCTCAGCAGCGTGTGTAGCGCATTGGAGGTTCCGCGCTGATGGTGCCATGCCAACGGCATCGAGATGATGCGCCCGAAGGCCTCGGTCAGAAGTGAAGCACGGCGCCCGTGGGCCAGCCGGTCGGCTTCTCGGGCCACGAGAACATAAGCCACCGTATTGAAGACGCCGAAGCCCGCCCAGAGCATCAGGATCGCGGTCACCTCTCCGCCCGAGGAGATGGCGTCAATGATGCGACCGAAGAGCACCGGCTCGGCGATCGTGATCACCGCCAGCACGATGTTGGCAAGAACCACCACGGCGACCCGGAACCGGTTATCGGCCAGGTACTTCAGTGCTCTCGTATAAACTTGGAACAGCGTCACCTGCCGCTATCCTTTCCCTAATATTATCTTCATCTTCGGCTCGACGGCCTGCTTCTTGCTGGACCTTTAACTCCAGCACCATGAAGGCCCGCTGAACAATGGATAGCAAGTCGAAAAGTTCTGCACTGGCTGCTGGGGAACCTACGGCGGCTCATTCGGTTTCTGTCAGTATTACGTCGCAAAGCGCTAAATCTAGCGATTCAAATTCAACCGTTGATAACCATAGCTGCTGGATATCAACACTTGCGGGAGATTCGCCGTCTAGGCTGGCAATCGCATTGAGCTGGGGGCAGCTTTGAGTGTTCATCTAATTGTGCAACTTCTCGTTCTTGCAGGCGAAGCGAAGACTGCAGGAGAATTGATCGGCCAACTCGAGGCCCTTCTGGGCTCTTACCGGTTCGATTTCTACGAGCTGTCACTTCGTGCAAAGCCGGAAAACGGTGAATCGGAGCATGTTCTCGCTGCGCGGATGCCGGAGAACTGGCGGCAGGTCTATGTCGCGAAGCGCTATGGTTTGGTCGATCCCGTCGCACGCATGCTGCTCGTCGCCCAGCGTCCCTTTCGGATGCGGGATGCCGCCTCACTGATGCGTAATGATCCGCGGCGGGCCCGACTCCAGCGCTTGACGCAGGATGCGATGCGGCACGGCATCCTCGACGGCTATGTCTTCCCTATCCATGGGCGGAACGGCCTGATGGGCCACATGTCGATCACTGGCCGGCCAGTCGAACTTTCACCGGTGGAGATCAGCCTCTTCGATACGGCAGCAAAACGTATCATGTGGCGGCACCTTGAGTTGCAGGGGGCGGCCTCGGAGCATGAGAAGCATGAACCGGACAGTGTCCCACTCACCCGTCGCGAACTGGAAGTCATCTCCCATCTCACTCAGGGGTTGACGTCACCGGAGATTGCCCGAACGCTGCAGATATCGAGCCACACCGTCGACTGGTACATCAATGGGCTCCAGGACAAGATGAAGGCCAAGAACCGTCAGCATGTGGTGGCCCTCGCGCTGCGCAAGGGCATCGTGATCTGACTCGGCTATTCTGAAAATGAGTAAATTGAACTTCTCCGCTTAAGCGGCTATTGCTCTTCGCAGTGCAGCAACGGCCGCGGTTGATGGAGGAGATCTACCTTGCCCATATCGAAAATACTTGTCGCCAATCGTTCCGAGATCGCCATTCGGGTGTTTCGCGCCGCCAACGAGCTTGGCATAAGGACGGTTGCGATATGGGCCGAAGAAGACAAGCTGTCGCTCCACCGGTTCAAGGCGGACGAGAGCTATCAGGTGGGCCGCGGTCCGCATCTGGAGCGGGATCTCGGGCCGATCGAGAGCTATCTCTCCATCCCGGAGATCATCAGGGTTGCGAAGCTCTCGGGCGCAGATGCCATCCATCCCGGCTATGGGCTGCTATCGGAAAGCCCGGAGTTCGTCGACGCGTGCAATGAGGCCGGTATCATCTTCATCGGTCCGACCGCCGATACCATGCGCAAGCTCGGTAACAAGGTCGCCGCACGCAATCTTGCGGTATCGGTCGGCGTGCCGGTCGTGCCGGCCACGGAACCCCTGCCGGACGACATGGCTGAAGTCGCTAGGATGGCGGCCGAAGTCGGATACCCGGTGATGCTGAAGGCGTCCTGGGGCGGTGGCGGCCGTGGCATGCGCGTCATTCGATCGGAAGCCGACCTTGCCAAGGAAGTGACGGAAGCGAAGCGTGAGGCAAAGGCGGCCTTCGGCAAGGACGAAGTCTATCTCGAGAAGCTCGTCGAGCGGGCCCGCCACGTGGAAAGCCAGATCCTTGGCGACACGCACGGCAATGTCGTCCATCTCTTCGAGCGAGACTGCTCCATTCAGCGCCGCAACCAGAAGGTCGTCGAGCGCGCTCCGGCCCCCTATCTCAGCCAAGCGCAGCGTCAGGAACTGGCCGAGTACTCCCTGAAGATTGCAAGGGCCACGAGTTATGTCGGTGCGGGCACCGTCGAGTATCTGATGGATGCTGATACCGGCAGGTTCTACTTCATCGAAGTTAACCCGCGTATTCAGGTCGAGCATACGGTGACCGAGGTTGTCACGGGCATCGACATCGTGAAGGCGCAGATCCACATCCTCGAAGGCGCGGCAATCGGTACAGCCGAGTCCGGTGTGCCGCGGCAGGAAGACATCCGCCTCAACGGCCACGCGCTGCAGTGCCGGATCACCACCGAGGATCCGGAACAGAACTTCATTCCCGACTATGGGCGCATCACCGCCTACCGTTCGGCTGCCGGTTTCGGGATCCGCCTCGATGGCGGCACCGCCTATTCAGGTGCGATCATCACCCGTTATTACGATCCGCTACTGGTGAAGGTCACGGCATCCGGCAGCACGCCGCAGGAAGCGATCAGCCGGATGGACCGGGCCCTGCGGGAATTCCGCATCCGCGGAGTCGCCACCAACCTCACCTTCCTCGAGGCGATCATCGGCCACCCGAGCTTCCGAGACAATTCCTACACGACGAAGTTCATCGACACGACGCCAGAGCTCTTTGCGCAGGTGAAGAGGCAGGACCGGGCCACGAAGTTGCTTACCTATCTTGCCGATGTCAGCGTCAACGGGCATCCGGAAGTGAAGGGGAGGCCCCTGCCGTCGCCGCAGGCCGCCAAGCCGGTTGTTCCCTATATCAACGGTCCGGTGCCGGATGGCACGAAGCAGATGCTCGACCGGCTTGGGCCAAAGGGGTTCGCCGCGTGGATCCGCAGCGAAAACCGCGTTCTGATGACCGATACGACGATGCGGGACGGGCACCAGTCGCTGCTTGCAACACGCATGCGCACCCACGATATCGCCCGAATCGCGGAAGTCTATGCCCGAGCCCTGCCGAACCTGTTCTCCCTGGAATGCTGGGGCGGCGCCACCTTCGACGTTTCGATGCGCTTCCTGACGGAGGATCCATGGGAACGGCTCGCACTGGTTCGCGAGGGAGCCCCCAATCTTCTTCTGCAAATGCTCCTGCGCGGCGCCAATGGCGTTGGCTACAAGAACTATCCCGACAATGTCGTGAAGTACTTTGTCCGGCAGGCAGCCCGCGGCGGTATCGACGTCTTCCGCGTCTTCGACTGCCTCAACTGGGTCGAGAACATGCGCGTCTCGATGGATGCGGTTCAGGAGGAGAATCGGATCTGCGAGGCCGCCATCTGCTACACGGGTGACCTGCTCAATGCGGCGCGTCCGAAGTACGATCTCAAGTACTATACCTCCCTGGCGGAGGAACTTGAGAAGGCCGGAGCCCATATCATCGCGGTCAAGGACATGGCGGGCCTCCTGAAGCCAGCGGCCGCACGCGTCCTCTTCAAGGCGCTGCGGGAGGCGACGGATCTGCCGATCCATTTCCACACGCACGACACTTCGGGCATCGCGGCAGCGACGGTACTTGCGGCCGTCGAAGCCGGCGTCGACATCGTCGATGCAGCCATGGACGCGTTTTCCGGTACGACTTCCCAGCCCTGCCTCGGGTCGATCGTCGAGGCTCTGTCGGGTATGGAACGAGATCCGGGCCTCGATCCGGAGTGGATCCGTCGGATCTCGTTCTACTGGGAAGCGGTCCGCAACCAGTACGCAGCGTTCGAGAGCGACCTCAAGGGACCGGCTTCGGAAGTCTATCTGCACGAAATGCCGGGCGGGCAGTTCACCAATCTGAAGGAGCAGGCGCGCTCGCTTGGCCTCGATGCTCGCTGGCACCGGGTCGCCCAGACCTATGCAGACGCCAACCGGATGTTCGGTGATATCGTCAAGGTCACGCCCTCCTCCAAGGTGGTGGGCGACATGGCGCTGATGATGGTCAGCCAGGACCTGACGGTGGCGGATGTCGAAAACCCGGACAAGGACATTGCATTCCCGGACTCGGTTGTGTCGATGCTGAAGGGTGACCTTGGCCAGCCCCCCGGCGGTTGGCCGGAGAAGCTGCAGAAGAAGGCGCTCAAGGGTGACACGCCTTATACGGAGCGGCCGGGTTCGCTGCTTGCCGATGCCGATCTTGATGCCGAACGGATGGCGATCGAGACGAAGCTTGAACGCTCCGTCACGGATTTCGAGTTCGCTTCCTACCTCATGTACCCCAAGGTCTTCACTGACTTCGCGCAGGCGCTCGAAACCTATGGCCCGGTCTCCGTTCTGCCGACCCATGCCTATTTCTACGGTCTGGAGGACGGCGAGGAACTGTTTGCGGAGATCGAGCGCGGCAAGACGCTTGTCATCGTCAACCAAGCGACCAGCGGTACCGATGACAAGGGTATGGTCACGGTCTTCTTCGAACTGAACGGTCAGCCTCGCCGCATCAAGGTGCCGGACCGGATGCATGGTGCCTCGGGATCCGCCGTACGACGGAAAGCGGATGCTGCGGATCCCAACCACCTGGGCGCGCCGATGCCCGGCGTCATCTCCACGGTCGCTGTCTCCGCCGGCCAGACGGTCAAGGCTGGCGATGTGCTGCTGTCGATCGAGGCGATGAAGATGGAAACGGCACTGCATGCCGAGCGGGACGGCGTCGTGGCCGAACTGCTGGTAAAGGCCGGCGACCAGATCGATGCGAAAGATCTTCTCCTCGTCTACGGGGCATAAGGCCTCTCACAAGGGTGGCACGTCGAAACAAAATGTGAGGCCGCAGGAGGACTTGCGGCTTGCTATCCTAATCGATTGAAATAGATCTCGCCTCACAACGGGATCTGGATCGAATGGATATGCCCCAAAGCAGGACGGCCGGTGTGCGGCAGGCATACGTTACGCGGGAACGGGCAGGCGTCGCGCTGCTGTTCCTGATGAACGGCTTTTTCGTGGG
Organism: Pseudorhizobium flavum; assembly: GCF_044142885.1. NCBI lineage: Bacteria > Pseudomonadati > Pseudomonadota > Alphaproteobacteria > Hyphomicrobiales > Rhizobiaceae > Pseudorhizobium > Pseudorhizobium flavum. Next base: position 300,721 of record NZ_JBIOKZ010000003.1, read on the forward strand.
TGCCTGGGCGCCGAAGATCCCGGAATTTGCGAGCCGGCTGGGCCTGACGGAGAGCGCGCTGGGTGTGATGATCCTCGTCTTCGGACTCGGCTCGCTGGTAATGATGCCGATAGCCGGCGCCCAGATTGCTCGCTTTGGTTCCAGCACCGTATCCCGGATCACCGCACTGCTTGCCGTGCCGACGCTTCTGTTCCTGACCTGGGTCGGCAGCATCTGGTCGGGAGCCGTCGCCATCTTTCTCTTTGGCGGCCTGATCGGTGCGATGGATGTGGCGATGAACGCCAATGCCGTTGCGGTAGAGAAGCACATGCGCCGGGCGATCATGTCGTCCTGCCATGCCTTCTGGAGCCTGGGGGGCCTTCTCGGCGCCGCCACAGGTGGCTTCCTGATCGAACGAATGGGGGTTACCGGCCATGTGATCCTCGTCACGATCGCTGCTGCGCTGATGCTTGCCTTCGCCTGGCCCATGGTCTTGCGGGACGCTCCCCATCCGGAAGAGGTGCATGAGCGGTTGCGGTTGCCGCGAACTGCGCTGCCCTGGTTGCTCGGCCTGATGGCCCTCTTCTGCATGATCCCGGAAGGAGCCGTCATCGACTGGAGTGCGCTCTACCTTCGCCAGGAACTGGGCTCCTCCGTCACCGCCTCCGGATTCGCGTTTGCGGCCTTCTCGCTGACCATGGCGATTATGCGGTTCGCGGGAGATCTCGTCCGGGACAGGTTCGGAGCTGTGCGGACGCTGCGAGTCTGTGCCGTGATTTCCGTCACAGGCCTGCTGCTTGCCGGACTGGCTCCGAGCGCCGATACCGCCATCCTCGGATTTGCACTCGCGGGCATCGGGATTTCCAACCTCGTGCCGATCGTCTTCTCGGCGGCCGGAAACCTTCCCGGATTGCGGCCGGGCGTCGGCCTTTCCGTCGTCACCACCATGGGGTATTCGGGCATCCTTCTTGCGCCGTCGGCCATCGGGTTCATCGCCGAGTACAGCGGGCTTGCCATGATATTCGCCGCGCTCTCTGTGCTGCACCTGGTCGTATTGATGTTGTCGCCGCTGGCGCGCCATGCAGACGGGGTGCGTCACGACTGAAATCGCAAGAGCCGCATCGGTGGACAATGCCGCGAGGTTGACATTGGCAAGGGCATCCTCCACCTGAAGGGCAGGTTTTCAGACGCGAGAGCTTTATGTCCACACCGCTTGAATATGATCCGAAGCCACGCCGGGCGACCGTGGCAGTCGATGTCGGCGGTGTGATTGTCGGCGGTGGTGCTCCCGTCGTCGTCCAGTCGATGACAAATACCGACACGGCCGACATTGATGCGACCGTGGCGCAGGTTGCTGCACTCCATGCGGCAGGGTCGGAGATCGTGCGCATCACCGTCGATCGCGACGAGAGCGCCGCAGCCGTGCCGAAGATCCGGGAGCGCCTGCTGCGTCTCGGCATGGACGTGCCGCTGGTGGGAGACTTCCACTATATCGGCCACAAGCTTCTGGCCGATCATCCCGCCTGTGCGGAGGCACTTGCCAAGTATCGGATCAATCCCGGCAATGTCGGGTTCAAGGACAAAAAGGACAAGCAGTTCGCCGACATCATCGAGATGGCGATCCGCTACGACAAGCCGGTCCGCATCGGGGTCAACTGGGGCTCACTCGACCAGGATCTCCTGACAACGTTGATGGACCGGAACGCCGCGGAAGGCTCGCCCATGTCCGCGCGCCAGGTCATGCACGAGGCGATCGTGCAATCGGCGCTGATCTCGGCCGAACTCGCCGAGAACATCGGCCTGCCACGCAACCGCATCATTCTCTCGGCGAAGGTCAGCCAGGTACAGGACCTGATTGCCGTCTATTCCATGCTGGCGGAACGCTCGAACCATGCGCTTCACCTTGGGCTTACCGAGGCGGGTATGGGCTCCAAGGGTATCGTCGCCTCGTCGGCGGCCATGGGCTATGTCCTGCAGCACGGGATCGGCGACACGATCCGCGTTTCGTTGACGCCGGAGCCGAACGGTGACCGTACCCGCGAGGTGCAGGTCGCGCAGGAACTGCTTCAGGTCATGGGCTTCCGCCAGTTCATCCCAGTGGTGGCCGCTTGCCCCGGCTGCGGCCGCACCACATCGACCGTGTTCCAGGAGCTCGCCCAGCGCATCCAGGAGGATATCCGCAAGAACATGCCCGTCTGGCGGGAGAAATATCCGGGTGTCGAGGCGCTCAACGTTGCGGTGATGGGCTGCATCGTCAACGGTCCAGGTGAAAGCAAGCATGCCGATATCGGGATTTCTCTGCCTGGCACTGGGGAAACTCCCGCCGCTCCGGTCTTTATCGACGGTCGGAAGGCCCTGACCCTGCGCGGGCCGGACATCGCCGCGGATTTCGAAAGACTGGTCATCGATTATATCGAGCAGCGGTTCGGTCAGCGATCCGCTGCTGAATGACAAGCGGCTGTCCCGCAATCGCCGCAATCTGTGGTAAATGACCTTTCATCACAGACGACGGGGACTTCGATTCGCATGATCAAGAAGCTTGCATTCGTCGCGCTTGCCGCGACCTACCTTTCCGCCTGCACCACGACCGATCCCTATACGGGTCAGCAGAAGGTTTCCAACACCGCCGGTGGAGCCGCCATAGGGGCCGGTCTCGGTGCCCTCACCGGGCTTGCGGTCGGCGGTGACGGGAAAGGTGCGCTGATCGGCGCCGCAGTGGGCGGTCTCGCCGGCGGGGCCATCGGTAACTATATGGACCAGCAGGAGGCGGAACTGCGTGCGCAGTTGCAGGGTACCGGGGTTTCCGTGACCCGCATGGGCGATCGCATCGTTCTCAACATGCCGTCCAACGTTACCTTCGCGACGGACCAGGACCAGGTGATCCCGCCTTTCTATCCGACACTAGATTCAGTGGCGATCGTGCTGAACAAGTTCAACCGGACTCTGATCGACGTCAACGGCCATACGGATTCGACCGGCAGCCTTGCGCACAACCAGGGCCTGTCCGAGCGGCGTGCCGCTTCGGTTGCAAACTACCTCGGAAGCCGTGGTGTCGACCAGCGCCGCATATCGACCCTCGGTTTCGGCCCGTCGCAGCCGGTAGCTTCGAATGCTACGCCGGAAGGGCGGGCACAGAACCGCCGCGTTGAAGTGCTGATCGCGCCGATCACCCGCTGAGGAAAATTCCTGGCGAGCCTCACAGGCGGCTCGTCAGGAGCTTCAGTCCGGCAAAGCAGTAGACGGCAGACATTGCGCCCTCGATCCAGCGGCGGGCGGCCCTGTAGACGCGTAGCGCCTGCGATGTCGAGAACAGGATCGCATAGCCGGTGAAGATCAGCAGGCCCGAGGTCAGGCATCCGCCGATAATGACGGCGATCGCGGTGCCGGGCGCGCCCGGCGGTAGCCCAAGTGAGATGATGGCCAGCCAGGCGAAGATCGCCTTCGGATTGGTCACGTGGATGGCGTAGCCGCGCAGGAAGAGTTGGCGCGAGCTGCGGTCTGAACTCCGCACCAGCGAAGGCAGGTCCTCTTCCTTCAGGCTTGCCGCGCGAAATGCCTTCCAGCCGAGATAGAGAAGATAGAGGCCGCCCGCAATCTTCAGGATCTCGAGGGCAAGTGCATAGTGGCGAAGCAGGGCGGCCATGCCCATGGCAGCGGAAATGGCCCATGTGGCGGAGCCGAGACTGATCCCGAGCGCGGTAATCAGGCCCGCTTTTCTGCCTTGCGCGATGGCCGTTCCGATGATGGTGAAGACTGCGGGGCCTGGACTTAGGACGGCAACGAGATAGGCGACATAAGCTGGCCAGATCTGCGGGAGATAGACGATCACGTCCCCATTCTCCCGTCCTCAGCTCTTGCGCTCTGCGATGAACCGCGCCGTCTGCTGCAGCGTGGTCGCCCGGGAGCCGAAATAGGCAAGCAGCCCGATAGCCTCCTCCGTCAGGGCCGAGAGGCGTTCCTCGGCCCAATCGGCACCTTTCAAGGCCACGAGCGTTGCCTTGCCCCGGGCAGCGTCCTTGCCGGTTGCCTTGCCCATGGTCGCCGCATCGGCCTTCAGGTCAAGAAGGTCGTCCGCGAGTTGGTAAGCAAGCCCGATCTTCTGCCCGAAGGTCCGGAGGCGCTGGCGATCTTCCATATCCGCGCCGGCGATGATGGCACCCGCTTCGCAGGCAAAGCGCAACAGTGCACCCGTCTTCATGGCCTGCAGGGTCTGTATCTCGGCTTCGTCGGGAGCCGAATTCTCGGCAGCCAGATCAAGTGACTGGCCACCGGCCATGCCGCCCATGCCGGATGCCCGCGACAGAGACAGCACGAGCTGGATCTTCTGTCTGTCGGCAAGCCTCGTTTCCGGCGCGGCTATGATGTCGAAGGCGTAGGTCAGCAGGCTGTCCCCTGCCAGGATCGCGGAGGCTTCGTCGAAGGCCCTGTGGACCGTTGGCCTGCCGCGCCGCGTGTCGTCATTGTCCATCGAGGGCAGGTCGTCGTGGATCAGCGAGTAGCAATGCACGCATTCCAGCGCACAGCCTACCCGCGCCGCGACCTGTGGGTCGCCTCCAAGAAGCGCCGAGCTCTCCTGCACGAGGAATGGCCGCAGCCGCTTGCCGCCATCCAGGGTGCCATGCCGCATCGCCGCCAGCAGCGGCGCTGGGCGCGAGATCTCGTCAGGCAGGCAGTTGCCGGAGAGCAGGGAGGCGAGAAGGGCCTCCGTCCGCTTGGCACTCTCGCCCAGATGCTGTTCAAACGAAACGGTCGATATTGTCATTTCGGTTGTTTGGCACGGGTCATGACGGACTTCAACTTCGGCTTTGGCACCGCAAACGCCAATCGGTCAATTTGCTGGTCTTTGACCGCACCAAACGTTAAGAAGCGGCCGAATGAAGAGGTGAAATCAGCTGTGAGATCCGAGCAACAGGCAGGAGAGGGAGGCGAAGGCTTGCATCGTAGCAGAGAGCTCTCGCTCGCTCGTTTTCTACGCCGACTTGTCCTGATCGGACTGGTGGCATTGGCGGTCCCCTACGTGCTCATTCTTGCCTATGCGTCGCCGGTCGTGCATCCCGTGTCCACGCTCATGCTGGCGGATCTCGTGACCCTGAAGGGCTACGATCGCAGGTGGGTCAGCCTGGATGACATTTCGCCCAATCTCGTCCGCTCGGTGATGATGTCGGAGGACGGGCAGTTCTGCCGCCATGGCGGTGTCGACTGGGGAGAGATGAAGGCGGTCGTGCAGGGGGCGCTCGAAGGCGAGACAACCCGCGGTGCGAGCACCATCCCCATGCAAACCGTCAAGAACCTGTTCTTGTGGAATGGCCGCTCCTTCGTTCGCAAGGCCCTGGAGATGCCGCTGGCGATCGCCGCCGACTTTGTCTGGTCGAAGCCGAGGACGATGGAGATCTACCTCAATGTCGCCGAATGGGGCCCGGGCATCTACGGAGCGGAGGCTGCCGCACAACACCATTTCGGCGTGCCGGCCGGCGAGCTGACGCGCGGGCAGGCTGCACTGCTCGCGGCAGCACTCCCCAACCCGATCACCCGAGTTGCCGGCAAGCCGGGCCCCGGCATGCGGCGCATCGCGGGGGTCGTGGAGCGGAGGGCGCGGAATGCAGGCGATTACATCACCTGCATTTATGAATGAGGTTCAGGCTTTTCATTGGTCGCGGCTGCTGATGGCCGCTAGGCTTTGTGAGCCGCACGGAGGACCCCCATGGAAGAGCTTACCCTTTATATCGGAAACAAGAACTATTCCTCCTGGTCGTTTCGGCCATGGATCGCCCTGACGGCGGCCGGTGTCCCCTTCAGGGAGCATCTGATCCCGTTCGACTTCCCTGCCGGAAACCCTCTGTTTCGCGACATTTCGCCAACGGGACGCGTTCCGGTCCTTCATCATGGACCGCTGCGGATATGGGAGTCGCTCGCCATCATAGAGTATGCGGCCGAGCTGTTTCCGGACCGGGCTCTGTGGCCGGCCCGGCGCGATGACCGGGCCGTGGCGCGATCGATCTCGGCAGAGATGCTCTCGGGCTTCAGGGCGCTGCGCGGCGCCTGCCCGATGAACATCCGCCGCGAGAAACGAAGAATTTCTCTTCCCGACGGCGTCATGGTGGATGTCGAACGGATCTCGGCGATCTGGAAGGAATGCTGCGAGAAGTCGGGCGGGCCCTATCTTTTCGGGCCGTTTTCGGCAGCGGACGCGATGTTTGCACCGGTGGTCAATCGTTTCGACGTCTATGACCTGGTGCGAGACGCGGAGGTGCTGGCCTACATGGAGGCGGTGAAGTCTCATCCTGCCTGGATCCGATGGTGCGAAGGCGCCCTAGAGGAGACCTGGATCGTTCCGGAAGACGAAGCTTGAGACGCTTGACGGAAATTTTGCGACAGGGACTGGTCAAGCTGGCGATCAGCATGTATAAGCCGGCCCAATTTCCGAGATTGAGGGATGTCCAGTTCGGCTAGAGTTCCGGCCGACGACATGCCTTGCACGAAGTGGAGTAGCGAGAATGGCTGTACCGAAGAGAAAAACAAGCCCGTCGAAACGCGGTATGCGCCGTTCGGCCGACGCGCTGAAGGCCTCGACCTATGTCGAAGACAAGAATTCCGGCGAGCTTCGCCGCCCGCATCACATCGACCTCAAGACCGGCATGTATCGCGGTCGCCAGGTTCTGACGCCGAAGGAAAGCGCATAAGCGTTTTCTTCCCGATCTATTCGTAAAAGAGGCCGGTCAATCCGGCCTTTTTTCGTTGCGCGAAAGATGCGTTTTTCGCAGGATCAGAGCTTGTCCAGTCTGCTCTGCAGGTTCCGAAGTTGCTCCTTCAGTTCCTCCAGATCCTTAGATTCGGATTTTTTGGAAGCGCTCCCTGCCGCATCGCTGCCGAAGGGCGAGAACATCTGCATCGCCTGGCGGAACATCTCCGTATTCCGCCGAACCTGCTCTTCCATCAGTTGCATTGGTGCCTGGAGGTTCTTGGTAAGCGGGCTTTCCCCCAAGGCACGCGTCATCTGTTCGCGCATCTGCGCCTGCTGATCGGTGAAGGCCTGCATCGAGTGCTCGAGGAATGTCGGTACGACCATCTGCATCTGGTCGCCATAGTAGGAGATCAACTGGCGCAGGAAGGAGATCGGCAAAAGGGTATTGCCCGTCTTGGACTCCTGCTCGAAGATGATCTGGGTCAGCACCGAGTGGGTGATATCCTCTCCCGTCTTGGCGTCCTGGACGGTGAACTCCTCGCCCTTCTTGACCATCTTCGCGAGGTCTTCCAGCGTCACGTAGGTGCTGGTGCCGGTATTGTAGAGACGCCGGTTGGCGTATTTCTTGATGACGGTGTCGCCTTCGGTCTTGGCCATTCTCATCTCCTCGCTCCGTCCAAGCTCCTGCCGGAAGAGCTCTCCCCGGGCAAATGTAAGCCCAAACGAAGCAGCCTGACAACGTGTTTTTGTGCGCCGCGGGGAGGCGGTTTGCTGCGCAAAAACAAGCTGTCAAACGTCAACTCTTCATCCGATCAAAGTTGCAGGTAAGCCTGTTTGACTTCGTATCGAAGCTTTGTCACTGTTTCAGCAAAATGGAAATGACGAGGAGACGTCCGTGACCAACCCTTCCATCGTAATCGCCTCGGCTGCCCGCACCGCCGTTGGCTCGTTCAACGGCGCGTTCGCAAACGTGCCGGCGCATGAACTGGGAGCCGCCGTGATCAAGGGCGCTCTCGATCGCGCCAAGGTCGATGCCGCCGAAGTGGACGAAGTCATTCTCGGTCAGGTTCTGCCTGCAGGTGAGGGCCAGAACCCTGCACGCCAGGCTGCGATGAAGGCAGGCGTCCCCCAGGAGGCGACCGCCTGGGGCGTCAACCAGCTCTGCGGCTCAGGTCTTCGCGCCGTCGCGCTCGGCATGCAGCAGATCGCTCTCGGAGATGCCAGGATCGTCGTCGCCGGTGGGCAGGAATCCATGTCGATGGCGCCGCACTGCGCCCATCTGCGCAACGGCGTGAAGATGGGCGACATGAAGATGATCGACACGATGATCAAGGACGGCCTGACCGACGCCTTCTATGGCTATCACATGGGGATCACGGCCGAGAACGTCGCCCGTCAGTGGCAGTTGTCGCGCGACGAGCAGGACCAGTTCGCCGTCCAGTCGCAGAACAAGGCGGAAGCCGCCCAGGCTGCCGGACGGTTCAAGGATGAGATCGTTCCCTTCGTGGTTAAGGGGCGCAAGGGCGATGTTACGGTCGATACCGACGAGTACATCCGCGCCGGAGCAACCCTCGACAACATGGCGAAGCTTCGCCCGGCCTTCGACAAGGAGGGTACGGTGACCGCCGGCAATGCCTCTGGTATCAATGATGGTGCCGCCGCTGCCGTCCTGATGACGGAAGAGGAGGCGAGCCGCAGAGGTATCCAGCCGCTCGTGCGGATCGTCTCCTGGGCGACGGCCGGCGTCGATCCGCAGATCATGGGGACGGGACCCATTCCATCCTCGAGGAGAGCGCTGGAGAAGGCAGGGTGGAAGCCGCAGGACCTGGACCTGGTTGAGGCGAACGAGGCTTTCGCTGCCCAGGCTTGCGCCGTCAACAAGGAACTCGGTTGGGATACGGCAATCGTCAATGTCAACGGCGGCGCCATCGCGATCGGTCATCCGATCGGCGCCTCGGGTGCGCGCATTCTCAATACGCTTGTCTTCGAGATGAAGCGGCGTGGCGTCCGCAAGGGCCTGGCCACGCTCTGCATCGGGGGCGGCATGGGTGTTGCCATGTGCCTGGAGGCGATGTGACGGGCGACGGCTGCCGCAACCGACGCGGCGGCCGGTCTGACTAATTCTGCGCGGGCTCGCGAGGGCTGCTTGAAGGTGCAACGGAGGAGAGCTGCATGAGTAAAGTTGCATTGGTTACGGGGGGAACGCGCGGGATAGGAGCAGCCATATCGGTCGCGCTTGCCGCCGCCGGATTTCGCGTTGCCGCCAGTTTTGCGGGAAACGAGGAGAAGGCGAAGGCCTTCGGCGAAGAGACTGGTATCCCCGCCTTCAAATGGGACGTGTCCAACTATCAGGAATGTGCGGACGGTGTCGCCCGCATCGAGGCTGAGATCGGTCCGGTCGAAGTCCTCGTCAACAATGCTGGGATTACGCGCGACGGGATGTTCCACAAAATGACGCCCGAGCAGTGGAACGAGGTCATCGGCACGAACCTCACCGGCTTGTTCAACATGACCCATCAGGTCTGGGGCGGCATGCGTGATCGCGGGTTCGGACGCATCATTAACATCTCGTCGATCAACGGCCAGAAGGGACAGATGGGTCAGGTCAACTACTCCGCCGCGAAGGCAGGCGATCTCGGCTTCACGAAGGCGCTCGCGCAGGAAGGGGCTGCCAAGAACATCACCGTCAACGCCATCTGCCCAGGCTATATCGGCACTGACATGGTGAAAGCAGTACCGGAAAAGGTCCTGAACGAGCGGATCATCCCGCAGATTCCGGTTGGCCGACTGGGCGAACCGGAGGAAATCGCCCGTTGCGTGGTCTTCCTCGCGTCAGACGACGCAGGTTTCATTACGGGATCGACCATGACCGTGAATGGGGGGCAATACTTCGCCTGATACCCGCCTGGCAGGCAAAACGAAAAGCGGCGCCGGGTAACCGACGCCGCTTTTTTTTCCAGAAGGTGCCAGTTAGCGGCAGCGTGCTTCGTAGGTCCGGCCGTAGCGATCCCGATAGACGCAGTAGCCCGAGCGCTCTTGGGATGCGCCCACCAGCGCGCCGACCGCGCCGCCTGCGACCGCGCCGACCGCTGCGCCACCCCAGCTGTTCGTTGCAAGGCCGCCGACAACAGCGCCCGTACCGGCACCGATGGCCGTGCCGCGTTCCGTGGACGTGCAGGATGCGAGAGAGCCGATGAGGGCGGCGGCGAGCAAGATCTTCTTCATGATTTTTCCTTCCCGATTTGACGACGCTTTACTAGATCCTGCCCATGAGCAGGAGGATTATGACGATGACCAGGATGAGCCCGAGACCTCCTGACGGTCCGTAGCCCCAGCCGCGGCTGTAACCCCAATTCGGCAAAGCGCCAATCAGGAGCAGTATCAGGATTACCAGCAACACCGTACCGAGCATGCTATTCTCCGATCCAACATTCAGGATGCGGGAACAAACGCATCTTCTACCGTTTTGTTCCGAGGCATCAATGGGCGGGAAAGCAATTTGTTCCAGACCGGCGCGAGGAACGCACACGCGGCCATAAGCAGCGTGAGAACATAACAGCATCCGAGCGAGTCAGCGATTCGTCGCCAATTTGTTCCGCTTTGTTCATGACGACCTTGCAAAACAGCGGGACAGGCACGCTGGCGTCTTGCCATGCCGGCTCGCGATTGCCATGTCTGGGGCGCTGGTGACGCGTGCTCCGGCACTCACCATGTACGGATACGGATTTGAATTTCCATCCCATGATCCTCAGCGGCCGCGGTGTTACCGCCGTCCTCGGCCCCACCAATACCGGCAAGACCCACTATGCGATCGAACGGATGGTGGCCCACGGCAGCGGCGTGATCGGTCTGCCACTGAGACTTCTCGCCCGCGAAGTCTACACACGCGTGGTGGAGAAGGTGGGGACGAACGCTGTCGCCCTGGTGACCGGCGAGGAAAAGATCAGCCCGCCGAATGCCCGGTTTTCTGTCTGTACCGTCGAAGCGATGCCGCGGGAAACAAACGCTGCATTCGTCGCGATCGATGAGGTGCAGCTGGCTGCGGATCTCGAGCGCGGGCACATCTTCACCGATCGCATCCTGCATCTGCGAGGTCGCGAGGAGACGCTGCTTCTCGGCGCCGGCACGATGCGGCCGATCCTGGAACGCATCCTGCCCGGCATCACGATCGTCGAGCGCCCACGGATGTCGCAACTTTTCTATGCGGGCCAGAAAAAGATCACCCGGCTCCCGCAGCGATCGGCCATCGTGGCGTTCTCGGCCGACGAGGTTTACGCGATTGCCGAACTGATACGCCGTCAGCGGGGTGGCGCCGCGGTCGTTCTCGGGGCGCTCAGCCCGCGCACCCGCAACGCCCAGGTCGGGCTCTACCAGGAAGGTGATGTCGAATATCTGGTGGCGACCGATGCCATCGGCATGGGCCTCAATCTGGATGTCGATCATGTTGCCTTCGCCCAGGACCGCAAGTTCGACGGTTTTCAGTTCAGGCATCTCACGCCCGGTGAGATGGGCCAGATAGCCGGCCGAGCCGGCCGCCATCTCCGTGATGGCACGTTCGGCGTGACAGGTCAGGTCCCGCCGCTCGACGACGAGCTTGTCGAGCGGATCGAGAGCCATGAGTTCCAGGAGGTCAAAGTCCTGCAGTGGCGGTCGAAGGCGCTCGACTTTTCGTCGCTCCGGGATCTGCGTGAAAGCCTGGAAGTGGCTCCCACTGTTCCTGGCCTCACCCGCGCCCTGCCCGCCACCGACAGCCGGGCTCTGGAGCACCTCTGCCGCTATCCCGAGATCCTGGATATCTCCACGACGCCGGCGCGGGTCGAAAAGCTCTGGGAGGCTTGCGCGCTCCCGGACTACCGTCGAATTGCGCCGGCGCAGCATGCGGACCTCATTTCGACTCTTTTCTTCGATCTTGTGCGTCGCGGAACCGTGAATGAGGAATTCATGGCCGAGCAGGTGAAGCGCGCTGACCGCACGGATGGTGAAATCGATACCTTGTCGGCGCGGATCGCGCAGATCCGCACGTGGACTTACGTGTCGAACCGGCCGGGCTGGCTGACTGATCCGACACACTGGCAAGAAAAGACCAGGGAAATTGAGGACAGGCTGTCGGACGCGCTACATGAACGGTTGACGAAACGCTTTGTTGACCGCAGGACATCTGTGCTCATGAGGCGCCTGAGAGAGAATGCGATGCTGGAAGCAGAAATCAGTGTGAATGGCGATGTCTTCGTAGAGGGACATCACGTCGGGCAGTTGGCTGGATTCCGGTTTACGCCGGTATCGGGTGCTGAAGGTCCCGATGCGAGGGCTGTCCAGGCGGCGGCACAGAAGGCTCTGGCGCTCGAGTTCGAGGCGCGGGCGGCACGCCTTTTCGCGTCCGGCAATAGCGATCTTGCGATCGGCTCGGATGGCTTCGTCCGCTGGCTGGGTGATCCGGTTGCGCGCCTTGCGGCGAGCGATCATGTGATGCGGCCGCGCGTCATCCTGCTTTCCGATGAGCAACTGACCGGCAATGCACGCGATCATGTCCTCGCTCGAATCGAGCGGTTCGTGAACCATCATATCGCGACTGTGCTTAAGCCACTCGATGATCTCTCCCGTGCCGAAGACCTTCAGGGCCTTGCCAAGGGACTTGCGTTCCAGCTGGTCGAAAACCTCGGCGTCATGTTCCGCCGTGATGTCGCGGACGACGTGAAGTCGCTCGACCAGGACGCCCGCGCTTCCATGCGCCGCTACGGCATCCGCTTCGGCGCGTATCATATCTTCATGCCGGCGCTCCTGAAGCCAGCCCCGGCAGAACTCATTACCCTGCTCTGGGCGCTCAAGAACGACGGCTTGGACAAGCCGGGCTACGGCGAACTCATTCCGGCACTGGCTGCCGGCCGGACATCCGTTGTTGCCGATCCTGGCTTCGAGCGCACCTTCTACAAGCTCGCCGGCTTTCGCTTCCTCGGCAAGCGTGCCGTGCGCGTGGACATTCTGGAGCGTCTGGCGGACCTCATACGTCCGCTCCTGCAGTGGAAGCCCGGCACATCACCCCGTCCGGAGGGCGCGTATGACGGGCGCCGCTTCATGACGACAACATCGATGCTCTCCATCCTGGGAGCAACCCCTGATGACATGGAGGAAATCCTAAAGGGTCTCGGCTATCGCGCCGATACCGTGACTGCAGAAGAGGCGGCATCGTTCCTGGCGGCACAGGATCCCGCTCCGGCATCGGAAGCTACGGCAGAGGCGCAGGCGGAAACTGCTGAAAAGACCGAGGATGCTGCCGATGAAAGCGCGTCTCCCGGTAATGAACCAGTCACTGAAGCGCCCGTCGAAGGTGCAGTGGCGGAGCCTGAAGCCGCCGCTGCCGAAGCTAACGAAGGCGAAGCGGCTGCTGCAGCCGAGCCCGAGGCTCCGAAGCCTGTACTGCTATGGCGTCCAGCGGGACGCAACGAGAACCAGCGTCCAGGCCGCCCGCAACAGGGAGAGCGTCGTCACGGCCGCGATGAGCAGCGTGGCGAGGGCCGCGGACAGGGTGAGCGGGAGGCCAAGGGGCCGGGACGCTCCAATCGTCGTCCGGACGGCAAGCCTGGCCGTGGTAACCGCCCTGAGCGGGGTGAGCGCCCCGACCGCGGCAAAGGGCCGCAGCCCGCGCGGTTTGAGGCGAAGCCGCCGCGCAAGGAGAAGCCGGTGGATCCGGATTCACCCTTCGCCAAGCTGGCCGCGCTGAAGGAACAGATGAAGAAGTAGGCTGCCATGGACGAAGAAGGTCCTCGGGAAGGTTCGCGCCAGCGCATCGACAAGTGGCTCTTCTTCACGCGCATGGTGAAGTCGCGCTCGTTCGCCCAATCGCTGATCGCCGCAGGCGCAGTGACCTTGAACGGCGAAACGGTTGTCCAGCCTGGCTGCCTCGTTCGTCCCGGAGACAGGGTCGGGCTTGCAATGGAGCGGCGCGACGTCCTGCTGCTCGTGCGCGACGGCGGCGATCGTCGCGGGCCGTTCGCGGAGGCGCGGCTCCTCTATTCCGACATTTCCGAGACCCTCGGCCCACAGAGGCCGCTGACGCCTTTCGAGCGCGCCCAGAGGCGTCCTCGACCGTGAGTATCGGGCGTATCGGCATTGCGCGAGCGGCCGCACACCAGGGAGAATAATGCTCCTCCCTGATCCGTTTCCGGAGAAGGTTTATCCTTGCTAAGCGTCGGGAAAGGTCTTACCTCACAGACCGACGCGCAGGGGTTGCGCCGGGGTGGCCGCAAAGGCCGCGATGGCCTCTCGTCTGTGCCGGCGAGCGGCCAATCTCCCGAGGCCGAGCCCGCCAGATCGCAATTCTGGAGTGCTGCATGACCTACGTGGTGACTGACAACTGTGTTCGCTGCAAATATACCGATTGCGTGGAGGTTTGCCCCGTCGACTGTTTCTATGAGGGCGAGAACTTCCTCGTCATTCATCCGGACGAATGCATCGATTGCGGAGTCTGCGAACCTGAATGCCCGGCTGAGGCCATCAAGCCCGATACCGAGCCTGGTCTCGACAAGTGGCTGAAGGTGAATGCCGAATACGCCCAGATCTGGCCGAACATCACGGTGAAGCGCGAGCCGATGCCAGAGGCCAAGGAAATGGATGGAGTTGCTGGCAAGTTCGACCAGTATTTCTCGCCGGAGCCTGGAAAGGGCGACTGAAGCTGGTGCCGCGCAGTCGGTGTGCCTGTCATTTGGGCAGCTAGGTCAGCGTGCCGCCACGGCGCGCATAAAAGCAAATAATTGATTTCCGCACTTTTTTGTGGTAGACAGGGATCACTGTTCCACGAGCGGCACAAGCGTGCCCAAAAAACATCACGAAAGTTACAGATCATCCGACGCGGTTTCCGTGACATTCCCATAATGTGTTTGTCGTCGTTTATCGCAGTGGAGGTTCTTTTCGCGCACGTTGGTCGGACCAGTATCGAGTGACCCGACGGTTTCCCCCGTCTCATCCGGGCCTGCCTGACCCGGCCCCGGTCGTACACCGGGTGCGTAACAGGGAGTTTGTGAAACGTATGACGACCCAGCAGAAAAAATCTTCGGCACGCCAGGGCTTCAAGACCGGTGAAGCGATCGTTTACCCGGCACATGGCGTAGGTATGATTACCGCCATCGAAGAGCAGGAAGTGGCGGGCATGAAGCTCGAGCTTTTCGTGATCGATTTCGAGAAGGACAAGATGCGGCTCAAGGTGCCAGTGGCTAAGGCCGTCAGCATCGGCATGCGCAAGCTCTCCGAGACTGACTTTGTCGAGCGGGCGCTCAAGGTGGTCCAGGGCAAGGCCCGCGTAAAGCGCACCATGTGGTCGCGTCGCGCCCAGGAGTATGACGCAAAGATCAACTCCGGAGACCTGATCTCCATCGCGGAGGTCGTGCGTGACCTTTACCGCGCGGAGAACCAGCCGGAACAATCCTATTCGGAGCGCCAGCTCTATGAAGCTGCCCTCGATCGGATGGCGCGGGAGATTGCAGCGGTCAACAAGATGTCCGACACAGAAGCGGTCCGTCTGGTCGAGGTAAACCTCGCCAAGGGCCCGAAGCGGGGCAAGGTCGTCGAGGAAGAAGAGTCCCAGGACGAAGCCGCATAAGCTTCGGCTGCATCGTAACTACAAGAAACCCGGCCTTTGCGCCGGGTTTTTTTTATTGGAACTTTTTTTCGCGCAGGACGTTAACCCGCCGGAACGGCGACAACTGTCGCGCCTGCAAGACGCTTCAAGAACCGCTCCTACAAAGAGGAAATAGGGGCCAGCCGCGAGATGGCAAGGCCTCTTGGGAACGAAGAGGGGACGAGGAAGGCGGAGTGGGTAATTCGTGGCGGCGGCCGCGGCACCATCTGACTGTCATTCTTGTCGAAGCCAGCCAACGTCACGGAGAAGACACGATGAAAGCCATGTCTGCGGACCGCAATATGATCAAGATTGCAATGTCAGCTCCCTATCTGGCCAGAGACGAGGAGCGCAATCTCGCGGTCCGGTGGAAGGATGACCAGGACCAGGATGCTCGCAATCAGATTGCCCTTGCCCATATGCGGCTCGTCATCGCCATGGCTTCCAAATTCCGCGGCTTCGGCCTGCCGATGAGTGATCTCGTTCAGGAAGGTTATGTCGGGCTTCTGGAGGCGGCAGCCCGCTTCGAACCGGCTCGCGATGTCCGGTTCTCTACCTATGCCAGCTGGTGGATTCGCGCCTCGATGCAGGACTATATCCTTCGCAACTGGTCAATCGTCCGCGGCGGCACGAGCTCTGCCCAGAAGGCGCTGTTCTTCAACCTCCGCCGACTGCGTGCGAAGCTCGCACGGGGCGACAGCAACCTTACATCGCGGGCTATCCATGAGGAAATTGCTGTTGCGCTCGGCGTAAGCGTCGCAGACGTTCAGACTATGGACGCCCGCCTATCCGGCAACGACGCCTCACTGCAGGCCCCCTCCATAGCCGGCGATGCGGATAGCGGCGAGCGGCTGGACATGCTCGCAAGCGGCGAGCCCCTTCCCGATGAACAAGTCTCCGGCATGATTGACGGGGAGCGGCGCATGCGTTGGCTACACGGAGCTCTCACCAAGCTGAATGACCGCGAGAAGAAGATCATCCGGGCTCGCCGTTTGACGGACGAGGGAGCGACGCTTGAGGCGCTTGGTGCTGAACTCGGCATTTCCAAGGAACGAGTGCGCCAAATCGAAAGCCGCGCCATGGAAAAGCTGAAGTCGGCGTTGGTCTCCGCGAACCCCCAGATGGCAGCTTGCTAAGCTGCCCGCGGTCATTCCGAGACGATTTTGAATCGCTGACCCGGCGAGACTGCAGCGCCAGCCGGGAGTGCGTTGAGCACCCGGAAGAGGTCCAGCTTCCGGTCTGTTCCCATCATTCGCGCCGCCAGAGTCGCAAGCGTATCCTGCGGGCCTGCGGTTACCACCCTCACACGCAATGGTTTGAGGAACGCGACTTCCTGTGGCGTCATCTTCCTGAAGCTTGACTTCAGCACGGTGGAAACCGTTTCCAGTGCCGGGCTGCCCTTCGGAACAGCGGTGAGGAATCGAAAGATCTGGTCGTCGATCCGGATGACGGTGACGTCGAAATCCCAACGCTCCGCCGAGGCGCGGGCGGTGGCTGCCGGAAGACCGTTGACGCTGGTCATCCGAACCGTTTCCGGCTTGAGACCCGCGACCCAGCCGCTGGTGAGGTAGTTGGTCAGGCTGGTCGTGTCACCGGCATCGACGCCATCGAAACGGATTGCGGTCTCGCCGGGGCCCGTTGCAAGGACGGCATCCACCTTGTTGTCTATCTGGAAATCCTTCGGCACCTCAAAGCGTATGCCGAGGCTCCCGTGCAGGAATGTCTGTCCGCGAACGAAGCCCTCTTCCGGGCTGTCACCGAAGAGAAGCCCGTCGATGCCCGCCAGATAGTAGTCCCGGCCGCGGTCGCCGACGGTGCCTTCCATGCCTTGTGCGCGAGCGTGACGACGGGCGAGGTCGACCCGCTGGGGCGCATTCGGGTGGCTCGACAGGAAGTCCAGGCTCTGATCGCTGTCCGGATCGACCGAAGAGAAGCGCGCATAGGCCGCCATGGAGTCGAGGAACCGGGGTGCAGCATAAGGGTCATAGCCCGCTTCCCCCAGCATCCGGACACCGATGACATCGGCTTGCAATTCCTGCTGCCGCGAAAAGGCCGCGAGGCGAAGTTTCCCGCGTGCCAGCGCCTGCTTGCCGGCCAAGTCGCTGGACAGGACTTCCGCCACCACGCGGCTGGCAATTACCTCCGCTTCCTCACGCTTCTGACGCTCGATTCCGTGATTGGCGGTGACATGGGCCATTTCGTGAGAAAGAACGGCCGCCACTTCCGAGGCGTCATTGGCGAGTGCGAGCAGTCCGCGCGTCACGTAAAGATAGCCGCCCGGGAGGGCGAAAGCATTGATCGCCGGTGAGTTCAGGATGGTGATGCGATAGGACTGCGAGGGGTTTTCCGAGACGGCAGTCAACGCTCCGGCAATGCGGGCGACCAGCTTCTCGGTCTTGGCATCGTGATATTCTCCGCCATAGCTCGCGACGATCCTTGGATGTTCCCGCGCCCCCATCTGCGCCCGCGGGTCGTTCTTCTGGACCTCGTCGACAATCTGCGGGTTCTCCGAGGGGGCGACATTCGGCTGGTAAGCCTGGTCAAGAATCGACTGGCAGCCGGAGAGCGCTGTAGCCCCTGCGAGCAGAAGAGCGAGATGCCTCGCCGCACGCGCAGTACCGGCTCGGCGGGGCGTCGCCCCTTCACGCATCATCGTCAGCAATCTCGGCTTCGTCATTATCCAGACCCGCTTCCCGATCATCCGTCGGGTATGCCCCACCGTAAACAAGGCCGGCCGTTCCTGTCGTCGGCTTAGCGATTTTCCCTCAGCCAATATAGTGCTTCTTGTTCAGATCGCCTGTGGCGGCCAAAGCAGAAAGACGCTGTTGCTGCGATGCCACCGTGCCACGACCAAATTGTGGCACAGGCGTCAGCTGGCGAGGAATTGAACGACGGCGGGGATGTCGCTTCGCCGGAGGAATTCTTCCACTGGAGCGCTCACGAGAACAATTCCTTCGTTCATGAAGATCACATGGGTCGCTAGGCGTCGCAGTTCGTCCCGGTCGTGCGTCACCAGGATGACCGTGCTTTTCGTTTCTCGGTGCAGTTCCGATAAAAGGCCTGCCATGCTCTGCCGCAGCCCCGGATCAAGCGCCGCAAAGGGTTCATCCATCAAAAGGACCGGTTTCTGGCGAACGAGAGTGCGAGCGAAGGCCACGCGTTGCTGCTCGCCTCCGGAAAGCGTCCGTGGCAACCGGCGCTCCATCCCGCCGAGCCCGACTCGATCAAGTGCGGAGAGGACGGCCTGTCTCTCCCCTACGGTCAGTCTGCGAAGGGACGGATTGATCCCGAGCGCCACGTTGGTAAAGACGTCAAGGTGCCCGAAGAGATTGTTGTTCTGGAAGATCAGCGAAACGGGTCGTTCCGATGGATGCTGCAACGTCAGATCCTGACCGTTAAAGAGGACGCGACCGCTGTCGGGGACCTCAAAGCCCGCGACCAAGTTCAGGAGGGTGGACTTGCCTGCACCGGACGGTCCGGCAACCGCTGTGATCGCTCCGGGCGGAATGTCGCAGTCCAGGTGGAAGCGTGTGCTTCCCAGGGTCAAATCGACGCGGTCCAGGCGGATTTCCGGCGCATCGTCATCGATGGGCATGATGTGTTCCGTTCATTCGCCGGCCCGACGTGCCGATCATCGTCAGCAGAAGGCATGCCGCGGCAAGCAGAATCGCCAAGCCATCGGCATCCTGCGTACGATAGCTGGAAAGGCTGCTGTAGAGGAGCCAGGGCAGGGTTACGAAGTCGTTGGAAGCAAAGAGCGCGACAGCTCCCAGATCTCCAAGGGAGAGCGACATCGCAAACGAAAAAGCGAGGAGCGTCGGCCGCGTCAGAACCGGTCGGTCGATGCGCCAGAAGCGGGTCCAGCCGCCGATCCCCAGACTTGCTGCCAGTCGTACGGAACTGTCGCGGTGCTCCTTCATCGCCGGCTCCAACACCCTGATGACGAAGGGGATTGCCATCAGCGCGTTGATCGCAACAACAATCCACCCGACCAATAGCGATGCCGAGCCCGAAAGCCTCAGAAGCAGGAACCAGCCCGTCCCAAGCACGACCGGGGGGACAAGGAGAACGAGGAAGGAGGCGGCATCCAGGGTGGAAGAAAAGCCGCGCAAGAGGACGCCGGCATTCTTCCGGTCGGCAATCGCCAGGCGCGCATCGATGAGCCTGACCGATGCCATCACCGCCAGCAGGCCTGAGGACAGCGCGATCAGCATGCTCGTTGCCAGCGCCCGCTGGAAGGCGTCGCTCGCCACGAGGCGCGGGAGGTCTGCCTGGATCCCCGCCCGAAGAACGGCGAGCAGTGGCATCAGGACGAAAGCTGTGGCGACGGCGATGACCAGAGTGTCCCATGCCCGCGCCGCGGCTCCTTTGCCGTCGAAGCGCCGAACGCGGTACCCGCTTTTCCCCGATCGGTCGTCAGTCACAGGCAGCCGGGACAGGATGATCAGGAGCATGGCCGTCAGCCCGATCTGCAGCAGTGACAGTCCAACTGCACGGGCAGGATCAAAATCGAAGCGCAGTGACTGGTAGATCGCAACTTCAAGGGTTGTCGCAGCCGGACCTCCGCCCAGCACCAGGACGAGCGTGAAGCTCGTCGCGCAAAGCATGAAGATCAGGCCGGCGATGCCTGGCAGGACCCGCAAGAGGACCGGCCACTCGATCAGCCGGAAGATGGCGACGGGCTGCATGCCCAGCTGCGCGGCCAGCATCCAGTATTCGCCCGGCAACCTATCGAGCGAGGCCACCATCAGGCGGCATGCGAGAGGCAGGTTGAAGAAGACGTGTGCGAGCAGGATGCCGCCCAGACCGTAGATGCTGACCGGCTCGTCGAGTCCGCCGCGCAGGAGAAGCGAATTGACCAGTCCTTGCCTCCCCCAGATCGTAATGAGGCCAAGGGCAGCGACGAGTGCGGGCAGACCCATTGGCAGCGCCATCAGCCGCAGGATCCAGAGCCTGCCCGGGAGGTGCGGCCGCCGCGCCAGCGCCAATGCGACCGGAATCGCCAGGCCGATAGACAGCAAAGTGGAGAGCCCTGCCTGAAGAAGCGTGAACCGCAGCACGCGCGCCGTGTAGGCTGTCCAAAGTGCCTCGCCGCCAGCGTCTGGCGCCGCGGCAAGGAGGGAATAGGTGGCAAGACCGATGAAGGCAGCGACGCTTGCGAAGGTGACGATACCTCCACCGATTGCAGTTTGCTGCTCCCGTCTCGTCAGCATTGAGCTTTAGCGTCCGCTCATCGCCGCCAGCCACTCATCGATCCAGGCCTGCCGGTTTCTCGCCACGTCCGCAGAGTCCATGAGGAAGGTCTTTTCCGGCTGGACGAGGCGGTCGAACGCTTCCGGCAAGGGCTCGCTCGTCTGAGCGGCCGGCATCATCCAGTTGGTGGTCGGTATGATGTCTTGGAAGGCCGGTGACATCATGAATTCGAGAAACTGGCGCGCCAGGTCCTTGTTCTCCGATGTCCGCAACAGACCTGCGACCTCGATCTGGATATAATGGCCTTCCGAGAAGGGCGCTGCCTGGTAGCGATCAATATCTTCGGCCACCATGTGATAGGCAGGGGAGGTGGTATAGGAGAGAACTATGGGGACCTCTCCCTTGGTGAACAATCCGTAGGCTTCCGACCAACCCGGCGTGACCGTCAGGATGCGTCGACGAAGCTTTGCCCACGCCGCTTCGGCCTCCTCGCCGTAAACCGACTTCATCCACAAAAGCAGGCCAAGGCCTGGGGTGGAGGTTCTCGGATCCTGGATGACGATCTTTTCTGAAGGGTCGCCCTCGACCAGATCCTTCAGGCTGGCCGGCGGCCTGTCGACCGATTGCGTGTCGTATATGATGGCGAAATGTCCGTAGTCATAGGGGATGAAGACGTCGTCTCCGTACCCGCCCGGCACGCTGATGGGACTTGTATCCAGTCCATGCCTTTCGAACAGGCCAGTGGCCTTGGCTTCATAGGCAAGATTGGTGTCGAGACCGAGAACGATGTCAGCTTCGTTATTCTCGCCTTCCAGCTTCAACCGCGAAAGAAGTGCGACGCCATCCGCGACCGCCACGAAGTTGACGCGGCAGGCGCATGATTTCTCGAACTCTTCCTTGACCCTTGGCCCCGGCCCCCACTCGGCGGTGAAGCTCTCATAGGTGTAGACGGTCAGGCTGCGCTCCTGAGCCATGGTCGGCGTCGAAGCGGTCATCGCCGCGATGATAAGCGAAAGTGCCGAGAGCCGCATCAATGCCTCCTCTTTGGCAGAAAGGACGAGGGGCTGATGGACGCCGTCTAATCCCTCCGCCGGTGTTAACCGGATCAGGTTCTGCGGGTTGGCGAAAGCCTCTCAGCCACGAAGTGGCACCCCGTTAGATCGGTCAGAGATGTAGCGATCGATCCGGCGCTTGGCAAGCGCCGTCCATGGTTGCTCAATGAGCGTCAGTGGGCGCTTTGAAGGACGCGAAGCTCGCGCGGGAGCTCGGCATAACCTCCCGTTCGGCCTGCAAGGATATAGCCGATCGTCTGCTCGATCACATGCGGCATTACCGGCTTCGTCAGCACCCCGAGCGGTCCATGGCTGCCGGCTTCGATCTCTTCAGGATTGGCAGTCATGAAGATGACGGCAACGCCATATTTCTCGGCAAGCTCGCGGCCTATTGACGGTCCAGTCTTGCCGTCAGCCAGATTGACATCGACAAGGGCAATGTCTGCAGACTGGGCGAGTGCGAGAGCGGGGTTGCGGCCATTGGCGAGGCCGGCGACCTTCAAGCCCATGGCTTCGACCGTATCGGCCACGTCCAAGGCGATGAGAAACTCGTCTTCCACGATCAGGACGCGATGTTCCTCAGAGACCGGGGTCTGCCAACCACTCGTTACACTTGTCAGCATCGGATGCTCCTGATGGTTCGGTGCCGCTTCGTACCGATCCCGGCCGTGCCGCATCGATACTGCCACCCGAACGACCACCTGCCGTCATTGTTCCGCATTGTGACAGGTTGACGGGTTTCGAGTGGGTTTCATGGATAACAGATGGTTAACGTCAGCCCTCCAACTCCTCGCGCAGCATTTCAAGCTTGAACCATTCCTCCTCCATCTCTGCGAGCCGCTTGCGTAGCGCCTCCAGTTCAGAAGCCAGCGCGGTGAAGGCTGCCGGATCTTTCGTGAAAAGGTCGGGATCCGCCATTCGCTTCTCCCGGGCGGCAACCTCGGCCTCGGCCTTGGCGATGTCCTTCGGAAGGTTCTCCAGCGCGAACTTCTGCTTGAAGGACAGCTTGCCGCGGTTTTTCGGCACCTCAGCGGCCGGCGCCGAAGTCTCCGTCCTCTCCCTTGCCTGGCGTTCGGAACGCCGCCGTTCCTCCTGGACGCCGCGGCGTTGTGCCAGCATGTCGGAGTACCCGCCTGCATATTCGATCCAGCGCCCGTCCGGCGCTTCCGGATCCGCGGGTGCTATGGTCGAGGTGACCGTCCGGTCGAGGAAGTCGCGGTCGTGGCTGACCAGAATGACAGTGCCGTTGTAGCCGGCGACGATCTCCTGCAGCAGATCCAGTGTCTCGATGTCGAGATCGTTGGTCGGCTCATCGAGGATCAGCAGGTTGGACGGCCTCGCCATGATGCGTGCCAGGATCAGCCGCGCCCTCTCGCCGCCGGAAAGGTTCTTGATCGGCGTGCGGATCTGCTCGGGCTGGAACAGGAAATCCTTCATGTAGCCCGCGACGTGACGCTGCTCGCCATTGACGAGAAGCGTTTCGCCGCGTCCGTCGGTGAGGTAGTGGGAAAGCGTGTCGTCGGGATCGAGGTCCTCTCGCTTCTGGTCCAGCGTGGCGATTTCGAGATTTGTCCCGAGCCGCACCGTGCCCGAATCTGGATCGAGCTGCCCCGTCAGCATCTTCAACAGCGTCGTCTTTCCGGCACCGTTGGGTCCCACAAGGCCTATCCTGTCGCCCCGGTGTACGCGGATGGAGAAGGGCGCGACGATAAGCCGGTCTCCATAACTCTTGGTGATCGCTTCTGCCTCGATCACCAGCTTTCCGGATTCCCGACCTTCCGATGCCGCCGCCTGGACTGACCCTTGCGGACCTTTGTGACCGCGATAGGCGGCGCGCATCGTCTGCAGTTCCCCCAGCCGGCGCATGTTGCGCTTGCGCCGGGCCGTCACGCCGTAGCGCAGCCAGTGCTCCTCGCGCTCGATCGCCTTGCCCAGCTTGTGCTGCTCCAGTTCCTCTGCCGCTAGGACCTCGTCGCGCCAGGCCTCGAAATGAGAAAATCCGCGGTCGAGGCGTCGCGACGTGCCGCGATCGAGCCAAACCGTCGCCGTCGATACTTTCTCAAGGAATCGCCGGTCGTGCGAGATGAGGACGAGCGCGCTCCGCGTCTTCCTCAGTTCCTCCTCCAGCCATTCGATCGTTGGCAGGTCGAGATGGTTGGTCGGTTCGTCCAGCATCAGGATGTCCGGTTCCGGCGCCATGACGCGGGCAAGCGCCGCCCGCCGGGCCTCGCCTCCCGACAGCCGGTTCGGATCCTCTTCGCCGCTTAGGCCGAGATGCTCCAGGAGGTAGGTGACGCGATAGGGATCGTCACCTGGACCGAGGCCCGCTTCGGCATAGGCCTGTACCGTCCGGTAATCTCCAAAATCCGGCGCCTGCTCCAGGTATCGTATGGTGGCACCCGGATGTCGGAAGACGTCGCCGGACTGCGGCTCGAACAGACCGGCCGCGATCTTCATCAGGGTTGACTTGCCGGATCCGTTGCGGCCGACCAGGCAGATGCGGTCGCCCGGCTCCACCTGCAGTCCCGCGCCGGCCAGAAGGGGCGTGCCCCCGAAGCTCAGGAAGATGTCGTCGAGTTTGAGGATGGGAGGTGCCACGTCAGGCTCCTGTCAGATCGTAGGGGCGGGCAAAGATCATCGCCTTCCCGCGCTTCAGCGAGAAGGCCACCGGGCCCTCTGCCACATTGGAAATCGTCCGCGACGAGCCGAAGGGCAAGAAGAAGTTCTCGAGCGGATAACGTGCGTTGAGGATGTCGAGGCCTTCCAGTTCGGAAAAACCGATGACAGAGAACAGCGAGCCTGCCGGCAGGTCCAGAAGGCGGCGTCCGGGAAGCAGGGGGACGGCCTCTTCGGCGCCGGAGGTCAGAAGCACTTCAACGCCACGGTCGGCCAGGCTGAGGGCGTGAAAGACATGCTGCAGGGCGTGGTCGCTTCGCTCGCCGCCGAGCGCGCCAGCGAGCACCAGGCGCTCGGCACCCCGGTCGAGCGCCTCCGCGGTTGCGATCTCTCCATCCGTCTCGTTCTTTGCTGCGGGGTAGGGCTGCCGCGGAACTGCGGACTGCGCCTCGATCAGCCCGGGCGGTGTCGAGTCGAAATCACCGACCCAGAGCTCGGGCTCGATGCCGAGGGTTGCGGCATGGCGCATGCCGCCGTCGGCCGCGATGAAGCGGCTTCCTTCGAGCGCTTCGCGCAGCCGCTCTGTGACGGTGAGCTCGCCTCCGAGGAGGATAGTGAACGTGGACTTGGTCATTGGCGATGTCCATAGCCCAGACCGACAGGCAAGGGAAAGCGGCTTGCACCGGTTCGGCCTAGCTTTTAGGTTGCCGCCAAAATTCCCTACAGGTCTCCTCATGCAGTTTCATGGTACAGCCGACTATATCGCCGATACCGACCTGATGGTCGCGGTCAACGCCGCCATCCGCCTCGAGCGACCGCTCCTGGTCAAAGGCGAGCCGGGGACCGGCAAGACGGAACTCGCCCGGCAGATCGCGTCGGCACTCGGTCTCGATCTCATTGCGTGGAACGTCAAATCGACCACCAAGGCGCAGCAAGGCCTTTACGAATACGACGCCGTCTCGCGCCTGCGCGACAGCCAGCTCGGTGACGAGCGCGTGAATGATGTTCGCAACTATATCCGGCAGGGGAAGCTCTGGCAGGCCTTTGCCGCGCCGCAGAAGACCGTCCTGCTGATCGACGAGATCGACAAGGCGGATATAGAGTTTCCGAACGACCTCCTGCAGGAGCTCGACCGGATGGAGTTCCATGTCTACGAGACAGGCGAGACGGTGAAGGCGCAGCAGAGGCCGATCGTCATCATCACCTCGAACAACGAGAAGGAACTGCCGGATGCCTTCCTTCGCCGCTGTTTCTTCCACTACATCCGGTTTCCGGATGCCGAGACCCTCGCGCGCATCGTCGAGGTGCACTATCCGGGCATCAAGCAGGAGTTGCTCCGGAACGCCCTGGCGCAGTTCTACCAGATCAGGGAGGTGCCAGGCCTGCGCAAGAAGCCGTCCACCTCCGAGGCGCTCGACTGGATCCGGTTGCTGGTCTCGGACGACATCGACCCAGCTGACCTGCGTGCCGACGTCAAGACGATCCTGCCCCGGCTGCACGGGGCACTGCTGAAGAACGAGCAGGACGTCCACCTGTTCGAACGGCTGGCCTTCATGGCCCGGCGGGAACGGTAGCCCCCGGCATCGGCGGCTGCAATTGACCTGAGGGGAAGAAGAGCCTATCTAGATTGCACTTCGTGGTGATTTGGCCGGCCGGCTTGCAGCCACGTTAAACAAGTCGCTAAAGGGCCGCGCGAAGTTCACTTTGACGCGCCGGTTGCGATTTGTCGCCGCCGGCTTTTTGTTTTGTGAGTGTGCGATGCCGATCAAGATCCCCGATACGCTGCCCGCCTTCGAAACCCTCGTGCAGGAGGGCGTGCGGGTGATGACCGAGACGGTTGCGGTGCGGCAGGACATCCGGCCGCTGCAGATCGGGCTCCTCAACCT
The DNA here is from genome assembly GCF_044142885.1 of Pseudorhizobium flavum. Classification (NCBI taxonomy): domain Bacteria; kingdom Pseudomonadati; phylum Pseudomonadota; class Alphaproteobacteria; order Hyphomicrobiales; family Rhizobiaceae; genus Pseudorhizobium; species Pseudorhizobium flavum. The sequence goes on from NZ_JBIOKZ010000003.1 coordinate 326,740, forward strand.
CATGCCGAACAAGATCAAGACCGAGCTTCAGATGGCGCGCCTCGTCGGCGCGACTCCGCTTCAGGTGGAGCTGTCGCTGGTGAGGATCGGTGGCCACAAGGCAAAGAACACGTCGGAGGAGCACCTGCTCTCCTTCTACGATACCTGGGACGAGGTGAAGCATCGGAAGTTCGACGGCTTCATCATCACCGGTGCGCCGGTAGAGACGCTGCCCTTCGAGAGCGTGACCTACTGGGACGAGATGCAGCAGATCCTTGACTGGACAACCACCAATGTCCATTCGACGATGAATGTCTGCTGGGGTGCAATGGCGGCGATCTACCACTTCCATGGTGTGCCGAAGCACGAGTTGAAGGAGAAGGCGTTCGGAGTCTACCGCCACCGCAATCTCTGCCCGTCGTCCGTTTACCTGACCGGCTTCTCGGACGACTTCCAGGTGCCGGTGTCGCGCTGGACGGAGGTTCGGCGCGAGGACATCGACAAGATCCCGGACCTCAGGATCCTGATGGAATCGGAGGAGATGGGCGTCTGCCTCGTCGAGGAAGCGAAAGGCCGCCGCCTCTACATGTTCAATCACGTGGAGTATGATTCCACGTCGCTGGCGGAGGAGTACTTCCGCGACGTCAATGCGGGCGTGCCTATCAAGATGCCGCATGACTACTTTCCGCACAATGACGTGACGCTGCCGCCGCAGAACCGCTGGCGCAGCCATGCGCATCTCCTGTTCGGCAACTGGATCAACGAGATCTACCAGACCACCCATTACGACCTGGAGCGGATCGGGACCGAGTAGAATGCTGCTTTCGTTTTTCCTGCAGCTGAAGGCGGAAAAGCTGCCCGTCACGTTGCGCGAATACCTGAGCCTCATCGAGGGGATGAAGCAGGGCCTGGCGGATTTCGATGTCGACGCCTTCTACTTTCTCGCGCGCACCTGCCTGGTAAAGGACGAGCGACATATCGATCGGTTCGATCGGGTCTTCGCGTCGCATTTCCGCGGGCTGCAGGCGGTATCGGGAGAGGCCGGAGTGGAGGCGAGCGAACTTCCCGAGGAGTGGCTGCGCAGGCTCGCGGAAAAGCACCTGACGGAGGAGGAGAAGCGGCTCATCGAGACGCTCGGCGGCTTCGAGAAGCTGATGGAGACGCTGCGCAAGCGGCTGGAGGAGCAGAAAGGCCGCCACCAAGGTGGATCGAAGTGGATCGGAACTGCCGGCACTTCGCCCTTCGGCGCCTATGGCTACAATCCCGAGGGCGTCCGTATCGGGCAGGAAGGGTCGCGGCATCGGCGCGCCGTCAAGGTCTGGGACAAGCGGGAATTTTCCGATCTCGACGACACGGTGGAACTCGGCACCCGTAACATCAAGATCGCCCTTCGCCGGCTGCGGCGATGGGTGCGGGAAGGTGCGGCGGAGGAGTTTGACCTGCAGGGGACAATCCGCTCCACAGCGGAACACGGATATCTCGACGTGCAGACGCGACCGGAGCGCCGCAATGCCGTCAAGCTCTTGATGTTCTTCGATGTCGGAGGCTCGATGGACGACCATGTGCGGGAGGTAGAGGAGCTTTTCTCCGCCGTCCGCAGCGAATTTCGCCATCTGGAGCATTTCTATTTCCACAACTGCCTCTACGAGAGCGTCTGGAAGAACAATGGCCGGCGGTCGGAACGACTGCCCACGGAAGCGATCATCAACGGGTTCGGCAGCGACTACCGGGTGATCTTCGTTGGGGACGCATCGATGAGCCCCTACGAGATCAGCCATCCGGGTGGTTCCGTGGAGCACTGGAACAAGGAACCGGGAGAAGCCTGGCTTCGCCGCATCATCGCACACTTCCACCGCTTCGCCTGGATCAATCCGGTACCGGAAGCGCACTGGAGCTACGTGCAGTCTATCGCGATGATGCGCCACATACTGTCGGAGCGGATGTACCCGCTCACCCTCGGCGGCCTAGAGCAGGTTACGCGGGTCCTCAGCCGCTAGCTTTGTCGTTGCATCATCCGCCTGAATCGATCAGGTTCTGCGGCGCTGACCGGGAGGGTGCAATGGCAGAGCGGGAAGTCTTCGGCAAAACGTCACGGGGCGAGACGGTCCACCGTCTGCGGATTTCCGGCGGTGGTCTCACGGCTTCCATCCTGACGTGGGGGGCGGTGATCCAGGACCTGCGCCTGGAGGGTCACAAGCCGCCGCTGGTGCTCGGCTTCGAGAACTTCGACGACTATCCCCGCTACTCCCCCTATTTTGGGGCAACGCCCGGTCGCGTCGCCAACCGCGTTACCGGGGGCCGTTTCAGGCTGGACGGCAAGCTTCACCAGTTGGAACTCAACGAGAATGGCGTCACCCATCTCCACGGCGGCAGCGACGGAATCGCGAAGCGGCTCTGGGACATCGGAGATCTTGCGGCAGACCGGGTCGTGTTGCGGATCACCGATCCCGATGGCCGGGCGGGGTATCCGGGCAACTGCACCATTACCGCCACCTATCACCTTGCCGCCGATGGCGTGCTCCGCGTGCTCTACGAATCCTCAGCAGACCAGCCGACACCCTGCAACATCTGCCAGCACAGCTACTTCAATCTCGACGGCGCGGAGACGGCGCTCGGCCACGACATCATGATTGCAGCCGACCACATTCTGGAGGTCGACGAGCGGCAGTGTCCGACGGGAAACCTGACGGCTGTCGAGGGTACCCCCTACGACCTGCGGGTCATGGGCCCGATGGACCGGTTGCAGAACGGCGAGCGTCTCCTCTTCGACCACAACTTCTGCCTTTCGGAGGAGCGGGCGGCGAAGCGCTCCGTGGCGCTTGCCCGCAGCGTCAATTCCGGCGTCTCGCTGGAAGTCCGCACAACGGAGCCCGGCATCCAGTTTTATTCGGGCTACAAGCTGAGAGTGCCGACCCCTGGCCTCGAACGCCGTCAGTATCCGGCCTTTGCAGGCTTCTGCCTCGAAACGCAGGGTTGGCCGGATGCGGTGAACCATTCCGGCTTCCCTGGCGCGATCCTGCGGCCGGGCGAAGTGCTGCGCCAGGAGACGGATTACGTCTTCATGAAGAACTGAAGCCGCCTTCGGCTACCGGCAGGCTGGAACCGCTGCACCACGGCGGCGGGTCGTCTGCGCGACGACGAGGGTAAAACGGCAAGTAAACCGAGCGCACGCGCTACTGCTGAGGGTTGTCAGCCTTGGTCGGAACCGTCATTGGGAGAGACAATTGGAGCGGGTGAAGCGATTCGAACGCTCGACCCCAACCTTGGCAAGGTTGTGCTCTACCCCTGAGCTACACCCGCTCATATCCGCGACCCTGGGGTAGTGGGTGGATCGTGGGCCGCCGTGTGGCGGCGACGGGCGGTATATGGCCTAACTCGTTTTTGAATGCAACAGGGAAAAGACGATGGTGTTGAGAAATTTTTGACTGCCGCCGGCGCCCGGACTGAGCTTGCCAATGGGCAAGCGGCGAGACGCAAGCCACCCATGAGGCTCCTGTGCTTGCCCCCTTCCTGCAGACAGGATAATCCGGTGCCTGCGGCGGCACGGCCGCCCGACCTGAACAATGGAAAAGTGCTGACATGAACGACATCGCGATCCTGCCTGCGCCCACGACCCCCGAGGCTTTCTACGCTTTTCTCGACAAGCTCGGCATAGCCCACAAGACGAAGACGCATGCCCCGGTCTTCACGGTGGCGGAGTCGGTGAGCCTGCGCGACGAGATCCCTGGCGGGCACACGAAGAATCTCTTCGTCAAGGACAAGAAGGACCGCTACTTCGTCCTGACCGTGGAAGAGAACGCCACGGTCGACCTGAAGGCGGTCCACAAGGTGATCGGTGCGTCGGGCCGGGTCTCCTTCGGCCGTCCGGAGAAGATGATGGAATATCTCGGCGTCGTGCCGGGCTCGGTCACGGTGTTCGGCGCGATCAACGATACGGCCGGGAATGTCACCTTCGTTCTCGACGAGGACCTGATGAAACACGAGGTCATCAACGGCCACCCGCTTTCCAACGATGCCACCACGTCCGTCAGTCGTGACGACCTGCTGCGCTTCCTGGAGGCGACCGGCCACACGCCGCTTGTCTTGAAAGTCACCGACTGACATACGATGTTTCGCGGCGTATAACGCGGCGAAGACGAGACCGGGAGACAGCATTCATGAGCGGTACAGACAACCCCTATGGCGGCTCCTATGGTGGCCAGATGACGGCCAAGGCGCAGTTCGGCGGTGCGGCCGCAACGAGCGGCGGCAATGGCGCAGGATCCTTCGTCAAGGATACCAGCACGGCGGCCTTTTCTGCCGACGTGATGGAGGAATCGCGCCGCCAGCCTGTCCTGGTGGATTTCTGGGCGCCGTGGTGCGGCCCGTGCAAGCAGCTCACGCCCGTCCTGGAGCGCGTCGTCAACGAGGCGCAGGGGCGGGTGAAGCTCGTCAAGCTGAACATCGACGATCACCCTGCCATACCGGGCCAGATGGGAATCCAGTCTATTCCGGCCGTTGTCGCCTTTGTTGACGGGAGGCCGGTCGACGGGTTCATGGGGGCGGTGCCGGAGACCCAGATCCGGCAGTTCATCGACAAGGTCGCCGGTCCGGCGGGTGCCGATCAGGCTGCCGAGATCGAGGCCGCCGTTGGCGAGGCGGACGGTTTGCTTGCTGCCGGCGACGTCCAGTCGGCCGCCCAGCTCTACGGTGCTGTCCTGCAGGCGGATCCGGAAAATGCGAAGGCCGCTGCCGGGATGATGCGCTGCATGATCGAACTGGGTGATCTGGCGCGCGCTTCCCAGATGCTGCAGTCACTTCCCCCCGAGATTGCCGGCGACCCTGCCGTGCAGGCCGTGGCGAAGAAGCTCGAGCAATTCGAGGAGGCGCGTAAGCTCGGTGACCCGGCTGCGCTCGAACACCAGTTGTCGCTCCATCCGGACGATCACGAGACGCGGCTGAAGCTTGCCAAGATCCGCAACGCCGAAGGCAAGCGCGAGGAGGCAGCGGAGCACCTGCTGATCATCATGCGCAAGGACCGCAGCTTCGACGACGACGGCGCACGCCGCCAGCTCGTCGAGTTCTTCGAGGCCTGGGGGCCTAAGGATCCGAACACGATCGCCGCACGCCGCCGGATGTCGTCCATCCTGTTTGCCTGAGCCCGGCTGCCGTTAGGCGGCCTTGCGCTCCGCGTCTGGCGCCCCACATTACCGGCAACGGCGGTGTGGGCACCATGCCCGGTGGTCCTGTGGAGGATTGGGCCTGATGATTGTGGGTAATGCAAGATATGTGAAGCGGGAGGACCTGCCGGAGACGGTGCGGGTATTTCCCTTGACCGGGGCGCTTCTTCTGCCTGGTGGCCAGCTGCCGCTCAATATATTCGAGCCGCGATATCTTGCCATGTTCGATGCTGCATTGGCAGGCGACCGCCTGATCGGCATCGTGCAGCCGGCCTTGTCGGATCACGGCGGAAACGACGTCGCAAGGCCATCGCTCAGCAGCGTCGGATGCATCGGGCGCATCACATCGTTTGCCGAAACAGGAGACGGTCGCTACATCACCTCGCTCAGCGGGGTTTGCCGTTGTCGCCTCCTGGAAGAGATCGGCGAGGGTTATCCGTTCCGCAGCTTCAGGATCGCTCCATTGATGACGGACCTCTCCGCCGAGGACGACGAGGCTGCGGTCGACCGCGCCCAACTGCTGCGCGTCTTTCGTGCCTATCTCGATGCCAACAAGCTCGAAGCTGACTGGGAGAGCGTAGAGCGGGCCGGCAACCGGACGCTGGTGAACTCGCTTTCGATGATGTCGCCGTTCGGTCCGGCGGAGAAGCAGGCGTTGCTCGAGGCTCCTGACCTCAGGACACGGGCAGAGACGCTGATCGCCATCACGGAGATACTGCTTGCCCGCGGGCCCGGCGACACCGACACCGTGCTACAGTAGGGCGCCATGGATCAGATCGTCAGCAAGGTCGACCCCAAACTGCTCGAACTTCTGGTCTGCCCGCTGTCGAAGGCAAGACTGAGTTTCGATCGCGAGGCAAATGAACTCGTCTCCGAAAAGGCGCGGCTCGCCTATCCCATCCGCGATGGTGTGCCGATCATGCTGGTCTCGGAGGCCAGACGGCTGGAAGACTAGCCGCCGGCATCAGATCGGCTGGCCCGCCAGGAGCTTTGGCTGATTGGGTGCGGACGTGCCGGCAGCCTCTCCGATGAAGTAGGATTTCAGTCCGGGCAGCCGTTCCACCAGCGACAGTCCGAAGTCACGGGCGATCCGGATCGGCGTGATGTCGTTGGAGAAGAGGCGGTTCAGCACGTCCGTGGTCACCCCCATGCGGAACGTGTCGAAACGGCGCCAGGACTGGTAGCGCTCGAGCACGTTCAGCGCGCCGATGTCGAGACCTAGCCGATCCGCCTCCACGACCGTCTCGGCGAGCGCGGCGACATCCTTGAAGCCCAGGTTGAGGCCCTGCCCGGAGATCGGGTGGATCCCGTGTGCAGCGTCTCCCGCCAGCGCAAAACGCGGCGCAACGAAAGCGCGTGCCAGGGTCAACCCGAGCGGGAATGCCTTTCTGCTACCGGCGACGGTAATCGCGCCGAGTTTGTGGCCGAACCGACGCTGCAGTTCTTCCTCGAACACCAGTTCATCAGCGCGAACGAGCTGCTCCGCTTCCTCGCGCCGCTCGGTCCAGACCAGCGACGACCGATTGCCGGTGAGAGGCAGGATGGCAAAGGGGCCCGAGGGGAGAAAGTGTTCTTCGGCAACGCCCTCATGCGGCCGCTCATGTTCCACCGTCGTCACGATTCCCGACTGGCCGTAGTCCCAGCTGACGGTTTTGATCCCCGCCATATCGCGCAGCTTCGACTTTACGCCGTCACAGGCGACGAGCAGGCGTGTTTCCACCGTGCTGCCATCGGAGAGGGTGACGGTTGTCTTCGTGCTCGTGGTTATGAAGCCGGTCGCGGACAATCCGTGCCGGATCGCAATGCCGAGCCGCTCGCAAGCGCCCCGCAATGCTCTGACCATCTCGACGTTTGGCACCATGTGCGCGAATGGGCGGCCTTCCTCTACGGCGCCGTCAAAGGTGAGGAAGACCGGCCGGACGGGATCGGCGGTGCGGGAATCGGTGACGACCATCCTGTTGATCGGCTGCGCTTGCGGCAGGATGTCCTGCCAAACGCCGAGGACCTCGAGCATGCGGCTTGCAGCGGCGATGATCGCGGATGCTCTCTGGTCATTCTGCCAGACATGTTCGGGCGCGGCCTCGATCACTTCGACCTTCAGGTGTGGAGCAGACTGCTTCACCGCGACCGCCGCAGAAAGCCCGACATAGCCTCCGCCGACCACCAGCATATCCAGCATTTGTGCACTCTCCCGAGAGACTTGAGAAGACGATAGGGTCCATATAGATCATCCGGCACCAGCTTCCTACCATCGGAGTCTCCAGAATGTCGCGTCCGCCTGAATCGCAAGCCGCCATGGACCAGCTTCTGGCCACGCTCGATCTCGAAAAGCTGGAGGAGAACCTCTTCCGCGGCAGCAGTCCGCAGGTTGGCTGGCAGCGCGTCTTCGGCGGGCAGGTGATCGCTCAGGCGCTGATGGCCGCGCAACGGACAGTCGCCGATGACCGGTTCGTCCATTCTCTGCATGCGTATTTCATTCGGCCCGGCGACCCGTCCGTCCCGATTGTCTACCAGGTGGACCGTATACGCGACGGTTCGAGCTTCGCGACCCGGTGGATCGTCGCTATCCAGCATGGGCATCCGATCTTCTCGATGTCGGCGTCCTTCCAGGTGGAGGAGGGTGGTCTCGATCACCAGGTGCCGATGCCGCCGGTCACGCCGCCCGAGAAGCTGATGGGTGAAAAGGAGTTCAAGGAGCTGTTCCTCGCCCAGGCGCCTGAGGTCGTGCGGAAGTACTGGAGCCAGGACCGGCCGATCGAGATACGTCCCGTCTCGCTCGTGCACTACCTCACCAAGGATAAGCTGGAACCTCGACAGGACATCTGGGTGCGCGCGGTCGGCGCGGTACCTGCCGACCGCCACTACCAGGCCTGCATCCTCGCCTACCTCTCCGACATGACGCTTCTCGACACGTCGCTCTATCCGCATGGCACGTCCATCTTCAATCCGAAGTTGCAGGTGGCGAGCCTCGATCACGCCATGTGGTTCCATAGGCCCTGCACTATGGATGACTGGTTGCTCTACACGCAGGACAGCCCCAGTTCCTCAGGTGCCCGCGGCATGACGCGCGGCGGCCTGTACACCCGCTCCGGTACGCTCGTGGCATCCGTTGCCCAGGAAGGCCTGATTCGGAAACGAGCAGATGAATAGTTATTCGGCATTATTGTAAGTGTGATTAATTTTTATGCGGCGCGGGCCGCGCGTAGTGCCGTCATCTTAGGCGGTTCACTTTTCTCTCATTGAAATCATAGTGATAGGCTCCCCCACCTCAGTCTGGCACGGCCCTTGTATCTCCTCTGTCAGTCGCCTCGGCTTGATCCGCCGGCGATGAGGGAATTCGGCTTCGGCCGGACTAACAGAGGATGGGAAGCCAGATGAAAATCGTGATGGCCATTATCAAGCCGTTTAAGCTGGACGAGGTGCGCGAAGCTCTCACAGCCGTCGGTATCCAGGGCCTGACCGTTACCGAAGTCAAAGGTTACGGCCGCCAGAAGGGACACACAGAGATCTATCGCGGTACCGAATACGCCGTGAGTTTCCTGCCGAAGCTGAAGATCGAAGTGGCCGTGCCTTCGGACCTCGTCGACAAGGCCGTGGACGCCATCGCTTCGGCTGCCAAGACCGGCCAGATCGGCGACGGCAAGATCTTTGTCTATTCAATCGAACAGGCCGTGCGCATCCGGACCGGCGAAACCAGCACAGAAGCGCTTTAACGAACGGCTGATTGGGGAGCTAACAATGCAATTTTCCAGATTTACCACCTCGCTCGGCCGCCTGGGGGCTGCGTCTGCAGCCTTGATGGCGCCGGTTGTCGCCTTTGCCCAGGAGGCGGCTGCACCCGCTGCCGAGGCTGCGGCCGCGGCTCCGGTCCCGGACAAGGGCGACACCGCGTTCATGTTCATCTGCACGCTTCTCGTGCTCTTCATGCTGATGCCAGGGATCGGCCTGTTCTACGGCGGCCTCGTCCGGGCGAAGAACATGCTGTCCGTCCTCATGCAGTGCACGGTCGTCGGCGCATGCATGATGATCGTCTGGGTGCTCTACGGCTATTCCTTCGCCTTCGGCGGATCGGAAAGCGCCTTCTTCGGCGGCACGGCGAAGATGTTCCTGTCGGGCGTCACCATGGATTCCACGGCCGCGACCTTCTCGGATGCGGTCATCCCGGAATTCGTGTTCATGATGTTCCAGATGACCTTCGCGGCGTTGACGCCGGCGCTCATCGTCGGTGCGTTTGCGGAGCGCATCAAATTTTCGGCATCCGTCCTCTTCTGCATCCTGTGGGTAACCTTCGTCTACTTCCCGGTCGCGCACATGGTTTGGGATGCCAACGGTCTCCTCTTCGGCATGGGCGCGCTTGACTTCGCAGGCGGCACGGTCGTTCACATCAACGCCGGCGTTGCGGGCCTCATCGGGGCAATCATGGTCGGCAAGCGCATCGGCTTCGGCAAGGACATGATGGCCCCGCATTCGATGACGCTGACGCTCGTCGGTGCAGCCATGCTCTGGATCGGCTGGTTCGGCTTCAACGCAGGCTCCAACCTGGAAGCCTCCGGCGGCGCCATGCTGGCTGCAGTCAACACCTTCGTCGCCACGGCCGCGGCCATCCTGTCCTGGTGCGTCGTCGAGACGTTCACCCGCGGCAAGGCCTCCATGCTAGGTGCCGCCTCCGGCATGATCGCCGGTCTCGTCGCCATCACCCCGGCGGCCGGCATCGCCGGGCCGATGGGTGCCATCGTCATGGGGATCCTCGTCTCGCCGATCTGCTACTTCTTCATCGCCGTGATCAAGAACAAGTTCGGCTATGACGACACGGCGGATGTCTTCGGTGTCCACGGTGTCGGGGGTTTCTTCGGCGCTCTGGCAACCGGGATCTTCGCCTCGTCGTCGCTCGGTGGCATTGGCTATGCCGAAGGCGTCACCATGGGTGGCCAGTTCATGACCCAGCTGACCGCCGTCGTCATCACCATCGTCTGGTGCGGTATCGGCTCGGTGATCCTCTACAAGATCGTCGACCTGATCGTTGGACTGCGGGTCACTGTCGAAGCGGAGCGCGAGGGGCTTGATCTCGCCTCCCACGGCGAAGCTGCCTACCACTCCTGATCAAAGAGAGCTTACGGCGATCCCCAGGATCGCCGTAGAACCTCCCGTCGCGGCCGCCTCCGGTTGTCGCGCTTGCCCGGACCTCGGTCCGGGCCTTTTTGTTTCTGGCAGGCTGCCGGGTCTTACGATCGTGGTTAAAGACGCATTAACCACCGCCGGGCTACCTTGCGACCCAATGTGGCGGCGTGTGACCTCATGCGACCGCAATCTTCCACGAGTGTTGGCACGGCGGAATCGTAATGGGCAGAAGTACATCAGCGGCGATGGGAAGCGGGACGACCCGGGCAATGCTGCTGGCCTTCGTGATACGACAGGCGATGGCCCTGGCGGGCTTCGCGATCTTCCTCGGTCTTGCGCTGGCGATCGCGGCGCTTTCCACCTGGAACGTTGCCGATCCCAGCTTCTCCTATGCTACTGACAACGAGCCCACGAACCTCCTCGGCCATGGCGGTGCCGCCTTCGCCGACCTGATGATGCAGTTCCTCGGCTTGTCGAGCCTCGTCGCGCTCCTGCCGGTTCTGGCCTTTGCGCTTGCCCTGATTTCCGGCCGCGAGTTCAACCGCATTCCCGCAAGACTTGCGGCCTGGGGCGGCGGCACTCTTCTGGCGTCGGCCTCGCTCGGCTGCTTTCCGGCGCCGCTGACGTGGCCAATCCCGAACGGCATCGGCGGCGTGATCGGCGACATGATCCTCCGCTTCCCTGCCCTCTTTGTCGGCGCATATCCTACAGGCGTCCTGGCAACTGCTCTGGGTGTCGTCTTCGCCGTGCCAGCCGTCTGGTTGCTGCTGTTTGCGTCGGGCCTTGTGGGCGAAGCGTTCGAAGCGGACGACGAGATTTATGCTCCTGCCGTCCCATCAAGCCCGCGTGCGCGTGCGCAGGGGGACGATGACGATGAAGAGGACGAAGGCGGTTTTGTTGGCTTCCTGGCACTCGGTGCCCTTGCACATTACTGGTATATTGCCCAGGCGCGCTTCCGGCGTCTCTTTGGCATCAGGCATGCGAGCCCGAGTTTCGACCAGCCGTATGATTTCAACGAGGATGAGTTCGGGACGCTGAACGAGCCGGTTCGCGCGAAGGTCCAGGCGCCAGGCGTCGGTCGCATTGAGCCCTCTCTGGATGGCGCCGCCCGCCGGTCGATCGTGACACCGCCCATGGCTCATGACGACGATGATTTCGATGATGAGCCCCTCGTCCGGCCGGCCGGCATCCTTGCTGACGACGATGACGTGCCGTTCAGCGCGACGAGCCGGCCATCCGCTCCGGGCCCGCGCGTTCAGCCGCGGGTGGCCGCACCGCCGGCACCTCCGAAACCCAGTCCCCGCGTGGCTCGGGAAGCACAGGCGTCCTTCATCGACCCGGACGGTTTCCAGCTGCCTTCGGTGCACCTCCTTGCCGAACCTAAGGCGGTTGCACGGGATGCGACGCTCTCGGCCGATGCGCTCGAACAGAATGCCCGCATGCTCGAAGGCGTGCTGGAGGATTTCGGCGTCAAGGGCGAGATCATTCACGTCCGTCCCGGCCCGGTCGTCACGCTTTACGAACTGGAGCCGGCGCCGGGCATCAAGTCGTCCCGCGTCATCGGCCTCGCCGACGACATCGCCCGCTCGATGAGCGCGATCGCCGCGCGCGTCGCCGTCGTGCCGGGCCGCAACGCAATTGGTATCGAACTGCCGAACCGCACCCGCGAGACCGTCTACCTGCGGGAGATGATCGGGTCGAAGGATTTCGAATCCAGCAAGGCGAAGCTTGCCATGGCGCTCGGCAAGACGATTGGCGGCGAGCCGGTGGTGGCGGATCTTGCCAAGATGCCGCATCTGCTCGTCGCAGGTACCACCGGTTCCGGTAAGTCTGTCGCCATCAACACGATGATCCTGTCGCTGCTCTACCGCTATACGCCGGAGAAGTGCCGCCTGATCATGATCGACCCGAAGATGCTCGAACTTTCGGTCTACGACGGTATTCCGCATCTCCTGTCACCAGTCGTGACCGACCCGAAGAAGGCCGTGGTGGCGCTCAAATGGACCGTCCGGGAGATGGAAGAGCGCTACAAGAAGATGTCGAAGATCGGCGTGCGCAACATCGACGGCTTCAACAGCCGGGTGGAGCAGGCGTTGGCCAAGGGCGAGGTCCTTACCCGAACCGTGCAGACGGGCTTTGACCGCCAGACCGGCGAGGCCATGTATGAGACGGAGGAATTCGACCTCCAGCCTATGCCCTACATCGTCGTGATCATCGACGAGATGGCCGACTTGATGATGGTCGCCGGCAAGGATATCGAGGGTGCCGTACAGCGCCTGGCGCAGATGGCGCGTGCCGCCGGCATCCACGTCATCATGGCCACGCAGCGTCCGTCGGTGGACGTGATCACTGGTACCATCAAGGCGAACTTCCCCACCCGCATCTCCTTCCAGGTCACTTCGAAGATCGACAGCCGTACCATCCTCGGGGAGCAGGGGGCTGAGCAGCTTCTGGGCATGGGCGACATGCTCTACATGGCCGGTGGCGGACGCATCCAGCGCGTCCACGGCCCCTTCGTATCCGATACCGAGGTGGAGGAAATCGTCGCCTACCTGAAGACGCAAGGGGCGCCGCAATATCTCGAGGCCATCACGGCGGACGAGGACGAGGAAATGGACGGCATGGGTCCAGCCGGGACCGGCAACCTGTCGGAATCGGACGATCCTTACGACCAGGCGGTGGCGATCGTATTGCGTGACGGTAAGGCCTCGACCTCCTATATCCAGCGGCGCCTGGGCATCGGCTACAACCGCGCCGCCTCACTGATCGAGCGTATGGAGCAGGAGGGGCTGATCGGCCCGGCCAACCATGCGGGGAAACGCGAGATCCTCGTGCCCACCGAGGGCGACATTCTGGAACGCTGAGGCTCTGCGACGCGTTGTCATGAAGCCGCCGCGTTTTGATCCCAGAAAGCGGCGGAAGGAGAACACAGAATGAAGAAAAAGACCGTTCGCTCCAGTCAGTTCGGCTCCATCAGCCGTCGATCCTTTGCGGCCGGATTGCTCGGTATCGGGGTGTCCGCGATGCTTCCGTCAACCGGCGCGGCCCAGGGTGCCGCCGGATCGGCGGCCGCGCAACGGATTGCCGACCATTTTTCGTCGGTGAAGACGATGATGGGCGAGTTCGTCCAGTTCGGCCCGCGCGGCGAGCAGACGGGCGGCAAGTTCTTCATCGAGCGGCCGGGCAAGCTGCGCTTCAATTTCGAGGACCCGTCTCCCGTGCGCGTCATAGCCGACGGCAAGAATGTCGTCATCGGCAACATGAAGCTCAAGACCTGGGACCTGTACCCGCTCTCCAAGACGCCGCTGAGCCTCCTTCTCTCCGATCGGATCGACCTGTCGCACGAGATGGTGCGGGGTGTTCGCGAAGAACCCGATCTCACCACGATCGTGCTTGGCAACAAGACGGTCTTCGGCGACTCGACCATCACCATGATGTTCGATTCCAAGACCTTCGAGCTTCGACAGTGGACCATCACCGACGCGCAGAACAAGGATACGTCGGTGATGATCTACAACGTCAAGAACGGGGTCGGGTTCGACGACCGGGTCTTCCGCATCCCGTATGACGAGGTCCGCAAGCTCTAGCTGTTGGTGGAGCAGCAACGGCGGCCTTTTTCGCTTCACCGCTTCCGTGAAATCTCCTAAACCTCCGGCATCCCCGCCGAGGTTTAGGAATGACATTCTCCATCACCACCTGGAACATCAATTCGGTGCGGCTGCGCATGCCCATCGTCGAGCAGTTCATCGTGCGTCACCAGCCGGACATCCTGTGCCTGCAGGAGATCAAATGCCAGGAGCATGAGTTCCCGCTGCAGCCGTTGAAGGATCTCGGCTACCAGCACATCATCATCCACGGTCAGAAGGGTTATCATGGCGTCGCGATCGCCTCGCGGGTACCCCTCACCGAAGACCATAGGCAGAACTATTGCGGCGTCGGTGACGCCCGCCACATCTCGGCGATCTTCGAGCGCGGTTCGCGGCGCATCCGGCTGCATAACTTCTACGTGCCGGCCGGGGGCGACGAGCCTGACCGTGCCGTCAACCCGAAATTCGGCCACAAGCTGGATTTCGTCGAGGAGATGAAGTGCCTGAAGGCGGACCTCACCCCCGGCATCTCCTCGATCCTCGTGGGAGACCTCAACATCGCCCCGCTCGAGCACGACGTCTGGTCGCACAAGAAGATGCTGAAGATCATCAGCCATACGCCTGTCGAGACGGAAGGTCTGCTGGAGGTGATGAGAAAGGGGAACTGGCTGGACCTGATGCGCCAGCACGTGCCGGACACCGAGAAGCTCTACACGTGGTGGAGTTACCGCGCCAAGGACTGGGCAGCAGCCGATCGAGGCCGCCGTCTCGACCACATCTGGTCGTCACAGGATCTTGGCCCCTTCCTCGATCGGGTAGAGGTCCTGAAGGAGGCGCGCGGATGGAACCAACCATCCGACCATGTCCCGGTCACTGCCGTCTTCAGGTTCTGACGCCTAGCTGAAACGGCTCTGTAGCCCCGCGACGGCGCCGGCCATCGCAACGATATTGTCGCGGATTCGCGCTTCCACTATTCGGCCTACCTGCGGGTACTCCTCCAGCAGTCGGTGGAAGAGGGTGCGGGTGACGCGAAGCACTTCGGCGTCCTCAACCGCGATGGCCGTGAATTTCCGTTCCACCATCGTGACCAGCGCCAGCTCCGACAGAAGTGTCCCCGGTACCGCAACGTCCTGGAGGCGGGCGGTACCCCGATCGGACGCGTGGAGTTCAAAGGTGCCCTTGGCGACCACGAAAGCGCATTCCGCCGGTGACCCCTCGCGGAACAGTTCCTGCCCTGCTGCAATGGCACGACGTTCCGCCCCAAATGCCAGGAGCCGCAACTGGTCCTCGTCGAGTTCCCTGAATAGGGTGACCTGTGAAAGAAGGCGAATATCGTCGTTGAGCGCCATGGGTGCTACGGGACGATCTTGTAGCCACCGTTCTCCGTCACCAGGATTTCGGCGCTGGAGGGGTCGCGCTCGATCTTTTGGCGCAGGCGGTAGACATGGGTTTCGAGCGTATGGGTGGTCACCCCGGAATTGTATCCCCAGACTTCCTCCAACAGCACGTCGCGGGTCACGACCTTCTGGTCGGCGCGATAGAGGTAGCGGATGATCGCCGCTTCCTTTTCCGTCAGCCGAATCTTCTTCCCGTCTTCGGTAGTCAGGAGCTTCTGGCTTGGCTTGAAAATATAGGGGCCGACCGTGAAGGTTGCGTCCTCGCTCTGCTCGTACTGGCGCAGCTGTGCTCGGATCCGGGCGAGCAGGACCGCAAAGCGGAAGGGCTTTGTGATGTAGTCATTGGCGCCGGCCTCGAGACCGAGGATCGTGTCGGAATCCGTGTCGTGGCCGGTCAGCATGATGATCGGAGCCTTGAAGCCGTTCTTGCGCAGGAGCTTCACCGCCTCGCGTCCATCCATGTCCGGAAGACCGACATCCATGATCAGCAGGTCGACCTGGCTCGACTTGGCCACCTGCATCGCCCTGGTGGCATTCGGCTCCTGCAGGAGAGAAAACTCCTCGTAGAGCGCGAGCTGTTCGGACAGCGTCTCGCGCAGGTCGTCATCGTCATCCACCAGCAATATCGTGCGAACTGCCATATGCTCCTGCCTCTCGTTTTTCGCGTCCCAAAGGTCCTACGGCGGCCGAGGGTAAATAGATCAGGCACTTGATCTAAGTCGCATCGTGCTATGATTTCAAACCAAATCATCTTCAAAGCAAGAATTCGTGAGGAAGGATGGCGAATTTGTGCAGACAGGGGCGCTCCCCTCGAGGTGTCGTGACCGTCCGGGCTGCCCCCGGCAATCCCCGCCGGGGGTTTGTTTCCTTCTCTGGCGTCACTGTACCGGCCGCGCTCGGCCGTAGTGGCCGCACGGCCTTCAAGCGGGAAGGAGATGGCGCCACGCCGATCGCGAACATGCGGCTTCTCTACGGCTTCACCCGCGGCGACCGGATGAAGTCGCTGAAAACGGCCCTGCCGATCCGGAGGATCAGGAATGACATGCTCTGGTGTGATCAGCCGGACCATCCGAGCTACAACCGGCTGGTGCGCGCACCGTTCAGGCCAAGCCATGAGGAGATGATGCGGCAGGATGGCCTTTACGACATCTGCCTTGTCCTCGACTGGAACGTCACCTCGCGCCGCCGCCATCGCGGGTCGGCGATCTTCTTCCACCTGATCAGGCCAGGCTACCAGCCGACCGCCGGCTGCGTTGCCGTCAGCCTCAGAGACATGCTAAGGCTCCTTCCCCACCTGCGCCGCGGGACGATCATACGCGTCCTATAGGTCTACGTTGTCCCACCATCCCTCGCAGGACATGGTTTTTGGTGGCATTGCGACCGACCATATATCGGCGCGTCCCCGGGTCTGGGTGCCGATGAGACCTACCGCAAGGAACGTGGTGTCACGAAGCGGGTCAGAAGGCCGGAGCCCGGTCCGACCTGCCGCCAGTCCGCCACGGGGAAGTCGATGACCGCCAGCGCGGCCGTCGGATACTTCGCTGCCAACGCGTCGTGAGCTCGTGCATCCCCGTCGCCGATCAGCATCAGTGCCAGATCCTGAAGCCCGGGATTGTGACCGATCAACAGCAGCGTGGCAGCGGAATCGCCCAGGGCGCGGATCGTATCGAGAAGCCGGTCGGCCGGGGCTTCATAGATAGTCGGGTCGATGCGCTTCGCGACCTCGGCCGGCAGCCTGCGCTGCACAAGTTCCCAGGTCTCTCGTGTTCGCCTCGCATCGGAAACCAGTGCGAGATCCGGAATGAGGTGTTCCCGTGCCATGTAGTTGCCCATGGCAGGTGCGGCCTTCTCCCCGCGCTCCGCAAGGGGCCGCTCGTGATCGGCGACTGCGTCCGGCCAGGCAGACTTCGCATGCCGCAGGAGAAGCAGACGGCGCTGCCCCTGATGAGCGTCCTTGTCGGTTGTGTCGGCCACAGGTCACCTGCCCGTTGTCACGCTCTGCCAATATGGCGTCAAAGCGCCGACGGGGCCAGTCGTTCCCTCCCTTGGAGCAGGAGCGAAACGAAAAAATGCCGCCAACGGGGACGTCAACGGCATTTTTTCTGGAGACATGATCAGGCAGGAGGCCCTAGTTCCATTCGCGAATGTCGACGAAGTGCCCCGCTACCGCAGCAGCCGCCGCCATCGCCGGCGAAACGAGGTGCGTACGGCCCTTGTAGCCCTGGCGACCCTCGAAATTGCGGTTCGAGGTCGAGGCGCAGCGCTCTTCCGGCTTCAGCCGGTCGTCGTTCATCGCCAGGCACATGGAGCAGCCCGGCTCGCGCCATTCGAAGCCAGCTTCCTTGAAGATCTTGTCCAGGCCCTCAGCCTCGGCTTGCTCCTTCACGAGGCCGGAACCCGGGACAACCATCGCCGAGACGGTCGGCGCCACATGCCGGCCTTCGAGCACCTTTGCAGCGGCGCGCAGATCCTCGATGCGGCCATTGGTGCAGGAGCCGATGAAAACGCGATCGATAGCAATGTCGGTGATCTTCGTGCCCGGCTTCAGGCCCATATAGTCCAGTGCCCGCCACTTGGAGGCGCGCTTCGTCTCATCCTTGATGTCATCGGGATTGGGCACCACGCCCTGCACCGAGATGACGTCTTCCGGGGAAGAGCCCCAGGAGACGATGGGCGGCAGGTTGGCAGCGTCCAACACGACCACCTTGTCGAAGTGGGCACCTTCATCCGTGTGCAGCGTCTTCCAGTATTCCAGCGCCATGTCCCAGGCCGCACCCTTCGGCGCGCGGGGCTTGTCCTTGATGTAGGCGAAGGTCGTCTCGTCGGGCGCGATCAGGCCGGCGCGGGCGCCGCCTTCGATCGTCATGTTGCAGATCGTCATGCGGCCTTCCATCGATAGCGAGCGGATCGCCTCGCCTGCGAATTCGATGACGTGGCCGGTGCCGCCGGCGGTGCCGATCTCGCCGATGATGGCGAGGATGATGTCCTTGGCGGTCACGCCTTCGGGAAGCTTCCCGTCGACGCGCACCAGCATGTTCTTCGCCTTTTTCTGCACCAGCGTCTGGGTGGCGAGAACATGTTCCACCTCAGACGTGCCGATGCCATGCGCCAGCGCACCGAAGGCGCCATGCGTAGAGGTATGGCTGTCGCCGCAGACGATCGTCATGCCGGGCAGGGTGAAGCCCTGCTCCGGGCCGACGATGTGCACGATGCCCTGCCGCTTGTCCTTTTCCGAGTAGTACTCGACGCCGAAGTCGTGGGCGTTCTGCGCCAGTGCCTCGACCTGGATGCGGCTTTCCTCGTTCTTGATGCCGATGTGGCGGTCCGGCGTCGTCGGCACGTTGTGGTCCACAACGGCAAGCGTCTTCTCAGGAGCGCGAACCTTGCGGCCGGCCATGCGCAGGCCCTCGAAGGCCTGCGGGCTCGTTACCTCATGGACGAGGTGGCGGTCGATATAGAGGAGACAGGTACCGTTGTCGTCGCTGACGACGTGGTCGTCCCAGATCTTGTCATAGAGGGTACGGGGTGCGCTCATGGCTGCCATCCAATTTAGGGATTATCACGAAAAGGGAGTTCCGGCATGTGTCGCTGCCGGCGCGAGCATGGATCGGCTCAGCTAAGTCGGCTGTTCAGAGCGCCATGGACGCGCGCGAAAAACCGTGCCGGCAGGCGCTTGTGGTCCTGCAGCACGATGAACTGGTTCGCGAGGCATCCGAATTTCGATCCCATGGCCGCCTTATTAGCAGTTTTGAGAGGTCCATTCAATATCGATGCCGCGAGCCCGGCGTCGTCAGCGCCCGAGGCGAGAGGCGATCACATGGTCCAGCGATAGGCGCCCAGGACCACGTGCGGCAATCAGCAGCAGGCAGGCGGCCCAGGTCCCGTGGGTCGGCCAGGCGCCGGGATAGACGAAGATCTGGATCACCAGCGTCATGGCGAGAAGCCCAAGCGCCGCGAGGCGGCTGCCGAGACCGAGGACCAGCAGGACCGGCAGCAGATGCTCCGCCAGCGTCGCCATATGCGCTGCGATCGAGGGGTTGAGGAACGGCAGCGCGTATTCGTGTTCGAAAAGATAGATGGCATTTTCTGACACACGCCATCCCTTGAGCTTCGTCTGCCCCGATTGCCAGAAGACCCCGGCAATGGAGACCCTGGCGACCAGCGCGATCAGGTCATGGGGAATGCGCTCGAGCAGGCTTGCGCCCGCCCGCAGGCGGCGGGCTAGGCTCCTGTCTGCGGATGCGGCAACGGCACTGCTCATGGCTCTTCTCCCTGATCGCGGATGGCAGTGAAGACGCCGGAACGGAGTGCGCCGGCGATGTTGGCTGCAAGATCGAAGTCACGATTGGCTCCCGCCGCCTCCCCGGCCGCGGACTGCAGGTCTCGTCCGGCGGCGAGCGCGTCGAGGAAGGCGCCACCGCCTCGCGGCAATTGCAGCACTTCGACCGTCAAGTGCGGTCGAACCACAAGGGCGTCCTGGCCTGCCCAGTCGGTGACCGGCGCGACCGTCGCCTCGCCGGCATTCATCGCCCAGATGGTCACCACCGGATAGGCGGAACGGATGACGGAGACGGAGGGGTGAAGTGCAAACCGCAGCCCCGGCAGCCGTGCCGGCGGAACTTCCGAAAGGCGCGCGGGATCGAGCGGGGCAATGTCGGCGGCATGATAGGCGCGTCCCCCCGCGCTCTCCAGACGGATGACGTCCGGCAGGTAGGGCAGCGCCGCGGCCGGCGGAAAGTCTGCAGCGAATCCGGCCAGCTCATCACCATAGCGGAAGAGCAGGGGGGAGCGCGGCGGATGGAGGCGGATGAAGCTGTCCGCCATCGCCGCAAAGAAGGCTTCTCCGACGATCCTTTCGGTCACCGGAAATCGGCTTGCCAGCGCACGTCGCAGGCTGATCATCACGTTGTTGCGGTAGACATCGTACCGGACGCCGGGGTCGCTGGAATTCCAGGACGCAAGTCCGGCGGGAGGCGGCCTGTCGGGGTGCATCAGCGGGCGCGCGAACCGATCATGCATCGTCGACATCGCCTGCTCCTATGCCGCGAGCGCGGAACGGCGCAGGATTGCATCTGCGGCCTCGGCCTCCGCCCTCAGCACCGGCCAGTCTGGCACGTCATTGTCCCATTCGATCAGCGTCGCCACCGGCCCCGTGCGCTCGATCACCTCCGCATAGAGCGCCCAGACCGGGTCGCGCACCGGATTATCGTGAGAGTCGATCAGAAGGGGTGCGCCGAGATCATCCTCGGTGACCGAATGACCGCCCAGATGGATCTCGCGAACGTGCCTCACCGGAAAACGGGCGAGGTAGCTGCGAGGATCTGTGTTGTGGTTCGTGGACGCCACGAAGACGTTGTTGACGTCGAGCAGCAGCCCGCAGCCGGTCCGCGCCACGACTTGCCTGAGGAAATCCGTTTCCTCATAGGTGCTTTCCGTGAAGAAGAGGTAGGTCGCCGGGTTTTCCAGCAGCATCTGACGCGCCAGTGTCGTTTGCACCTCGTCGATATGCCGGCATACCTGCGCAAGCGTTTCCTCCGTGTAGGGCAGAGGCAGCAGGTCGTTCAGGAAGGTCGTGTCATGCGTCGACCAGGCGAGGTGCTCGGAAAAGCTCTCCGGCTGGTAGTGATCACAGAGGGTCTTCAGGCGCTGCAGGTGATCCCGGTCGAGCGGCTGCATGGAGCCGATCGACAACCCGACTCCATGCAACGATAGCGCGTAGTCTCCTCTCAGGCGCGAAAGCTGCGCATGCGGCACGCCGCCATCCCCCATGTAATTCTCGGCATGGATTTCGAAGAAGCCGACGGGTTGCCGCGACATGTCGATGCTGGCGAAGTGTTCCGGCTTGAAGCCGACGCCGGCGCGGGCCGGAAGCTGTGGAGGCTGCATGTCTCTCTCCCTGAAGAAACCGGCGTCGCACCTGCTGCGACGCCGCGGCTGCACTGCGATGTCAGGCTGGGGCTGGGCCGGGCTCAAGCTTGCCGTGACCGTTTGGCGTCATCATCGCCTCGCATGTGCCGGCGGGAACCAGCTTGAAGGCATTCTGCTGGTAATCGACCTTGGAGGTTCCGGCACAGGTGGTGCCGGGGCCTGCAGCGCAGTCGTTCTGGCCCTTCAGGGCGACGCCGTAGCATTTCTCCTTGCCTTCCTGGGCAAGGGCCGGCGATGCGATCGACGCCAGTGCCGAGGTGACGGATGCCGCGACGGCAAGCGAAATGGTTGAGTTCTTCATGTCAGGTCTCCCGTTCGAGCAGGCCTTGCTGGCTTGCATGAAGACCTACGGGCGAACTCGGCGGACCGTTACGACGCCCGAGCAAAACTTCTTGGCTGCTCCCTCGAACGATCGGAATCCCGCCCTCCAAATCTGCAGATATCCATGTAACATTCGGCTTTGTGGCGGCGTAGGGCTCATTGATGAGTGAAGTTGTGCGCGAAGAGCAATGGTCTGCATGGATGCGGGCGGCAGTCCGCGGTGATGCCCAGGCATATCACCGCTTCCTGACGTCCGTGACACCGCACCTGCGCGTCATGGCCCGCCGCCGTTGCGCCCAGTTCGGGGCGCCTGCCAGCGAAGCGGAGGATGTCGTGCAGGAGGTCCTGCTGTCGATACACCTGAAGCGCGCAACCTGGGACCCGTCGCGGCCGATCGCACCATGGATATCGACCATCATCCGCAACAAGCTGATCGACAGCCTGCGCCGCCGCGGTCGCCACGTGGACGTGCCGCTCGAGGACGTCGTCGCGGTGTTGCAGATCGACGAGCAGGTGGAAACACAGGAGCGGCTGGACGTGGACCGGATATTGAAGACGCTGAAGGAGCCCCAGCGGACTATCGTGCAGGCGATTTCGGTCGAGGGCAGCAGCGTCCGGGAAACTGCGGGCAGGGTCAATATGAGCGAGGGGGCGGTGCGGGTGGTACTGCACCGCGCGCTGAAGGCGCTAAGTCTCACCTATCGGAGCCAATGACGTGAAGACTGATGAACTGATCAACATGCTGTCCCAGGATTCCGATGTCCGGTTCCGCTTCGGTACCATCATGGTGAGCGCACTCGTTGCTGCGGTTCTGCTTGCCGGCCTGCTCTTCTTCGCCGCGATGGGCGCGCGGCCGGATTTCTACGAGGCGCTGGAGAGCGTGCGATTCCTCTTCAAGTTCGTGATCACCCTGGCACTGTTCCTGGCTGCCGCCAACCTGATGGCGCGGATGGCTCGTCCCGGGGTGCCGATCCTCTTCTCACGTGCCGTGGTTCTGGCGGTCCCCATGCTGCTCGCCTTTGCGGTGCTGGCGGAACTGGCGGCGGTTCGCCCGACCGACTGGGCGCTCAACATGATCGGCCACAACGCCTATGAGTGCCTGACGCTGATACCGCTTCTGTCGATCGGCCCTCTCGCAGCCTTCCTGCTCGCGCTTCGCCAGGGCGCTCCGGCAGATCCGGGCAAGGCCGGCGCGGTTGCCGGACTGGCTGCAGGCGGCATTGCAGCCGCATTTTACGCAGCGAATTGTACCGACGACAGCCCGCTCTTCGTGGCGCTCTGGTACACGCTTGCAATCGGTATCGTCACCCGTGCCGGCTATCTTGCCGGCCGGCGCTGGCTGGTCTGGTAGCAATCGAAGCCGGAAGGGCACCGATGGCAATAAGAAAGGCGGCCCGAGAGCCGCCTTTTCAATTCCAGTGGGAGGAAGCTTATTCTGCCGAACCTTCGGCAGCCTTTGCTTCTTCCGCTGCCTTCGCTTCGGCAGCCTCTGCTGCGGCCTTCTCGGCGGCAAGCGCCTGTGCGGCTGCTACCTTCTCGGCCTCGAGACGTGCCTTTTCCTCGGCAATGGCAGCGCGCTCTGCTTCGTTCAGCTTGCGTGCGCGGGTGCCGGTGTTCTCGACGATACGAGCCGACTTGCCGCGACGATCGCGCAGGTAGTAGAGCTTGGCGCGGCGGACCTTACCGCGGCGAATGACTTCGACGCCTTCGACGAGCGGCGAGTAAACCGGGAATACGCGCTCGACGCCTTCGCCGTAGGAGATCTTGCGGACGGTGAAGCTCTCGTTGATGCCGCCGCCGGAACGGGCGATGCAGACGCCTTCATAGGCCTGTACGCGGGTCCGGGTGCCTTCACGGACGCGCACGTTGACGCGGACCGTGTCGCCGGCTTCGAACTCGGGGAGCTTGCGCTGGGCTTCGATCTTGGCGGCCTGTTCGGCTTCCAGTTCCTGGATGATGTTCATTGTCAAACCTTTCCGTTCTTCTGAAACAGCCAGAGCGCTCGTCCATCGTCCTTCGGCCGGGCCTCCGGAGGGTGTCCCTTGCGGAACAAAAGCGGGTTCGCCATTCTTTCTTGCTGGTCGACGGGAGATCACGCGCATGCGCGGAGCCCATGTCCGGGTGCGCCAATACACCAAAGAATCCTGTTTGTCATCATGCGCGCCAGAGATTTTGCACCGTAACGCTTCCGCTGCCGCCTGGCTTGCCGTTGCATGCGCTCCCCGCTATGTGCTCTCGCCAGCCAAGGGGGACATCATGACAATCGCAACCATCCTGCTGCTGTTCACGTCGGCATTTCTAGCCGGCGCGGTGAATGCGATCGCCGGCGGCGGGACCTTCCTGACCTTCGGGGCGCTCACTCTCGTCGGCATGCCGCCGATCACAGCCAATGCGACGTCCTCCATCACCCAGTTCCCCGGCTATATCACCTCCACGTTCGCCTATCGCGACGAGATCGCCAGGAGCTGGCGCAGCGCGATCGCCCTCTCTGTGGTCTCGGTCATCGGCGCCCTTGGCGGGTCGCTGCTTCTCCTGTCGCTCGACAATCCCTCCTTCCGCCAGATCGTGCCCTGGCTGCTTGCGGCAGCGACGATCATCTTCGCAGCCGGACCCTGGCTCAAGCCCAAGGCGAGTGCAGGCAAGCCGGTCAATTCGAAGATCAGCGTCGTGGCCCAGTTCTTCACGTCCATCTATGGCGGCTTCTTCGGCGCCGGTATGGGCATCATGATGCTCGCCGTGCTCGGCATCACCTCCGGCGGCACCTATCACCACCTCAATGCGCTCAAGAACCTTCTGTCGATCCTGATCGCGGCAGTTGCCATCGTCATCTTCGTGTCGGGCGGCGTCGTCGCCTGGCCGCAGGCGCTGGTGATGATTCCGGGCGTTGCGCTCGGCGGCTATGCCGGCGTGTGGATGGCGCGGCGTGTGTCCCAGACGGTGATGCGCGTGATCGTCGTCGCCGTCGGCGTTACCCTCACCACTTATTATTTCGTGACGGGCTGACCGATCCGCCCCAGATGCGTGTCGTGGAAGCCGCTCATGTGCTTCAAGCCGTAGCCGAGCGCTCTGTCCAGGCCGATGTGGACGGCCCAGATCAGGGCGATCGCCACCGCAAGATCCCATGCGGTGAGGTAGGCGAGGATCAGGAGCAGTCCGACCCCGATGTAGCTGTGCAGCGCGTTGTAGCAGATGGCGCCTATTCGCGGACCCCACAGGTAGCCTGCCATCGCGACGTCCGGCACAAGGATGAGCATCAGGAAAAGCCACCATCCGGCGCCGAGATGCCAGTAGGCGCCCAGCGCCACGAGTGCTACGGTCGCGTTCTCAAGGCGCAGAAGCAGGCGCATCGGTCAATCCTGCCCTGACTGGAGAAGGTCCGGCCGCCGCTCCCTTGTGAGGCTCAGTGCCTGCTCGCGTCGCCACTTGTCGATCTCGGCATGATTGCCGGAGGTGAGCACTGGCGGGATCTCGCGGCCTTCGAAGACCTGTGGCCGGGTGTAGTGCGGATATTCCAGCAGCCCATCCTCGAAGCTCTCGTGGGTGCCGGACAAGGCATTGCCCATCACGCCGGGCAGGATGCGCACCACCGCGTCGAGCAGTGTCAGCGCCGCCGGTTCGCCGCCGGAGAGGATGTAGTCGCCGACCGAGACTTCCTCCAACTGGCGTGCCTCGATTACCCGCTGGTCGACCCCTTCGAAACGACCGCAAACGATGACCACGCCCTCGCCGGCCGCCAGTTCCCGCACGCGTTTCTGCGTCAGCGGTCTGCCGCGCGGGCTCATCAGCAGGCGTGGCCGGTCGTCATGACCGGAAACCTGATCGATGGCGTTCGCAAGGATATCCGGCTTCAACACCATGCCGGCGCCGCCGCCCGCGGGCGTGTCGTCCACAGTCCGGTGCCGGTCCTCGGCGAAGTCGCGGATCTGCACAGGCTTGATCGACCACTGGCCACGCTCCAGCGCCTTTCCGGCAAGCGAATGGCCGAGATGGCCGGGAAACATCTCCGGATAGAGGGTAAGGATCGTGGCGCGGAAGCTCATGGTGCGTCGCCGGGTTCGCCCCGACGCGGGCCCTTACCGGGGGGACGATCCTCCGGGTCCTCGATGAGACCGGCTGCACGAGGATCGATCAGGATCCGGCCGCCTTCGAGGTCGATCTCCAGCACCGCGGCTTCGGAGAACGGGATCAGCACCGGTCGACGGCCCGGGCCCTTGAGTTCGAGCAGGTCGCCGGCGCCGAAATCGAAGACGCCGGTCACTGTCCCGTAGCTCTTGCCGCCCTCATCGACGGCCTCCAGCCCTTCGAGATCGGCATAATAGAACTCGTCGTCGTCCAGCTCGTCGTCCGGCAGGTTCTCCCGCTCGATGAAGAGCTCGAGGCCATTCAGGGCTTCGGCCGCGTTGCGGTCGTTGATGCCGCGGAAACGGACAATCGCGACATTCTTCGCCTCGCGGATCTCGAGGATCTCGAAGATCCGGCCATCCTTGCTGTGCAGGTTCCCGTAGTCGCCGAGTGCCAGGGGGTCGGCCGTGTAGGCGCGCACCCGCACCTCGCCGCGCAGGCCCTGCGCCGCGCCGATTGTCGCCATGAGGATCGGGTTGTGGAGCTTCGTCATGCGCTTATTCCGGATGGTTCAGGCGCTTGTACCGGCAGCCGGGACAAATGGAAACAGAAAACGGGCGGCGCGTCTCCGCACCGCCCGTTCGTCCGCAAGATGCGGATCAGCCTTATTCGGCAGCAGCTTCGGCTGCGGCAGCCTTGGCGTCTTCTTCGCGCTGGGCGCGCTCGGCGGCACGCTCCTGGGCCTTCTTGCCGGGCTTTGCCTTCTCCGGGTTGTTGCGGGCGTCGCGCTGGGCAACGCCGGCCTCGGCGAGGAAGCGCAGGACGCGGTCGGTCGGCTGGGCGCCCTTGGCGATCCATTCCTGGATGCGCTCGAGGTTCAGCTCGACGCGCTTCTCGTTGTCCTTCGGCAGCATCGGGTTCCAGGAACCCAGCTTTTCAAGGAAGCGGCCGTCGCGGGGAGCGCGGGCGTCGGCAACGACGACGTGGTAGTAGGGACGCTTCTTGGAGCCGCCACGGGCGAGACGAATCTTCAGGGTCATTTTCTTACTCCTTGGTGTTTCTTGAGGCCGCCCTGCGGCGGGCTGTCTGGTTCAAGCGGGTTGTTTCGTGCCGCCGTGCTCGGCGGCGATGGCTTCATGATGCCGGATCACTTCCTTGATGACGAAGTTGAGAAACTTCTCGGCGAAATCCGGGTCCAGATGAGCGTCCTTCGCCAGGCGGCGGAGGCGTTCGATCTGGTATTCCTCGCGCGCCGGGTCTGCCGGCGGCAATTCGTACTGGGCCTTCAGGAGGCCGACTTCCTTGGTGCAGCGGAAGCGCTCGGCGAGCATGTGCACCAGTGCCGCATCGATATTGTCGATCGACTGGCGGTAGCTTGCGAGCTTCTGCTTGACGTCCTCGGCCATGAGTTCCCTCTACTTCTTCTTCGGCAGTCCGGGCAGGCCCGGGAAGCCGCCGCCGAGGCCGGGCAGGCCGCCCATACCCGGCATTCCTCCACCCGGCAGTCCCGGCATCGAGCCCGGCTTGAAGCCCGCGGCTTCCGCCTGCTTCTGCAGTGCCTCGAGCTGCTTCGGATCGAGCTTGGACAGATCCGGCATGCCGCCCATTCCACCCCCGAGGCCGCCCATGCCGCCAAGTCCCATCTTGCCGGCAAGGCCGCCCATCATCTGTTTCATCATGCCGCCGCCTTTGCCCTTGCCGCCCATGGCCTTCATCATGTCGGCCATCTGGCGGTGCATTTTCAGCAGCTTGTTGATCTCGGCGGCGTCGGTGCCGGAGCCGGCGGCGATGCGCTTCTTGCGGGAATGCTTCAGGATATCCGGATTGGCGCGCTCGGCCTTGGTCATCGACTGGATGATGGCGATCTGGCGGTCGAACATCTTGTCGCTCATGCCGGACGCGGCGAGCTTGTCCTTCATGCCGGCCATGCCGGGCATCATTCCCATGATACCGCCCATGCCGCCGAGCGACTTCATCTGGCGCAGCTGGTCGGCGAGGTCGTTCAGGTCGAACTTGCCCTTGGCCATCTTCTCGGCCATGGCGCGCGCCTTCTCGGCGTCGATGTTCTCGGCGGCCTTTTCGACGAGGGAGACGATGTCGCCCATGCCGAGGATGCGGTCGGCGATGCGGCGGGGATGGAATTCCTCCATCTCCGTCATCTTCTCACCCGTTCCGATCAGCTTGATCGGCTTGCCGGTGACGGCGCGCATGGAAAGTGCAGCACCGCCACGGCCGTCGCCGTCCATGCGGGTGAGCACCAGGCCGGTGATGCCGACGCGTTCGTCGAAGTTGCGTGCGAGGTTGACGGCGTCCTGGCCGGTCAGGCTGTCGGCGACGAGCAGGATCTCGTGCGGGTTCGACTTCCGCTTGATCTCGGCCATCTCGACCATCAGCGGTTCGTCGATATGGGTACGGCCGGCGGTGTCGAGGATGACGACGTCATGGCCGCCGAGCCTTGCCGCCTGCACGGCGCGTGCGGCAATGTCGGTCGGCGACTGGCCGGCAATGATCGGTAGCGTGTCGACGCCTGTCTGGACGCCGAGCTGGCGAAGCTGTTCCTGGGCGGCGGGGCGGCGCGTGTCCAGCGACGCCATCAGCACCTTCTTCTTCTCGCGGTCGGTCAGCCGCTTGGCGATCTTGCCGGTCGTGGTCGTCTTGCCCGAGCCCTGGAGGCCGACCATCATGATGACGACGGGGGCCGGCGCATGCAGGTCGATGCCGACCCCTTCGGAGCCCAGCATCTCGACCAGTTCGTCATGGACGATCTTGACGACCATCTGGCCGGGCTTGATCGACTTCAGGACCGCAGCCCCGACTGCCTTCTCGCGAACCTTGTCGGTAAAGGCACGGACGACCTCGAGCGACACGTCTGCCTCGAGCAGCGCACGGCGAACCTCGCGCAGCGCAGCGGAGACATCCGCCTCGCTCAACGCGCCACGGCCGGTCAGTCCATTCAGGATGGAGCCAAGACGGTCCTGGAGGTTTTCAAACATCCGTGTCTTCCTTCTTCGTTTCCGGGTGCCGGAAACGTCGGGTCTTTCCGCGACGAAAACAAGACGCCCAGACGCGGGCAAAGCCGAAAAGCACCCGAGGGCGCCACGCGCTGTCGGGTGTTGACCTCCGGGCTCATTGAATTCGGCCCCGGTCGGCGGCTCCAAGTCTTGTCACTTGTCAGCAGATGCGGCGGATAAACAGGAAACAGCCGGGAAAGTCAAGCTTGGCGGTGCTGTCACTTCTCCGCGACCTCGTCGGCTACGCTTGAAGCCACATGGCGCCGACCCTATACATCTGCAATGAACCGTCGCAGCTTCCTCAAATGGTCCGGTCTTGCGGCCCTTGCCGCATTTGCCGGCGGCGTCACGGCAAGGAGCGCCATGGCCGGCAACAAGTATTATTCCGGGCCGGTGAGCGATCACTTTGATGGCAAGCTCTTCTTCAACCCCGACGGAGAGGAGCCGAGCGGCCTCCTGAACCTTGTTCGCTGGAAGCTCGGCAATGGCAACAAGGCCTGGCCGGACAGTTTCCCCAGTCCGTTTCCACAGGCCGTGCCTGAAGAACGGATAACAGGCGACCGGCTGGTGGTCACCCTGGTCGGTCACGCATCATTCCTGATCCAGGTCGCGGGCCTGAATATCCTGACCGATCCGGTGTGGGACGAGCGCGCAAGCCCCGTCCGCTTCGCCGGCCCCAAGCGGGTCAACCCGCCGGGCATCAACATGGGCGACCTGCCGCCCATCGATCTCGTGATCGTCACCCACAACCACTACGACCACATGGATCTGGAGACGCTCTGGGTGCTCCAGGACCGTGACAAGCCGCGCTTCGTCACGCCTCTCGGCAACGACGAGATCATCCGCGCTCGTGTAGAGGATGGACGCTTCGACGTCATGGACTGGGGCGATCGGCTGGAGGTCGGCCATGGCGTCACCCTTCATTGCGAGCCATGCCACCACTGGTCCGCGCGTGGGCTGGGGGACCGTCGCATGGCGCTCTGGGCTGCCTTCGTCATCGAGACACCGGCCGGCAAGATCTATCATATCGGTGACACCGGCTTCCATCGGGGGATCAACTATCGCGCGGCACGGGAAAAGCATGGCGGCTTCCGTCTCGCCAACCTGCCCTTCGGCGCCTATGAGCCGCAATGGTTCATGAAGGCGCAGCACCAGAACCCCGACGAGGCGGTGGAAGGCATGCTGCTGTGTGATGCCGCCCATGTCGCCGGCCACCACTGGGGCACCTTCAAGCTGACCGATGAAGGGATCGAGGAGCCGGTGGAGGCGCTCAATGCGGCGCTCGACGCCCGTCGAATATCCCGAAGCCGTTTCCGTCCGATGCGGCCGGGCGAAGTTTTCGAGGTTCCTGCAGCCGCTGTCTGACCCGGTAGCGGGGATGAATCCGCGGGTGCACCTCAACAGAATGAATGACTTGGCACCTTCAGGATTCACGTGAGCGGAAAGTGGTCGATACTTGGACTGCTTCCGTCGCCGGAGTGTTTCGCGAGACGTTCGCGGGCAGGCGGGAGCCGGCGCCCTGTCCCGATGCCGTAACGTGCGGTGAGGGCAGGGAGGTGAAAGGCATGGCGGGAGCATCGAAAGATGTTCCGCCTATCAAGCCTCCCCCGGGTCGCCAGGCCCGGTTCGGTTGAGCCGTCCAAGCGCAGGAGCGATCCTGCGTGCAGCGAGGCGAGACGATCACCTGTAGGGACCGGAAGTCCCGAAAGAACGCCGAAGGCCACGCACATGCGGAGCCACACATACATACTTTGAGAGGTTTCGCATGTGCGTGGGCTCTCCGTGACAATAACTCCAACCGCGCCGGCACCCGGTAGCGGTGGCGAAGCATGTCCGCGCTCTGGTAATTAAACGCCGTTTCCGCCATATACGGCCGGGAGCGGCACCGCCCAACGGGATCGAAGGCAATGGCAGGACTGGTCGAATTCGCGAAGATGAACGGGCTTGGCAACAAGATCCTCGTCGTCGACATGCGCGGCCGGCCGGACAAGGTGACACCGGAAGCGGCGGTCGCGTTGAACGCCGATCCGCAGACCCAGTTCGACCAGATCATGGCGATCCACGATCCGAAGGCGCACGGCACCGACGCCTGGATCGATATCCTGAATTCGGACGGGTCCAAGGCGCAGGCCTGCGGCAACGGCACGCGCTGCGTCGTGCAGGCGCTTGCCGCCGAAACGGGGCGCAAGGCCTTCACCTTCCAGACAGTTGCCGGCATCCTGAACGCCGCCGAACATGAGGACGGGTCGATTTCCGTCGACATGGGCAAGCCGGTCTTCGCCTGGAACCGGATCCCGCTGTCAGAGGAATTCTTCGACACGAGCCGCATCGAACTGCAGATCGGCCCGATCGACGCGCCGGTCCTGCATTCGCCCTCTGCCATGTCGATGGGCAACCCCCATGCGATCTTCTGGGTCGACAAGGACCCGATGGCGTTCGATCTCGAACGCTTCGGCCCGCTTCTCGAAAACCACCCGATGTTCCCCGAGAAGGCAAACATCACGCTGGCCCAGGTCATCTCGAAGGAGTCTCTGCGCACCCGCACGTGGGAGCGCGGTGCCGGCCTGACGCTCGCCTGCGGTTCGGCCGCCTGCGCCGCCGCAGTGTCCGCTGCACGCACGGGACGTACTGGCCGGAGAGTGGAGATCGACGTTGCCTCCAGTCCGATCCGCCAGCCGCTGGTGATCGAATGGCGCGAGGACGACCACGTCATCATGACGGGTCCGGCGGAGTGGGAATGGTCCGGCCGGCTTGACCCGCGGACCGGTACCTTCACGCGCGATCTGGAGCCGGGGGCTCAGGCGAATTGAGCGGCGTCGAGGTTATAACCTTCGGCTGCCGGCTCAACACCTATGAGTCGGAAGTGATGCGGGCCGAGGCCGAGAAGGCCGGGCTCAACAATGCCGTTCTGGTCAATACCTGCGCCGTCACCGGCGAGGCGGTGCGCCAGGCGCGCCAGGCCATCCGCCGCGCCCGCCGCGAAAATCCCCATGCCCGCATCATCGTCACCGGCTGCGCTGCCCAGACCGAGAAACAGGTCTTCGCCGAAATGGCCGAAGTGGATGCGGTGCTCGGTAACGAGGAGAAGCTGACCGCTGCCTCCTACCGTGCCCTGCCGGATTTCGGGGTGTCGGCGGAAGAAAAGCTCCGCGTCAACGACATCATGAGCGTCAAGGCGACCGCGCCGCAGATGGTGAAGCACATCGATGGGCATGTACGCGCCTTCATCCAGGTGCAGAACGGCTGCGACCACCGCTGCACCTTCTGCATCATCCCCTATGGCCGCGGCAATTCACGTTCCGTGCCCATGGGGGCCGTGGTCGATCAGGCTCGCAAGCTGGTGCAGGGCGGCTATCGGGAGATCGTTTTGACCGGCGTCGACGCCACAAGCTATGGCGCGGACCTGCCTGGCCAGCCCTCGCTTGGCTACCTTGCCAAGACGCTGCTGCGGCAGGTCCCGGAAATCCTCCGGCTGCGCCTCTCGTCGATTGATAGCATCGAGGCGGACCGGCACCTGTGGGACCTGATCGCGGACGAACCGCGCTTCATGCCGCATCTGCATCTGTCGCTACAGCATGGCGACGACATGATCCTGAAGCGCATGAAGCGCCGCCACAGCCGCGCCGATGCACTGTCCTTTGTCGAGCAGGCGCGGCGCCTGCGCCCTGACATCGTCTTCGGAGCTGACATGATCGCCGGTTTTCCGACGGAGACGGCGGAGATGGCGGAGAATGCCGCGACGCTTGCCGAGGAGGCCGGCCTCGCCTTCCTGCACGTCTTCCCCTACAGCCCCCGTCCCGGCACGCCGGCCGCTCGCATGCCGCAGCTCGATCGACCACTGGTCAAGGAACGGGCTGCGCGTCTGCGTGCCCGCGGCGATGCGCTACACCGGGCCCATCTCGACCGGATGGTTGGAAGCGTCCAGACGATCATCGTCGAGATGAACGGTATGGCGCATACGGAAAACTTTTCGCTGGTCGCAGCGCCCGGGCTTGTTCCCCGCGAGATCCGGCGCGTTATCATTACCGGCCACAACGGCAAACATCTGGATATGGAGGTTGCGCCGGCACTGGCGGCGTAACCGGAGCGGATTTCATGGCACTAGGCTTCATCAAAAAGGTCTTCACCTTCGGCAAGGAGAAGCCCATAGAGCAACAGGCGCCGGAAGAGCACCTGACGCCAGCGGAAGCCGCTGCGATCGATGCGGAAGTTGAGCCGCATTCGCGCGAGGAGGACCTGCCGGTTTCGCCGGTAGACCCGGTGGCGCCGGTTGAGATGGAGACGGCCGGCGGCCAGGCTGCCGATGA
Source organism: Pseudorhizobium flavum (assembly GCF_044142885.1). NCBI lineage: Bacteria > Pseudomonadati > Pseudomonadota > Alphaproteobacteria > Hyphomicrobiales > Rhizobiaceae > Pseudorhizobium > Pseudorhizobium flavum. The sequence goes on from NZ_JBIOKZ010000003.1 coordinate 359,609, forward strand.
CGCACGGGATGTCGTGGAGCCAGTCGAACCCGAGCCGGCAGATGAAGAGCCATCGGAGGAAGAACTGCCGCCCCTTCTGCCCGGCGCCGAAGAGAACACGGAAATCGGCATCGTGCCGCTGTCGCTGCTGGAGGCGGAGAGCGAAGCCGGTACCGAAAGCTCGCCGGTGTCCGAACCCGTTCTGCCGAAGGGTTTCACCACCCGGGTCGAGGAGGTGCTGGAGCCGGAGGTCGTGGCACCTCGGATGACCTGGTACCAGCGCCTGCGGGCTGGTCTTGCCCGTACCTCTTCCCAGCTTACCGGGCAGATCACCGCTCTCTTCACCAAGCGCAAGCTGGACGAGGAAACGCTGGAAGACCTGGAGGACCTGCTGATCCAGTCCGACCTCGGCGTGGAAACCGCCATGCGCATCACCGGTGCGTTGTCGGCCGAACGCTACGGCAAGGACGTCACCGGCGAGGATGTCTCCCGCATCATGGCGGCGGAAATCAGCAAGGTGCTCTCACCGGTCGCCAGGCCGCTGCAACTCGACCTCAACCACAAGCCGCACGTCATCCTGGTGGTCGGCGTCAATGGCACGGGCAAGACCACCACCATCGGCAAGCTTGCCGCGAAGCTCTCGGGATCGGGGCTGAAGGTCATGCTGGCCGCAGGAGATACGTTCCGTGCTGCCGCCATCGAGCAGTTGAAGATCTGGGCTGATCGCACTGGTTCGGAATTCATCGGCACGAAGCTGGGCGCAGATGCCGCCGGCCTTGCCTACGACGCCTTCGAACAGGCGCGGGCGAAGAAGTCGGACGTGCTGATCATCGACACAGCCGGTCGCCTGCAGAACAAGGCCGGGCTGATGGCGGAACTCGAAAAGATCGTCCGCGTGCTTGCCAAACTCGATCCTGACGCGCCGCATACGGTCCTGCAGACGCTCGATGCCACCACCGGCCAGAATGCCCTGCAGCAGGTGGAGATCTTCCGCAATGTTGCCGGTGTCAGCGGCCTGATCATGACCAAGCTCGACGGCACGGCGCGGGGCGGTATCCTCGTGGGTATCGCGGCCAAGCATAAGCTGCCGGTCTATTTCATCGGCGTCGGAGAGGGCGTCGACGATCTGGAGCCTTTCGAGGCGGATGATTTCGCCAAGGCCATTGCCGGTCTGACGCATTAATGCCACAGAAACAGCGTTTCCAGCCGCAGAACCCCATCAGCAGAAGTTGAATCGATGCAGATCGAAAGCGATACCAAGGCCACACCGGAAGAAAAGCATCACCCGATGCTGAAGTTCGCGCTCGAGATCGGGCCACTGCTGGTCTTCTTCTTCGGCAATATCCGCGGTGAATGGCTGGCGGAAACCTTCCCGGCCTTGGGCGTCGTTGGCGGTCCGCTCTTGATTGCGACAGCGCTCTTCATGGTCGCGACGGTGATCTCGCTCATCGTCTCGAAGATCGTCTTCAAGCACCTGCCGGTCATGCCCTTCGTCTCCGGTGTCGTCGTCATGGTTTTCGGGACGCTGTCCATCTGGCTGCAGGACGAGACCTTCATCAAGATGAAGCCGACGATCGTGAACACGCTCTTCGGCGTGGTCCTGCTCGGAGGGCTGCTGTTCGGCAAGTCGCTTCTCGGCTACGTCTTCAACGCCGCCTTCAATCTCGACGAGATGGGCTGGCAGAAACTGACCTTCCGCTGGGGGATCTTCTTCCTGTTCCTCGCCGTGCTCAACGAAGTCGTCTGGCGCAACTTCTCCGACGACTTCTGGGTCAACTTCAAGGTCTGGGGCACCATGCCGATCACGCTCGCCTTCACCTTCGCGCAGCTGCCGCTGATCATGCGCCACACCATCCCCGACGCCATCGCGGAAGCCGATAAGTGAGCGTCACGGCCTCTCCATCGTCGTGGTCACCGTGGTCGCGGCGGTGGTTTCTGGCGGCCGTCACGCTCTTCGTGCTTCAGCTCGTGGTTCTCTACGCCATGGGCCGAATTCCGATCTGCGAGTGCGGCTACGTGAAGCTCTGGGAAGGCGGGGTGAACTCCAGCGGCAATTCCCAGCACCTGTCGGACTGGTACACGCCATCCCACATCATCCACGGCTTCCTGTTCTACGGCCTCGCCTGGCTGCTGTTTCGCCGGGCGCCCCTGACGGCACGGCTCTCCTTTGCTGTCCTCATCGAAGCAGCCTGGGAGGTCCTGGAAAACACGCCGATGGTGATCGACCGGTATCGGACCGCGACCATGGCCCTCGGCTATACCGGCGACAGCATCCTCAACTCGGCGATGGACACGATTTTCATGGCGCTCGGCTTCCTGGCCGCCGCCCGCCTGCCGGTCTGGCTGACGGTCGCGATCGCCATCGGCTTCGAACTCCTGACCGGCTGGATCATCCGCGACAACCTGACACTCAACGTGCTGATGCTGCTCTGGCCGGTCGACGCGATCAGGGAATGGCAGGCGGCGCTGGGCTGACCGATCAGGCGCCGGCGGCGGCCTTCTCGATCGCCGGCAGCAGTTCCTTGGTCAGCGTCCGCTCGTCGAACGGACCGACCTTCTTGTAGAGGATGGTGCCGTCCGGGCCGACGAGATAACTCTCCGGGATGCCGTAGACGCCCCAGTCGATCGCCGCCTTGCCGTTCGGATCGACGCCGATCGCGTCATAGGGATTGCCGAGCTCACCGAGGAAGCGCAGCGCGTTTTCGTTGCGGTCCTTGTAGTTGATGCCGACCACCGTCAGCCGCTCGTCCTTCGCCAGTTCCTTGAGGAAGGGATGCTCCTGCCGGCAGGGGACGCACCAGGAGGCGAAGACGTTCACGAGCGTCAGCTTGCCGTCGACGGCCGCGTCCGTGAGCGCCGGAGTGTTCGACCCTTCGAGGGCAGGCAGGGCCAGCGACGGCGCCTTCTGGCCGATCAGCGCGGAAGGTATGGCGGAAATATCGCGGCCGTTGACGTCCTGGTCATAGAGCATCTTGCCTGCGACGAGGGCGAAGCCGCCGAAGACGGCCAGCGGTATGAGCGCCAGGAAATAGCGGCCGATGCCGCGCCGGCGGGCGGGGGCGTTGTCGATCTCGCTGGTCATGCGGCGCCATCCTTGACGGGTGCAGAGGAGCGCCGCCGGATGCCGGATGCCTCCAGTTCCGCAAGCTCCCGCTGTCGCGCCCGTCCATCGAGCCATATCCAGCCGAGCATGACCGCGATGATCAAGCCCGAGACGCCATAGGATACTGCGATGTAGAAATCGTGGCCCATCTCAGCTCTCCCGGCTCGCCATGCGCGCCGCCATGCGTCGTTGCGCCGTGACCCGGCGGCGCCAGATCTCATTTCGCATCGCCATGAGATGCAGCGTGAAGAAAAGGAAGGTAAAGGCGAACGCCATCACCAGCAGCGGGATCAGGAATTCCGGATCGATCGTCGGGCCATCCAGCCGCACGACGCTGGCCGGCTGGTGCAAGGTGTTCCACCATTCTACCGAGAACTTGATGATCGGGATATTCACGAAGCCGACGAGAATGAGCACGGCGCTGACCCGTGCGGCCTTCGACGGATCGTCCATCGCCCGGTTCAGCGCGATCAGGCCGAGATACATCAGGAACAGCACGAAGACCGAGGTCAGGCGCGCATCCCAGACCCACCAGGTCCCCCACATCGGCTTGCCCCACAGTGAGCCGGTGGCGAGCGCGATCAGCGTGAAGGCGGCGCCGAGCGGTGCGGCTGCCTTATGGCTGACGTCGGCAAGCGGATGGCGCCAGACAAGGGTGCCGATCGCCGAAAGCGCCATCACCGTGTAGCACATCATCGACAGCCATGCCGCGGGGACATGCACATACATGATGCGCACGGTTTCGCCCTGCTGGTAGTCGCCTTCGGTCGTGAAGCTGAGATGGAGGCCGACCGCGAAGAGGCCGGCGGTCAGACAGCCAAGCCAAGGCAGGATCCGCCCCGACAAATTCAGGAAGCGGGTCGGGTTGGCGAGGTCGCTGAACTTTGTGATGGCGAGGCTTTCGGTCATAGGCTCTTTCTAGGCAGAAACGGCACTTTCGGGCTTGATCCTAGTCAATCGCTCGCGTTGCGCAAAGCAAGCGATGCACCGAGCGGGCCGATAACTGCGAAAAACATCGTGATCGCCAATAATATCAGGAATGGCGGCATAAACGGGGCAGGGTCCTGAACCGCCGCATAGGATGCACTGACGCCGAAGATCAGCACCGGTATCGCGAGCGGCAGAACGAGGATCGATACCAGCAGACCGCCCCGCGGCAGGCTTACCGCGACCGCGGCTCCCACGGCGCCGATAAAGGTGAGGGCAGGCGTGCCGACGAGTAAAGTCACGGCGACCGCGCCGATGGCGACCTCGCTCATGTTCATGAACAGACCGAGAAGCGGCGAGGCGATCACCAGCGGCAGGCTGTTGGCCAGCCAGTGGGCGAGGCACTTGACCAGCACGGTGAGCACCAGCGGGTGCTCCTGCATCAGGATCAGGTCGAGCGAGCCGTCGTCCCGCTCCGTCTGGAAGAGGCGGTCGAGGCCGAGCAGCGCCGCGAGGAGCGCCCCGATCCAGACAATGGCCGGGCCAATGCGGGAGAGCAGGTTGAGGTCGGGGCCAACCCCAAACGGAATGACCGCGACGACGGTCATGAAGAAGAGGACGCCGATCAGGGCCCCGCCGCCGGCACGCACGGACAGCTTCAGGTCGCGGAGCAGCAAAGACATCATGCTGCGAACTCCTCGGCTACACCGGCAAAGCCGGTCATCCGCAGTTCCTGCATCCCCTCGATACCGAGTGGCTGGTGGGTTGCGGCGAGAAGAATGCCGCCACGGCCCAGGTGCTGGCGGATGAGATCCGCAAAGGTCGCCTCCGCCCTGGTGTCGAGGGCGGCAGTCGGTTCATCGAGGATCCAGACCGGGCGATAGGAAACGAGCAGCTTGGCGAAGGCCATGCGGCGCTGCTGTCCTGCGGAGAGATAGCCGAAGGGAAGATGAGCAATGCCGCCGAGGCCTACCTGTTCGGCAGCCTGGGCGACCGAAACGCCCTCGCCGCCTGGAAGGTCACCGCAGAAGTCCTTCCAGAAGGCGAGGTTCTCGTGCACCGACAGCTCCGCCTTCATTGCATTGCGGTGGCCGAGATAGTGGCAGGCCTCGCTGGCGCGAATCGCATCGTCTGTCGAGGAGGAGGACCATCTGACCTGGCCGTGCTCTGGGCGAAGCAGGCCCGCGACCACCCGCAGGAGCGTCGATTTGCCGGAGCCGTTCCTGCCGGTGAGGATCAGTCCTTCACCTGCGCCGAGCTCGAAGGAAATGTCCGAAAAAAGCAGGTCTTCCCCGCGCCGGGCCGCGAGCATTTCGGCCGTCAGCCGCATGGCAGGTCCTTCATTAGGATTCAAATTACCTGAGCAGAAATTTTGTATGCAATGACCACAAAGCGGTCTGGAACCCTTCTTAGAAATTATCTATAAGCTTCGCAACCACGCCAGCGGCCGGCGTGATTATCATCTTGCGCCGAACCTGAAGACCTCAATCTTCTCGTGCGGACAGCGGAAATGGTCGCACCCGCATCCTGATGTGCATAAGTGCATAGGCGTCCGCACGCGCGTGTTGGCTCTCATATCAGCGGGGTTATTGTCCGTGGCTAAATCTCTCGACAGCTTCAATTGTCGCTCCGTCCTTACCGTGGGCGGCAAGGACTATGTCTACTACAGCCTGCCCAAGGCGGAAGCGAACGGTCTACCCGGCGTTTCGAAGCTTCCCTTCTCGATGAAGGTGCTGCTCGAAAACCTGCTGCGCCACGAGGACGGACGGTCCGTGACCAAGGAGCACATCCTTGCCGTCGCCGAATGGCTCAACAACAAGGGCACCGTCGAAAGCGAAATTGCCTACCGCCCGGCCCGCGTGCTGATGCAGGACTTCACCGGGGTTCCGGCAGTGGTCGATCTTGCGGCCATGCGCGACGCCATGGTCTCGCTCGGCGGCGACCCGGAGAAGATCAACCCGCTGGTCCCGGTCGACCTCGTGATCGACCACTCCGTCATCGTCGACGAGTTCGGCACGCCGACCGCCTTTGCCCGCAACGTCGAGCTGGAATACCAGCGCAACGGCGAGCGCTACCGCTTCCTGAAATGGGGCCAGCAGGCGTTCAAGAACTTCCGCGTGGTCCCTCCGGGCACCGGCATCTGTCATCAGGTCAACCTCGAATATCTCGGCCAGACCGTCTGGACCAAGGATGAGGATGGCGAGACGATCGCCTATCCGGACACCTGCGTCGGCACCGACAGCCACACAACCATGATCAACGGCCTCGGCGTTCTCGGCTGGGGTGTTGGCGGCATCGAGGCGGAAGCCGCCATGCTTGGCCAGCCGGTCTCCATGCTCCTGCCGGAAGTCATCGGCTTCAAGCTCACCGGCAAGCTGAAGGAAGGCGTCACCGCGACTGACCTCGTGCTGACCGTGGTGCAGATGCTGCGCAAGAAGGGCGTTGTCTCGAAGTTCGTTGAATTCTTCGGCCCGGGCATGGACAACATGCCGCTCGCCGACCGCGCGACCATAGGCAACATGGGCCCGGAATACGGAGCCACCTGCGGCTTCTTCCCGGTCGACGGCGAAACCATCAACTACCTCACCATGTCCGGCCGTACCCGCGAGCGGATCGCGCTGGTGGAAGCCTATTCCAAGGCTCAGGGCATGTGGCGCGAAGGCGATGGCTCCGAGCTCGTCTTCACCGATACGCTTGAGCTGGACCTCGGCGACGTCGTGCCGTCCATGGCCGGCCCGAAGCGTCCGGAAGGCCGCATCGCGCTCGAGAACATCGCCTCCGGCTTCGCCTCCGCCCTCGAGGCAGACTACAAGAAGCCGGGCCAGCTCGATACGCGCTATGCGGTTGAAGGCACGGACTTCGATCTCGGTCACGGCGACGTCGCCATTGCCGCGATCACGTCCTGCACCAACACGTCCAACCCGAGCGTGCTCATTGCCGCAGGCCTGCTGGCCCGTAACGCCGTTGCCAAGGGCCTGAAGACCAAGCCGTGGGTGAAGACTTCGCTGGCGCCTGGATCGCAGGTGGTCGGGGAATACCTTGCAAAGTCCGGTCTGCAGACGGATCTGGACAAGCTCGGCTTCAACCTCGTCGGCTTCGGCTGCACGACCTGCATCGGCAACTCGGGCCCGTTGCCGGCGCCGATCTCCAAGACGATCAACGACAAGGGCCTGATCGTATCGGGCGTTCTTTCGGGTAACCGCAACTTCGAGGGCCGCATCTCGCCGGATGTTCAGGCGAACTACCTGGCCTCGCCGCCGCTCGTCGTCGCCTATGCCTTGGCCGGCACGGTGCAGAAGGACCTGACGAAGGAGCCGATCGGTGAAGACCAGAACGGCAACCCTGTCTACCTGAAGGACATCTGGCCGACCTCGCACGAGATCCAGGAGTTCATCCTGAAGTACGTCACGCGCGAACTCTACGAGTCGAAGTATGCGGACGTGTTCAAGGGCGACGAGAACTGGCAGGCCGTTCAGGTGCCGCCGGGCCAGACCTACGCCTGGGACGACGACTCCACCTATGTCCAGAACCCGCCCTACTTCGTGGGCATGGGCAAGACGGGTACCGGCCTCAAGGACATCAAGGGCGCTCGTGTCCTCGGTCTCCTTGGCGACAAGATCACCACCGACCACATCTCTCCGGCCGGTTCGATCAAGGCGGCCTCGCCGGCAGGCTCCTATCTCATGGATCACGGGGTCGGTGTTGCCGACTTCAACCAATACGGCACGCGCCGCGGTAACCATGAAGTCATGATGCGTGGTACCTTTGCCAACATCCGCCTTCGCAACCACATGCTCGGCCCGAACGGCAAGGAAGGTGGATACACAATCCACTATCCGTCGAAGGAAGAGATGTCGATCTACGACGCGGCCATGAAGTACAAGGAAGAAGGTGTCCCGCTCGTCATCTTTGCCGGCGTCGAATACGGCAACGGTTCGTCCCGTGACTGGGCCGCGAAGGGTACCAATCTTCTCGGGGTCAAGGCTGTGATTGCGCAGTCGTTCGAGCGTATCCACCGCTCGAACCTGGTCGGCATGGGCGTCGTTCCCTTCGTCCTCGAGGAAGGCACCAGCTGGGCCAGCCTCAACCTCAAGGGCGACGAGACGGTGACGATCGAGGGGCTGGAAGGTCCGATCAAGCCGCGCGAATGGAAGACGGCGAAGATCACCTACGGTGACGGTTCGGTGAAGGAAGTGAACATCCTCTGCCGCATCGATACCCTCGATGAGGTCACCTACATGAACAATGGCGGCATCCTGCAGACCGTTCTCCGCGATCTGGCAGCCTGACAATCAACCTGCACCCGCCGGACCTGTCCGGCGGGTGTTTCCGCGGCCTGGGACGTATTCGCCGGAGCATATCCTTGAGCCCAGCCATCCTCGCAGGCATGGCGCTGACGGTCTTCCTGACATCGCTGCTTTCCGGCGTGTTCGGCATGGCCGGCGGGCTGATCCTTCTCTGGGTCCTGCTTTTCCTGATGCCGGTCGCCACTGCGATCGCCGTGCACGGCGTGATCCAGATGGTCGCCAACGGCTCCCGCGCCTGGTTTTCGCGGCATTACATCGATTACCGGATCCTGGCGATCCTGTGTCTCGGCCTCCTGATCGCGGCGGCTGTGCTGACGGTGGTGGACTACACGCCAAACCTCATTGTCGTATCCGTTGTTCTCGGGCTGATGCCCATTCTCGTCTGGCTGCCGGTCCAGCGCCTGCAACTGGATGCCTCCCGCCCGTCTCACGCCCTCGCCTGCGGCTTCGTCGCCGGAGCTCTTGCCATGGGGGTTGGTGTCTCCGGGCCGACGATCGACATCTTCTTCATCCGCACCATGATGGATCGCCGCAAGGTCATCGCCACGAAGGCGGCAATGCAGCTCGTTTCGCATGCGACAAAGGTGGTCTTCTACTGGCAGGCTGCTGCCGCACTGCCTGCATCAGACTGGCTCGCGATCCTTCTGGCCGCCCCGATCGCCATTTTGGGGACGCGGACCGGCAACATCATCCTGCAGCGGATCACGGACGTGTCCTTCCGAAGCTGGACACGCTGGATCGTCACCGGTATCGGTGGGGTCTATCTGCTGCAGGGTCTCCAGCAGTTGATGTGACTGTTGCGTGGGTGCGGACGTCGAAGCTCCTCACCCCATCGTGACTTCCTCTTGAGCCGTCCGCCCGGTTACTTTGGCCCGAGTTCTTCCGTTAGCCTCTTGATCCCCGCGGTCAGCCGTGGCTAACAAATGTCAGTTCAAGAGGTTTGCGTTCATGCTGCCCATCGTCCGCAGAGCGATATTCCTTGCCGGTGTCCTGGCTGCCGCCGCAGCCTCGGCAGAAGAGGGCCAGACGCCGAAAGGCGTGGTCGAGCTGTTCACATCGCAGGGATGCTCATCCTGCCCGCCGGCAGATGCCGTGTTGAAGAAACTCGTACATCAAGGCGATGTCGTCGCCCTCTCCTACCACGTCGATTACTGGAACTACCTTGGCTGGACCGATACGCTCAGCTCCAAGGCCAATACGGAACGGCAGTACGGGTATGCCGAATCGCTCGGCCGAACCGGCGTCTACACGCCCCAGGCGGTGATCAATGGCCGGGATCACGTGAAGGGGACGGAACTCAGCACGATCACCGCCACCGTGGAGAGGCTCAAGGCCGAAGGCCAGGGCCTGACGGTGCCGGTTGTCGCCCGCATGCGGGGCAAGGAGATCGAGATCGAGATCGGCGAAGGCCAGGGCGAGGCCGAAGTAGTCGTCGCGTATTTTACCAAGCGGCAGGATGTCGAGGTCTCGAAGGGCGAGAATGCCGGCAAGACCATAGAATACTGGCACAGCGTCTACGATGTGCAGTCGGTCGGCATGTGGCAAGGAAAGCCGCTCAAGCTGTCACTTCCGGGCAAGTTCATGGGCAAGTGGAAGAAAGATGGGTGCGCAATCCTGCTGCAGCGCTCAGGCTCCGGCGGGGAGCCAGCGTCCATCCTCGGGGCGACGATCCTGATGGCAGGGCGCAAGCGCAACTAGAAACGCTGCTTGGAAGCGATCCGACCCGGAGACATTGGGGGGCTGGGGGTAAGGGTCAATGCAACCGGGCCGGATCTATTGGGGCTGAAAAAGCCAACCAACGCTCGGACTTTTGTCCGGGAATCCGGCAGTGTTTTGTTCGAAATGCGGCAAGATTAAAAACCCGCTGCGGTTTGTCAAAAGATGCGCAGCCGATTGCTTTTTGCCCCCGCTGAGGCAAACTGTAATGCGATTGACATCATTCATGGAGTCGTGATGACGGATCAGCCGGATTTGCGGGGCCTCCGCAGCCAAGAAGACGACGTCGTCGTTAGCCTGACCGAATACCGCCAGAGCCGAGACCCCGTCCCCGTCACCTTCCACCGGCGAGAGTTGGATGCCATCCTGCGGATCTACGGACGCATGGTTGGCGAGGGCGAGTGGAAGGACTATGCCATCGATCATTTGAAGGACCGCGCGGTCTTCTCGATCTTCAAGCGTTCCGGCGAGATGCCGCTCTACCGGATCGAGAAGAACCCGAAGCTGGCGGCCAAGCAGGGCCAGTACTGTGTTGTCAACGCGCACGGGATGATCCTCAAGCGGGGCCACGAGCTGCCGCAGGTGCTGCGGGTCTTCGACAAGGTGCTGAAGCTGATCGATTAGCCTGGGTAGAGGGTGCCGGGATAGGCAAGGGCGTCCGGATCCGTGGTGGCTCCATCCCCGAGAGAAAGCTGCATGAGTACGGTGTCGAGCCACCGGCCATGCTTGAAGCCGGTTGCCTCCAGCCTGCCGGTGGTCCTGAAGCCGAGGGTTTCGTGGACGGCAATGGATGCGGGGCTCGCGCCGCCGATCACCGCCACCATCTGCCGGAAACCCAGGCTGGTGCAGCGCGTCAGCAGTTCGGATAGCAGTGCCTTGCCGATCCCGCGGCCGCGGGCTTCGGGGGCAAGGTAGATGGAGTCCTCGACGAGCCAGCGATAGGCGGGTCGGGTCCGGAAGGCGGACGCGTAGGCATATCCGAGGAGATTACCGTCCGGATCCTCGGCGGCGATGTAGGGGTAGCCTTTGCCGCAGATTGCGGCGAAGCGGGCTTCCATTTCAACCGTGTCGGGTGGGTCGAGCTCGTAGCTCGCTGTCCCGTTCAGGACGCAGTCTTCATATATGGCCGTGATTGCCGGGAGATCGGAAGGTGAAGCGTCGCGCAGGATGAAGGTCATGGGGTGATGCCGAGGAGGAACTGAGCGAACCTATTGCCGCAGCGCACGCTGGGCAACAAAAAAAGGCGGCCCGGAGGCCGCCTTTTCGTCTGCTGTTTCCGATGCCGCTACTCGTTGCGATTGCCGAGGAACTGCAGGAGGAACATGAACAGGTTGATGAAGTCGAGGTAGAGGGTGAGGGCACCCATGATAGCCTTGCGGCCAGCCACCACGGCTTCGTCGCCGTCCCAGTACATTTCCTTGATCTTCTGCGTGTCGTAGGCGGTCAGGCCGGCGAAGACGAGAACCCCGATCACCGAAATGGCGAAGCCCATTGCCGAAGACTGCAGGAAGATGTTGACGATCGAGGCGATGATCAGGCCGAACAGGCCCATGATCAGGAAGGTGCCGAAGCCCGACAAGTCCTTCTTCGTCGTATAGCCGTAGAGCGACAGCGCACCGAAGGAGGCGGCGGTCACGAAGAACGTCTGGACGATGCTCTCACCGGTAAAGACCAGGAAGATCGAGGACAACGAGAGACCCATCATTGCCGCATAGATCCAGAAGGTCATCTGGGCTGCAGCGACGCTCATCGAATTGATGCGGAAGCTCAGGAAGAACACCATGCCGAGCGGGGCCAGCATGATCACCCACTTCAGCGGGCTGGCATAGAGCATCTGCCCGAAGCCGGTCAGCTGGCCATCGGCAACCGCCATCTGCCATGTCAGGAAAGCCGCAACGCCGGTGATCGCCAGGCCCAGCGCCATCAGGTTGTAGACCTTGAGCATATAGGCGCGGAGACCTTCGTCGATCATCGCCCCCGCTTGCGCGTGGCCCTGCGCCATACGGTTCTGGTAGTTTTTGAAGTCAGCCATAGTTTCCTCATTCAAGCTCCGTGTTTAGTCACGGTGTCGGGACCGACGATCCCAGGCGCCGCTGCGGAGCTCAGCATGCCTGCGCCGAATATGATGGCAGATCGCCTGTTCTACAAGTGGTTAGGCGGCGAATTGCGTCGAATCGGCAGCGCCGGAGGCGCCGAAATGCCTCCGCTGACGCGGATGTGATCAGGCCGTGCTCCGGAAGCCGGCGACTAAAGTTCCCGCAGCACCGGACCCGCCTTCTGCCCCAGGACTCTCCAGGTCCCGATCAGGCCGATCCCCACCGTGAGGACGAGGGCCCCGATGAGCGTGACCAAGGCCACGTCCGGCAGGAAGATCGAAGGCAAGTTCATGATGCGGCTGACAACGAACCAGGAAGCCGTGCCGCCAGCGACGAGTGCGAAAACGGCAGTCGCCGCTCCGAGGATCATGTACTCATAGCTGAAGGCCCGGATCAGCAGGGCACGGGTTCCGCCGAGCGTCTTCAGGATGACGGCGTCATGGGTGCGGGCGCGGTTCCCCGCAGCCAGGGCGCCTGCGAGAACCAGGACAGACGCGACGAGGGCGACGGCAGCTGCGGCCCGGATGGCCGTCGCCAACTGACCGACGAGCTGGTCGACAATGTCGATCGCGTCCTTCACCCGGACACTGGTGATCGTCGGATAGGCGCCCGTCACATCCCGCAGTATGGCGGCCTCTGAGGCGGCCGTGGCATCGGGGTCCGCCAGCGTTGCCAGCCAGGCATGCGGAGCACCGCGGAAGGTATTGGGCGAAAACACCATCACGAAATTGATCGACAGCGATTCCCATTCCACCTGGCGGAAGTTGGCGATGCGCGCGGTGATGTTGCGGCCAAGGACGTTGACGGTGACGGTATCGCCGATCGCAAGGCCAAGCTCCCCGGCTTCCTCCGCCGAGAAGGAGACCAACGGTTCTCCGTCATAGTCCCTTGGCCACCAGGAGCCTTCGGTCAGCGTCGAATTGGTGGGAAGGGTCTCTTCATAGGTTATCCCGCGATCGCCCCTGAGGACCCATCTGCCTCCAGGCGGAACGTCCATTCGGGCGACGTCCTGGTCGTTGAAGGCGATGATGCGGCCGCGCAGCATCGGCACCTGGTTGATCGTGCCCTCCGGCGCGTGCTTCTGCAGGATGTCGAGGAAGCCCTCGCGTTCGGCGCTCTGGATGTCGACGAAGAAGAAGTTCGGCGCCTGCTCGGCCATTCTGCCGGTCAACTGCCGGCGCAGATTGCCGTCGATCAAAGCGAGGGTTACGAGCAGCGCAAGCCCGAGGCCGAGGGACAGCACGACTGATGACGTGAGCGCGCCCGGGCGGTGGATATTGCCGATCGCCAGTCGAAGGGCCGGTGAATTGACCCGCGGACTGCGGCGGGCAAGGGCTGAAATCAGCAGTGCGACGAGCCGAAGCAGGATGAATGCGCCAGCCACAGCGGCGAGGAAGACACTGGCGATGAAACGCTCCTCGGCGGTCGCAATCGCCAGGAAAGCGAGCGCCGCCAGCGCGGCTGCTGCGGCGAGCACGTAAGGCCAGGATGGAAACCTTGCCTGATCGAAGCTCTGTTCACGGAAGAGTGCGGTCGCGGGCACCTCGCGGGCGTGCCCCAGGGGAAGCACCGAGAAGGCGAAGGTGATGAGGAGCCCGAAGAGAGCCGCCATCGCGAGCGCACCCGGATAAAAAACGATCTCCTCCGGTACGGGAAGCACGCCGTCCAGGAACCGCATCGCAATGAACGGTGCGACGGCGCCAATCACAAGGCCGAGCGCGATGCCGATTGCAGCCAGCATCAGGATCTGGATGAGGTAGACGGCTGCGATGATGGCCGCGGGCGCGCCGAGGCACTTGAATGTGGCGATCGTGGTCCGCTTCGCGTCTAGAAAGGCACGCACCGCGTTGGCGACACCGACACCGCCAACGATGAGTGCAGTCAGCCCGACGAGCGTCAAAAACTGCGAGAAACGCTCGACATTCTCGGTCAGCGAAGGTGCCGCGCGATCGGCAGTACGTATGGACCATCCGGCGCTGGGGAACTCCGCAGCGGCGCGGGCGGGAAGGGCGCCGCGCATGGCTGGGTCGTCCAGGCGGATCTTGTAGGCGTGTTCGACCAGGCTGCCGGTCTGGACGAGGCCGGATGCCATCAACGCGTCGCGGCTCACCAGCAGGCGCGGCGCAAAGCCGAAGCCGTCTGAAATGGCATCTGGTTCGCTGGCAACCGTCGCAGCGAGGAGCAAGCGGGCATTGCCGAGCAGAAGTTCGTCTCCCACACGGAGTCCGAGCCGGTCGAGCAGGAGCGGCGCGGCCACTGCCCCGAATACCTCGCCATCCTGCTGGAGCAGTTCGCCGAGCGGGCGGTTGGGCTCCGCCACGAACTCGCCGTAGAGAGGATAAGCGCCGTCAACGGCCTTCACTTCCACCAGCCCCTGCTCGGAGCCATCCGGGACACGCGCCATCGAGCGCAGGCCGGTTGAAACCGAAAGCTGGCCAAGGCCCTGCAGGAAGGCAAGTTCCTCGGGTGCCGCCTCGCGATTGTCGAGTTCGAAGCGGATGTCGCCGGCGAGGATGTCCTGTCCCTGCGTTGCTATGGCCCCGGTGATGGCGCGCGAGACCGAGTTGACGGCGGCGATTGCGCCGGTGCCGAGGGCGATGCACGCAAGGAAGATGTAGAAGCCGGAAAGCCCTCCGCGCATTTCGCGAAGAGCCAGCCTCCATGCGGTCCCCAGCCTTTGACCAAACCGGGTCATGCGCGCACCGCTTCCGGTGCTGCGTTGACTGCCGTATCCCCGACGATTTCGCCGGAGCGGACACGGATCTGCCGGGTGCAGCGGGCGGCAAGGGCATTGTCGTGCGTAACGAGCAGCATGGTCATGCCGCGCTCGGCCTGCTTGGCGAAGAGAAGATCGGCGATCTGGCGTCCCGTTTCGGTGTCGAGATTGCCGGTCGGCTCGTCCGCGATCAGGACCAGGGGCGATGGCGCGAGGGCCCGGGCGATCGCCACGCGCTGCTGCTCGCCGCCTGACAACTGCCCTGGATAATGGCTGAGGCGCTCTCCGAGCCCGACAGCAGTCAATTCCCGCCGGGCGATGTCGAACGGGTTGCGCACATTGGCGAGTTCCAAGGGAACGGCGACGTTTTCCAGCGCTGTCATGTTGGCAATCAGATGGAAGGACTGGAAGACGATGCCGATGTTGCGGCCGCGGAAATCGGCAAGCGCATCCTCAGAGAGAGCGTGCAGGGGCTCGCCGGCGATATGTATCTCGCCCTTGTCAAGGCGCTCGAGGCCCGCCAAGACCATCAGCAGGGTCGACTTGCCCGATCCTGAAGGGCCAACGATGCCGACGGCTTCGCCCCGGCGAACCTGCAGATCGATCTGCTTCAACACGTGGACGGATGCCGCGGCGCTTCCAAGTGTAAGATCCGCCTGGTTCAGCTCGATGATGGTTTCAGTCAAAACAAAGCTTCCTATATTCACTTTCAGCAAAGACCGAAGCCGCGCCACGGCAGCGCGAATTTAGGAACCGGGCCTTGAGATTTAAAGCAATCCTCTTTCACTTCCTCGTCATGTCGTTCATGGCTGCCTGGCCGGTGGCTGCGCAGCAGCCGATACAACTGGTCGGTTTCGGCGACAGCCTGATGGCGGGCTACCAGCTTGCGCCTAGCGAATCCTATACGGCGCAACTCGAGACCGCCCTGCAAGCCAAGGGACATGATGTCGTCGTTGCCAATGCCGGCGTTTCGGGCGACACGACATCGGGTGGCCTCTCTCGGGTCGACTGGTCCGTACCGGATGGCACCGATGGAGTCATTCTGGAACTTGGCGCCAATGACGCCCTAAGGGGGATTTCCCCGGATGAGACCGAAAAGAACCTGGATGCGATCATATCCCGCCTGAAGGAGCGGAGCATTCCAGTCTTGCTTGCTGGCATGTTGGCGCCCCCGAACATGGGGCACGCATATTCGGAGCGCTTCGGCGAGATCTATCCGCGCCTGGCGAAAAAGCACGACGTGCCGCTCTATCCCTTCTTCCTCGACGGTGTAGTCGCGGTTGCGGGGACGCAGCTGGAGGACGGGATGCACCCGAATGCGAAAGGCGTCGGGATCATGGTGGAGCGCTCCTTGCCTGCCGTTGAAGCCTTTCTAGGGAACATCCGCACGGCGGGTAAATAACAGCTTGCCAGGAACCGGCACCCATGATTCGCTGTTAACCGACGCAAGAGATTCGAGGAGGTTCGCAATGCCGAGACTTTTCACCGCCCTCGAAGTTCCGCGCAACATAGCTATGAGCCTGTCGCTCCTTCGCGGCGGTCTGCCCGGCGCACGCTGGATCGACGTCGAAAACTATCACATCACCCTGCGCTTCATTGGCGACGTGGACGGACGTACGGCCGACGAGATTGTCGACCGGCTGGACCGCATCGACCGGCCCGAGTTCCAGATCAGCCTGAACGGCATAGGCTCCTTTGGATCGAAGAAGCCTCATTCCATCTGGGCCGGCGTTTCGCCCTCCCAGGAAATGTCGGCGCTACAGTCGGAGATCGAGCGGATCTGCCAGCGCATCGGTCTGCCACCGGATCCGCGCAAGTTCATGCCGCACGTGACGCTGGCACGACTGAAGGCCTGCAGGCTCGATGATGTCGTCACCTATCTCTCCGGGCGGGGCGACTTCCACACGCTGCCGTTCAAGGTGTCCAGGTTCGTTCTGATGTCGTCCAAGGACTCGATCGGTGGCGGACCTTACGTGACCGAAGAGGCTTTCGACCTCCGCGACTTCGGAAGCGGCACGAACCGGTCGTCGGTGGAGCCAATCAAGAGCTTCGTCTGAGCCGGGAGCGTCTGTCCGATGTCTCTGGACAAGCTTTCTTCCGAAGTCATCGAACGGGAACTCAGTGGACTTCCCGGCTGGACCCTACGTGAAGACGGCACCGCTATCTCGCGAAGCTTCAGGTTCCGGAACTTCAGCCAGGCCTTCGGCTTCATGGCAGAATGTGCGCTGGTTGCGGAGCGGATGAACCATCATCCGGAATGGTTCAACGTCTTTTCCCGGGTCGACGTGACTCTGACGACCCACGATGCCGGCGGGGTGACGGAAAAGGACGTCAAGCTCGCGCGAGCGATGAACCGGGCTGCAAGCCGCGGCGATTGACGTCCATCGGACCACGCCCCACATGAGGGAGCAGATTTCGCACGGGTTAGAGTTTATGGACGACGTGAAGATTGGTGAAATCCTCCTGCCGGGTGACGAGGAAACGCAAGACCGGCGCGAGAAGCAGGTGCGGGCCAAGTTCTGGCCGAAGCTGAAGCGCGTAGCTGCGAGCATCCCGTTCAGCCGCGATCTGGTTGCCGCCTATTACTGCGCGATGGATCCGATGACGCCGACCCGCGTTCGGGGGATCCTGTTCGCGGCGCTGGCCTACTTCATCCTTCCCCTGGACTTCCTGCCGGACGTCTTTGCCGTGGTAGGGTTCACGGACGACATGGCGGTAATCGCCGCTGCACTCAGGATGATCCAGGGCCATATTGCCGACCGTCACTACGACGCCGCTGACAAGGCTCTGGCGCAGGACCCGGACGCCAGGACAAACCCGGCCTAGCTTTAACGAGGTCGAGCAAGCTGACGAAGCGCCGGCCCAGACAAATTCTTGCCCAATTCTCCCGGTCAGTGGCGAATGGCGCGGTCGTCGTAAAGCTCCCGTTCATCCACGAACAGGTAGTCTGCACTTCATCGGACGCTGTTGACGGTTTGGTAACCGCAATTAAGTCAAATTAAACCGAATCGTGATGATGCCTGACCAGGCTTGCCTTATCGGCCCCCAGTAGAGAAGCGGCAGGAGACCATGTCTGTTAAAACCGTAGCAACTGCAGTGACCTTGATGCTGGCCGCCGCCGGCATCGCATCTGCCCAATCCCCCACCCGCATCCAGCAGTTCAAGGCATGGGGCGCCTATTCATACAAGGCCTCCGGCGGCACGGTCTGCTACGTTCTTTCCGTGCCGACGGCCAAGGAACCTGCCAATGTCGATCATGGCGACATCTTCTTCATCGTCTCGCAGCGCCCGGGCCAGAACATCTCCTACGAGCCGCAGGCGATGATGGGCTATCCGCTGCAGTCGAATTCCAAGGTCAACGTCACCATCGACGGCAAGACCTTCGTGATGTTCACCAAGGACAAGGCGGCCTGGGTCGAGAATGCGGCAGAGGAGCCTGCCCTGGTTGCCGCCATGAAAGGCGGTTCGAACATGACCGTCAAGGCGACCTCCGGCCGTGGCACCAGCACGTCCTATTCCTATTCGCTCTCCGGCATCTCGGCGGCGCTGAAGCAGATCGAATCCTGCAAGTAGCACCGTTGCCATAACGGCATTCGAGTAAAGGCCGGTCGCAGGACCGGCCTTTACTGCGTCTTGAAGAATGGTGACGCAGGCACGATTTGATGCTATGTGCCGCCGCAATTATATCCGCAGGCCGCAGATGCCGCGCGGCAATCTCAAGCACAACATGCCCGATGACACCTCCGGCGCGGCGGGCGCATGCGTTTGAACAGGACCAGTTAATGTCAGTCTCCGAAGTCGTTCTTGACCCCGCCGTGAAAGCGCCGCTCGTCGTTCGTCCCGAGCTTGCGGGGACCAAACCCTCGCTCATCGGGCTCACGCGCGAGCAGATGGCGGACGCGCTCAAGGGCAGGGGCGTTCCTGAGAAGCAGGTGCGCATGCGCGTCAGCCAACTCTGGCACTGGCTATATATTCGCGGCGTCTCAGACTTCGACGCAATGACCAACGTCGCGAAAGACATGCGGCAGATGCTGCAGGAGCACTTCACCATCGCTCGTCCGGAGGTCGTCGAGGAGCAGGTCTCCAATGACGGCACGCGCAAATGGCTGCTGCGCTTTCCGCCGCGTGGTGCCGGTCGCCCTGTCGAGGTGGAGACGGTCTACATCCCGGAGGAAGGCCGCGGCACGCTCTGCATCTCCAGCCAGGTGGGTTGTTCGCTGACCTGTTCCTTCTGCCATACCGGCACGCAGCGCCTGGTGCGCAATCTGACGGCGGAGGAAATCCTGGCGCAGCTGCTGCTGGCGCGCGACAGGCTCGGCGATTTCCCCGATCGCGACGTGCCGCAGGGGGCGATGATCCCGTCGAGCGATCGCAAGATCACCAATATTGTGATGATGGGCATGGGCGAGCCGCTCTACAATTTCGAGGCGGTGAAGACGGCCCTTCTCATTGCATCCGATGGCGATGGGCTTTCGCTCTCCAAGCGACGCATTACTCTCTCGACCTCCGGCGTGGTTCCGGAAATCTACCGCACCGGCGAGGAGATCGGCGTCATGCTGGCGATCTCCCTGCATGCGGTGCGCGACGAGCTGCGTGACATGCTGGTGCCGATCAACAAGAAGTATCCGCTGAAGGAACTGATCGAAGCCTGCCGCGCCTATCCCGGCCTGTCGAATGCCCGCCGCATCACCTTCGAATATGTGATGCTGAAGGACGTCAACGACAGCCTGGAGGACGCCAAGGAACTGGTGAAGCTCCTGAAGGGCGTTCCGGCAAAGATCAACCTGATCCCGTTTAACCCCTGGCCAGGCACCAACTACCAGTGCTCCGACTGGGCGACGATCGAGAAGTTCGCCGACTTCATCAACCAGGCGGGCTATGCTTCGCCGATCCGCACGCCGCGCGGGCGCGACATCCTGGCTGCCTGCGGACAGTTGAAGTCGGAATCGGAGCGCATGCGCAAGACCGAGCGCCTCGCTTTCGAGGCCATGATGATCGCGGGGCACGGCGAGGATGACTGATCCGCAGCTCTCGTTATCACCACCCGGTTGATTTCGGTTCTATGGCTCCATAAGAGACGTGACAGAAAGAAGCGATCTCTGGAGGAGAACATGCGCAATCTCATTCTCGCCCTCGCCGCTGCGACGGCTCTGGTCATGCCTGCGAAGGCTCAGGACGTTACTGTTGCCGTGACCGCGATCGTCGAGCATCCCGCCCTTGATGCCGCCCGTGACGGCATCAAGGAGGCACTTTCCGAGGCCGGCTACAAGGAAGGCGAGAACCTGACCTTCCTCTACGAGTCGGCTCAGGGTAACCCCGGCACGGCCGCGCAGATCGCCCGCCAGTTCGTCGGCGAGGAGCCGACGGTCATCGTACCGATCTCGACGCCTTCCGCGCAGGCCGTGGTTTCGGCAACCCGCGACATCGCCATCGTCTTCACGGCTGTTTCCGATCCGCTCGGGGCACAATTGGTCAAGAACATGGACAAGCCCGGCGGGAACGTGACCGGTATCTCCGACATGTCACCCGTGGCTGACCATATCGCCCTGATCAAGGAGATCACCCCGGACGCGAAGTCGGTGGGCTTCGTGTACAATACCGCGGAAGCCAACTCCGTCTCGACCCTTGCGGCTCTCAAGGAAGAAGCTGCCAAGGCAGGCCTCGAGGTGATCGAGTCCGTCGCGACGAAGTCTGCCGAGGTGCAGGGCGCAACCCGCGCTCTCGTCGGGCGGGCAGATGTCCTCTACATCCCGACCGATAACACTATTGTTTCCGCATTCGAGGCAGCCGTCGGGGTCGCCGAGGAAGCAAAGCTGCCGCTCTTTGCCGGTGACACGGACTCGGTTCCGCGCGGCGCCTTGGCAGCACTCGGCTTCAACTACTTCGACGTCGGCAAGCAGACGGGCGAAGTGGTGGTCCGCGTCCTGAAGGGCGAGGCTCCCGGCGACATTCCGGTAAAGGTTGCCGCCGGTACGGACCTCGTGATCAACAAGAAGGCCGCCGAGAAGATGGGCGTCACCTTCTCCGACGCCGTCCTGTCGCGCGCAACCCGCGTCGTCGAGTAAGCTACGGCATATCGGGGGGTGTCGACCGTCGAACGTCGACACCCCCGACACATCAATCCGCCGCCGTGCGGCGGATAAAGCAGGAGAGCACCAGGGTGCTGAGTCAGATCGCCTTTTGGGGCGCAGTGGAACTGGGGCTGGTCTTTGCCTTCGTTGCCATCGGTGTGTTTCTTACCTTCCGGGTGCTCGATTTCCCCGACCTGACGGTGGACGGCTCATTCCCGCTGGGCGCAGCGGTAGCCGCCGTTCTCATCACGACCGGGTTCAACCCCTGGTTTGCGGCAGCGATTGCCATGGTTGCCGGCGCGCTGGCTGGCCTTGTGACCGCCTTCCTCAACGTGCGCTTCCGCATTCTCAATCTGCTTGCCTCCATCCTGACAATGATCGCGCTCTTCTCGGTCAACCTGCGGGTGATGGGCAAGCCGAACGTCGCCCTCATCAATGCCGACACCATGCTCAGCCCCTTCTTCGGCCTCGGCCTGCGAGAAGTCTACGTGCGGCCGCTGTTCGTCGGCGTGCTGGTGGTGATCGCGGTGATCCTCGTCTGGCGCTTCCTGGAGAGTGATGCGGGGTTGGCCATGCGGGCGACCGGCGCCAATGCCCGGATGGCGCGCGCACAGGGCGTCGATACGCGCAGGCAGGTCTATCTCGGCCTGGCGCTGTCGAATGCGCTCGTGGCGCTCGGCGGCGCGCTGTTTGCCCAGACCAATGGATTTGCCGACGTCACGTCCGGTGTCGGAACGATCGTCGTCGGTCTGGCGGCGGTGATCATCGGCGAGACGCTGTTCGGCGCCCGGGGCATCCTGCTTGCGCTCATCGGCTGCATCGTCGGCTCGATCCTCTATCGCATCGCCATCCAGCTTGCGCTGTCGACGGATGCGCTGGGGCTGAAGGCCTCCGACCTCAATCTGGTGACTGCCGTCCTGGTGGCAGTGGCGCTCATCCTGCCGCACCTGCGTCGCGGAGGAGCCAGATCGTGATCGATCTCAAAAACATCCATGTCACCTTCGGCAAGGGAACCCCTCTCCAGAAGGAAGCGCTGAAAGGGGTGAGCCTAACGATCGAGCAGGGCTCCTTCGTCACGGTCATCGGCTCGAATGGTGCAGGCAAGTCGACGCTGCTCGGCGTGCTGGCGGGCGACGTGCTGCCGAACGAGGGCAAGGTCACGGTCGGTACGACCGACGTGACGCGGAAGCCGACGGCTGCACGGGCCGGTCTCGTTGCCCGGGTCTTCCAGGATCCGCTGACGGGCAGCTGCGGCGCCTTGTCGATCGAGGAGAATCTTGCTCTCGCTGCACGGCGAGGCGAACGGCGAGGACTGAAGGCGGCTCTCGGACCAAACCGGCGCGCGCATTTTCGCGATCGCGTCGCCGAGCTCAACCTTGGCCTGGAAAACCGGATGAAGGACCGGATGGACCTTCTGTCGGGCGGGCAGCGGCAGGCCGTCTCGCTGGTCATGGCAACCCTGGCCGGATCGGAAGTCCTGCTTCTCGACGAACATACCGCAGCGCTGGACCCCGGCATGGCGGAATTCATCATGAAACTCACCCAGCGGGTCGTGTCCGAGCGCAAGCTGACGACGTTGATGGTGACTCATTCCATGCGCCAGGCGCTGGACTTCGGTCACCGTACGATCATGCTGCATGGCGGAGAGATCGTCCTGGACGTCAGCGGCGACAGCCGCAAGGACCTGCAGGTCGAGGACCTAATCGCCATGTTCCGCAAGATGCGCGGCGAGACACTGGACGACGACGCGCTGCTGATCGGCTAGATCTCCAACAGCGAAGAGTGCCGATACGACGGAGGAGACATGCAGAGCCCCTTCGAGGCCTTGAAAGCGCGCAGCGCCGAAGACTGGCAGGGCTACTGCGAGCATCGGTTCGTGCGGGAACTTGCCGCCGGAACACTGCCCGAAGCCTCTTTCAGGCACTACCTGAAGCAGGACTATCTGTTCCTCGTCCAGTTCGCGCGGGCCTGGGGCCTCGCGGTCTACAAGAGCCGGGATCTCGCGGAGATCCGGCAGGGCCTCGAAGCCCTAAAGGCCATCGTGGATGTGGAGATGGGCCTGCATGTTCGATATTGCGCCACCTGGGGAATCGACGAGACGGAACTGGCGGGACTGCCTGAATCCGGGGCGACGCTGGCCTATACGCGGTATGTCCTCGACGCCGGCATGAGCGGCGATCTGCTCGATCTGCATGTTGCACTGGCGCCCTGCATCATCGGCTATGCTGAGATTGCGCGGTGGCTCCTGAGCCAGCCGTTCACCAGGACGGCAGGCAACCCCTATGCCGACTGGATCGAGATGTATGCCGGGGAGGAGTACCAGACCGCGGTGGCATCGGAGCTCGCCTGGTTGAACCAGCGACTATCCCAGGTGGACGAGACGCGGCTCGACCGGCTCTCCGTCGTCTTCCGGGACGCGACGCGCCTGGAGGCCGATTTCTGGCAGATGGGTCTCGATTTGTCCTGACCTGCCGCTCAGCGTGCCTGCGTCATGAAGATCTTGAACGCGAAGACGGAGAAGACGCCGGCAAAGGTGTAGTCGATGCCGCGCAGAACCTTCGGGTTCGCCTGCAGCCAGCCGGCCAGCTTGTCCGCCAGCAGGATGACGATCACATTGACCGGCGAGCCGACGAGGATGAAGAAGACGCCGAGGAAGATCAGCTTCTGCGTAACATCCGGATCGCTGGCGGTGACGAACTGCGGCAGGAAGGTCATGAAGAAGATGATGACCTTTGGATTGAGCAGATTGACCCAGAGCCCGGTGGAGACGTTGGCAAGGACGGATCCTTTTACGCCTTCGACCTTCTCGACCGACAGGTTCGAGCCTGAGCGCAGGGCCTGGATCGCCAGCCAGAGCAGATAGCCGGCTCCGCCTGTCTTCAGGATGAAGAAGGCCGTGGGAGATGCCGTGATCAGCGCCGAAATGCCGAAGGCAACGAGCAGCGTATGGATCAGGATGCCGGTCGACGTGCCGACGACCACGAAGAGCGCCGGCCCGCGGCCCTGCGCCAGCGCGCGGCTGATCGACAGCGTCATGTCAGGACCCGGCGTCACCGCCAGCAGGAGGCTGGCCGCTGTGAAGGCGAGTAACGTCGGCAGGCTCGGCAGGAAATCCATGGGTAACTCGGAAAGCGGAGTATGAACAGTGCTTCCTTACTCCCGTTTCCCGCCGCTGCCAATCATTCCCGCTGCGCAATGAATGTCTTCGACGCCTCCGCAAAATCCGGATGCCAGCGCGACAATGGCGGTCGGTTCTCGATGATGTCACCGGCTGCCCAGAGGATGCGCCGCTCATCCGTCCTGCGGTCTACATCGTTGTCAGGGCAGAGGATGTAGAAATCGCCGCGGCCAAGGCTCTCCAGCATGTATTCGACTGTCTGATCGGGCGTCCACGCGCCTTCAGGCTTTTCCGCACGACCGTTGGCGGTCAGTGGAGTGAAGACGAAACCGGGGATCAGCAGATGAGCGCTGACACGGCAGTTCTCCGTGTTGCGCAATTCGTGCTGCAGCGCTTCGGTGAATGCCTTCACGCCCGCCTTCGAGACGTTGTAGGCCGGATCGCCCGGTGGCGTCGTGATGCCCTGCTTGGAGCCGGTGTTGATGATCAGCGCCGGCTCGCCGTGAGCGATCATGCCGGGGCCGAAGATGCGGCTGCCGTTGACTACACCCATCAGGTTGACCGCAAGCACCCTGTCCCAGTTGGCCTGCGGGCCGAACAGCGAACTTCCCGGCTGGATGCCGGCATTGTTCATGAGGATGTGCACGCGACCGTATTTCTGGATGACGGCGCGTTCGAGAGACTCCAGTTCGGCGGGCTGTGAGACGTCGGTGCCTATGGCGGTCACGTCAGCCTCGCCACCTTCCGCCAGAGCTGCGACTTCGCGGCAGGCGCTGGCGAGCGTGTCCCCCTCCAGATCTGCGAGCACGACGCACAGCCCGCGTTCGGCGAAGCGCTTGGCGGTCGCAAGGCCGATGCCGGAGGCAGCTCCGGTGACAACGGCAACATTGCCCTTCTTGATGGCGGGATGAATGTAGGCCATGGCTTGCTCCCTCGAAATGTCGTGCAGGCGGCTAATCTGGGGCCATACACTACGCGGTCAACATGTCGGACCCGTCACATCTTGCACCAGAAGGCAAACTCGCTAAAAGTGCCGGCCATCCAGCGCCCCCGGGCGCACGCGCTCATCCTAAGTGGACCAGGACATCATGGCACTCCCCAAAGACGTGAAGAAAGTCGTTCTTGCCTACTCCGGCGGACTTGATACCTCGATCATCCTCAAGTGGCTGCAGACCGAACTCGGCGCCGAAGTCGTCACCTTCACCGCCGACCTTGGCCAGGGCGAAGAGCTCGAGCCGGCGCGCACGAAGGCCGAGATGCTGGGCATCAAGGAGATCTTCATCGAGGACGTGCGCGAAGAATTCGTCCGCGACTTCGTCTTCCCGATGTTCCGCGCCAATGCCGTCTATGAAGGCGTCTACCTGCTCGGCACGTCGATCGCCCGTCCGCTGATTTCCAAGCATCTGATCGAGATTGCCCGGAAGACCGGCGCTGATGCGATCGCCCACGGTGCGACCGGCAAGGGCAATGACCAGGTTCGCTTCGAGCTTTCGGCCTATGCGCTGAACCCCGACATCAAGATCATCGCGCCCTGGCGCGACTGGGCATTCAAGAGCCGGACGGACCTGCTCGACTTCGCCGAGAAGAACCAGATCCCGGTCGCCAAGGACAAGAAGGGAGAAGCCCCCTTCTCCGTCGACGCAAACCTGCTGCACTCCTCGTCCGAGGGCAAGGTGCTCGAGGATCCCAGCCAGGAGGCGCCTGAATACGTGCACATGCGCACGATCTCGCCGGAAGCCGCACCGGACAAGGCGACGATCATCAAAATCGGCTTCGAGCGCGGTGATGCCGTCTCGATCAATGGGGAGCGCCTGTCACCTGCGACGCTGCTCGCCAAGCTCAACGACTATGGCCGCGACAACGGCATCGGCCGTCTCGACCTCGTCGAGAACCGCTTCGTCGGCATGAAGAGCCGTGGCGTCTACGAAACTCCAGGCGGCACGATCCTGCTCGCCGCTCACCGGGCAATCGAATCGATCACGCTCGACCGAGGTGCTGCCCACCTCAAGGACGAGTTGATGCCGCGTTATGCGGAACTGATCTACTACGGCTTCTGGTTCTCGCCGGAGCGCGAGATGCTGCAGGCTGCTATCGACAAGAGCCAGGAGCATGTCGAGGGCGAAGTGACCCTCAAGCTCTACAAGGGCAATGTCATGGTCATCGGTCGCGAGTCCCCCAAGTCGCTCTACTCCGACAAGCTGGTCACCTTCGAGGACGACCAGGGCGCCTACGACCAGAAGGATGCGGCCGGCTTCATCAAGCTCAACGCGCTTCGCCTGCGCACGCTCGCAAAGCGCAACCTCGAGGGCTAAGATCCCAGACCGCCGTTTGCCGGAGCCGCTCCCGCTGACGCGAGGGCGGTTTCTTCACGTCCGCCGGTCGAGCGCCAGGTATGCGAGATAGCTGCCGACGGCCATGAACTCCATGAACGGGATGACTGTACCAAAGGCAAGCAATGGTGCGCCGATCATTGCCGCAGCCAGCCCGCCGAGGAAACCGCAGCTCATCTGGATGAAACCCATCATTGCCGAGGCGGAGCCTGCGATATGCGGGAAGGGCGCCATGCCGACCGTGATGATATGCGGGCTGACGAAGGCGATGCCGAAGGTGCAGATGCCGACCGGGATCATGATGGACAGGAAGCTCGGTGGGAGCAGCGCAACAGAGAGAGCCATGACGATCCCGCCCGTGGCGGAGAAGCAGAGGCCGATGACGACGGCGCGATGGCCCGAGATGTGATGCGAGACCTTGCGCAACGCAATCGAGCCGGCGAGGTAGGAGCCCGTCTGCACCAGCATGCCGAGCCCGAACTCTGTCGGCGTCAGGCCGACATCACCGATCAGCACGAAGGGCAGCATGGTGGATTGCGCATAGAGTGCACCGATGGAGCCGCCGATGACGAGGGAGGCGAGCGTGAAACGAGGGTTCGAAAGTACCTCGGCGTAGCCTTTGAACAGCCGCGCGGGGCGGAGTCGCGTGCGATCGGGGATCGTGGTTTCGCGCAGGAACAGAACGACGCTGCCGATCGAGATCACCCCGAAGCCGAGCATCAGCAGGAAGACCGATTTCCAGCCGAAGGCGGCGAGCGACAGGCCGCCCAGCGTCGGGCCGAGCGCCGGAGCCACCGTCAGCATGATGGCGATGAGGTTCATGATGCTCGCCGCTTCCTTGCCGACGAACTGGTCGCGCACTACTGCCCGGGCCACCGTAATGCCGACAGAGGCGCCGATGCCCTGGATCAGGCGACCTGCAAGGATCAGGTCGATGCTTGGCGCCATGGCGGCAAGTACTGACCCGGCCAGATAGATCAGCAGGAAACTGATGGTCGACGCCTTGCGGCCGAATGCATCGGATGCCGGGCCTGCCAGCAGTTGGGCCACCGCAAAACCCGCGAAATATAGCGAGAGCGACATCTTGATCGCGCCTTCCGTGGTGGAGAAAGCGTCGACCAGTTCCGGCATGGCCGGGGTGTAGATCGCCATCGAAACCGGTCCAAGGGCTGTCAGCAGGGCACCGAGCAATGCAGTCCGGCGCGGCGTCATGGTGGAGGCGGGTTGGGGATTGTCGGCTTTCATCGCGGGCCAGTTTCGGCAAGACAGGTTGCTGCCGGTGGGTGATGTGGTCCAGGGTCCGCCGCATGGGCGGCATCCGGGGAAGGGGGCAGAGATACTCCCTTTCCCCCTTCAGGCAAGAGCAGGGGCAAATTAGTTAGCGTGAGAATTGCGCTTGGCAGCTTGCATGGATCGTCTAGCTTCCCAGATAGATCGGTGACGGCCTTATCGCCAGGCGACCGAAGATCATCATGAAGGAATTCCGCATGCCGCAGCTTCACATCAATCCCGCCCTGATCGACTGGACCGGGCACGAAGGCCTGCCGCGCTTCGACCTTGTGAAGGACGAGGATTTCGCAGGCGCGTTCAATGCGGCGATGGCGAAGCATGATGCCGAAATCAACGACATCGCTTCCGATCCGCGTGAGCCGACGATGGAGAATACCATCGTTGCGCTTGAGATCGCCGGTGATGAGTTGTCGCGTATCTCGGCGCTGTTCTGGAACAAGGCCGGCGCCCATACCAACGATGTGATCCAGGCGCTGGAGCGGGAGATCGCGCCGAAGATGTCGCGGCATTATTCGAAGATCGCGATGAATGAGGCGCTGTTCAAACGCGTTGATACCCTTTGGGAGAAGCGGGAAAGCCTCGGCCTGACTGTCGAGGAGGAGCGGGTTCTCGAGCGGCACTGGAAGGGTTTTGTTCGTACGGGTGCCAGGTTGCCCAAGCCGGAACAGGAGCGGCTTGCGGCGATCAACGAGAAGCTCGCGGGTCTTGGAGCGAGGTTCGGGCAGAACGTGCTGGCGGATGAGAAGAGCTGGCAACTTCATCTTTCCGGCGAAGCCGAATTCGCCGGCCTTCCGGCCTTCCTCCGCGATGCCATGGCCTCGGCTGCGCGTGACCGTGGCCACGAGGACGGCTACGTCGTGACGCTGTCGCGCTCGATCATCGAGCCCTTCCTGACCTTTTCGGAATGCAGGGATCTGCGTGAGCAGGCGTTCAAGGCATGGACCGCGCGCGGTGCGAATGGCGGTGAGACGGACAACCTTGCGATCGTCAAGGAGACGCTTGCCCTGCGGGTCGAGCGCGCCAAGCTGTTGGGCTATGACAGCTTCGCCGCGTTCAAGCTCGACAATACCATGGCGAAGACGCCGGAGGCGGTGAACGACCTGCTGATGGCTGTCTGGGAAAAGGCCCGGAACCGTGCACTGGAAGAGGAAGCGAGCCTTGCCGGTCTTATCGCGGAAGAGGGCGGCAACCACGAGGTGATGCCCTGGGACTGGCGGTTTTACGCCGAGAAGCTGCGCCACCGCACGTTTAATTTCTCCGAATCCGAGCTCAAACCCTACCTCCAGCTCGAACAGATCATTGAGGCCTGCTTCGATGTGGCCGAGCGGCTGTTCGGCATTCTCGCAGCCGAGGTGAAGGGCGTGCCGGCCTATCATCCGGACGTGCGTGTGTTCGAGATCCGAGACGAGGAGGGTGCGCTGAAGGCTCTGTTCCTCGGCGACTACTTTGCCCGGTCGTCCAAGCGGTCCGGCGCCTGGATGAGCTCCTTCCAGTCGCAGCACAGGCTGCCGCTGAAGAACGGCAAGAAGGGCGAGATTCCGATCATCTACAATGTCTGCAACTTTGCGAAGCCCGCAGCCGGCCGGCCGGCGCTCCTGTCGCTCGACGATGCTCGCACGCTGTTCCACGAGTTCGGACATGCGCTGCACGGCATGCTTTCGAACGTGACCTATCCTTCGGTCGCCGGAACCGGCGTGGCACGAGACTTTGTAGAGCTGCCGTCGCAGCTCTACGAGCACTGGCTGACGGTGCCGGAAATTCTGGAGAAGTATGCGGTCCACTACGAGACCGGCGAGCCGATGCCGAAGGAATTGCTCGAGAAGGTTCTGGCGGCGCGCACCTTCAATGCCGGTTTTGCCACCGTCGAATTCACGTCTTCGGCCCTGGTCGACATGGCCTTCCATACGCGCGCCGAGGTAGGCGATCCCATGCAGGTCCAGGCCGAGGTTCTGGGCAGGATCGGCATGCCGCAGTCCATCGTGATGCGCCACGCCACGCCGCATTTCCAGCACGTCTTCTCGGGCGACGGCTATTCGGCCGGATACTATTCCTACATGTGGTCGGAAGTGCTTGATGCGGATGCGTTTGCGGCGTTCGAGGAGGCGGGCGATGCCTTCGATCCGGTCATGGCGCGCAAGCTGAAGAACAATATCTACTCGGTCGGCGGATCGGTCGATCCCGAAGATGCCTACAAGGCCTTTCGCGGCAAGCTGCCGGACCCGCAAGCCATGCTTCGCAAGAAGGGGCTCGCGATGGTGGAAGAACTCTCCGGCAGCGACGCCTGACGCAAGTGCATGACTGCTGTTCCGGAAGAATAGGGGGTCCCCTCTTTCGCATTTGCGAAAAACGAGGTATGAGGCGCCAACGAAATTGGCGCTCTCCTCCCATAAGTAGCGCCCCCCAACTCAGAGATATACTATATGGCAATCCGCAACATCGCGATTATCGCGCACGTTGACCATGGAAAGACGACGCTTGTTGACGAGCTGCTGAAGCAGTCGGGCACCTTCCGAGAGAACCAGCGCGTCATGGAACGCGTCATGGATTCCAACGACATCGAGAAAGAGCGCGGTATCACGATCCTTGCGAAGGCAACTTCCATCGATTGGAAGGGTCACCGCATCAACATCGTCGACACCCCCGGCCACGCCGACTTCGGCGGTGAAGTCGAGCGTATCCTTTCGATGGTGGATGGCGCCATTGTTCTGGTCGACAGCTCCGAAGGCCCGATGCCGCAGACCAAGTTCGTGGTCTCCAAGGCCCTCAAAGTCGGCCTGAAGCCGATCGTCGCCATCAACAAGATCGACCGTCCGGATGGCCGCCACGAGGAAGTGCTGAACGAGGTCTTCGACCTCTTCGCCAATCTTGACGCGACCGACGAGCAGCTCGACTTCCCGATCCTCTACGGTTCGGGCCGCAATGGCTGGATGAACGTCAATCCGGAAGGCCCGCAGGACGAAGGCATGGCGCCCCTGCTCGACCTCGTTCTTCGGCACGTGCCTGAGCCGAAGGTCGAGGAAGGCCCGTTCCGGATGATCGGTACCATCCTCGAAGCCAACAACTTCCTGGGCCGCATCATCACCGGCCGTATCGCCTCGGGCTCGATCAAGCCGAACCAGGCGGTAAAAGTCCTCGGCCAGGACGGCCGGCTTATCGAACAGGGCCGTATCTCCAAGATTCTCGCCTTCCGCGGTATCGAGCGGCAGCCGATCGAGGAAGCGCATGCTGGCGACATCGTCGCCATTGCAGGGCTCTCGAAGGGTACCGTTGCCGACACCTTCTGCGATCCGTCCGTTACGGAGCCGATGGCGGCACAGCCGATCGACCCGCCGACCGTGACCATGTCCTTCATCGTCAATGATAGCCCGCTTGCCGGTACCGAAGGCGACAAGGTGACGAGCCGCGTCATCCGTGATCGCCTGTACAAGGAAGCGGAAGGCAATGTCGCGCTGAAGATCGAGGAGTCGGCCGATAAGGACTCCTTCTATGTCTCCGGACGTGGTGAGCTTCAGCTTGCGGTGCTGATCGAAAACATGCGCCGCGAGGGCTTCGAGCTTGCCGTGTCGCGTCCGCGCGTCGTCATGCACAAGGACGAAGCGACTGGCCAGATGATGGAGCCGGTCGAGGAAGTCGTCATCGACGTGGACGAGGAGCATTCCGGCGTCGTCGTCCAGAAAATGTCGGAGCGCAAGGCCGAGATGGTCGAGCTTCGTCCGTCGGGCGGCAACCGCGTTCGCCTGCGCTTCTATGCCCCGACCCGCGGCCTGATCGGCTACCAGTCGGAACTCCTGACCGACACCCGTGGCACCGCCGTCATGAACCGGCTGTTCCACGAGTACCAGCCGTACAAGGGCGAGATCGGTGGTCGTGTGAACGGCGTGCTGCTCTCCAATGAATCCGGCGAAGCCGTTGCCTATGCGCTGTTCAACCTCGAGGACCGCGGCCCGATGATCATCGATGCCGGCGAGAAGGTCTACGAAGGCATGATCATCGGCATCCACAGCCGTGATAATGATCTCGACGTGAACGTGCTGAAGGGCAAGAAGCTCACCAACATCCGCGCCGCCGGCAAGGACGACGCGGTGAAGCTCACGCCGCCGATCAAGTTCACGCTGGAGCGCGCTCTTTCGTGGATTCAGGACGACGAGTTGGTGGAGGTGACGCCGAAGTCCATCCGGCTTCGCAAGCTCTATCTTGATCCGAACGATCGCAAGCGTTTCGAGAAGGCCAAACTGGCCGGCTAAGACATCGACCTTCGAGAACCCGGCGATCCGCCGGGTTTTCTTTTTGTGTCTTAATCCCGCACACCCTTGTTCCCATCGTAAAAAAAGCGTTAACTTCGTCTCGAAGGCGCCAGAACCAATGCTGGGGACAGCCGTTCTGACGCTTTATCATATCTCGCGAAGCCCGATGATCGGGTCCAGAGTGGCGTTATGAAGACGTTGTCGATCGATGTGCGGCGAGCGGAGCCGCAAGATGCGTGCGCGATAGCGGACACGCACCGCGTCTCGTGGAACCAGGCCTATGCTGGCCTCATTCCGCACAAGCCGCTGATCCAGATGCTGGAGCGCCGGGGCGAGGCCTGGTGGCGCAAGGCGACACGCGGGCCTGCGACACTTCTCGTGCTCGAAGTCGCCGGAACCATCGCGGGGTACGCTACAATCGGGCTGAACCGAGCAAAAGCGCTCCCCTACGACGGCGAGGTCTACGAGATCTACCTGCGCCCGGAATTCCAGGGAATAGGCCTCGGTCGCCGCCTGTTCGGTGAAAGCCGGCGGCTCCTCAAATCGCTGGGCTGCGACGGTCTGGTGGTCTGGTGCCTTGAAGACAGCGAACACGCCGCGCGCTTCTTCCGCCGTCATGGTGGGCTCGACATGGTGGAGGGCATGGAGGACTTCGGTGGGACCTCATTGCGCAAGATCGGGTTCGTCTGGCCGCGCTGACGAGGCGCGCGCAAGCGTTTCCTCACGACCAAAGCCTTGTTGCCTTGCAACATAATACCCAGTATCGAGGCGCATCGTCATACCTCACCCGGGGAGAAGAATGCGTATCGATGCAATTTCCGTAGGGAAGAACCCGCCTGATGACGTCAATGTCATCGTCGAAGTGCCAGTGGGCGGCCATCCCATCAAGTATGAAATGGACAAGGACGCCGGCGCACTGGTCGTCGATCGCTTCCTCTATACCCCGATGACCTATCCGGGGAACTACGGCTTCGTGCCCCATACGCTGTCCGAAGACGGTGACCCGATCGACGTTCTCATCTGCAACACGCGTCCGCTCGTTCCCGGGTGCGTCATCAACGTTCGCCCCGTCGGCGTGATGATCATGGAAGACGATGGCGGCAAGGACGAGAAGATCATCGCCGTCCCCGTGCCGAAGCTGACCCGCCGCTACGACAAGATCGAAAACTACAGCGACCTGCCGGACATCACCCTCAAGCAGATCGAACACTTCTTCGAACACTACAAGGATCTGGAGCCCGGCAAGTGGGTCAAGATCGGTGGCTGGCATGACGTTTCGGTCGCCAAGCAGCTGATCGTAGAGGCGATCGAGCGCTACCAGGCCAAGAAATAATCAGGACCCGATCAGGGTCTTCAACCGTGATGCCAAATCCTCCGGGTCGCCATCGATCCGGAGGATTTTCTTTCGGGCGGTTTCGCCACTGAGGATTGAGAAGGAACTTTTCGGCAGACGAAGCGATTTGGCGAGCAGTTCGACCAGCGCCCTGTTGGCCTTGCCGCCTTCGGCAACAGCGGATACGCGAGCCTTGAGGAAGACCGTTCCGTCATCGGCTGTTTCTGCGCCGTCTATGCTGTTGCGTCCACCGGCCGGCGTCAGCCTGACCGAGAGGCGGAGATGGTCGCCATGCCGGCTGTAGGGCAGGTTCAAGCCACCATTGGGTAGATGCTCGTCCATAGCAGCGAACGCAGGAAGAAGATGAGCAGCAGGACGATGATCGGCGAGATGTCTATACCACCCAAATCCGGCATGACGCGGCGGATCGGACGCAGCACCGGTTCCGTCACGTTATAAAGGAAGGTGCCGATGGCGTTGACGAACTGGTTGCTGGAATTGATGACGTTGAAGGCATAGAGCCAGGAGAAGATGGCGCTGCCAATCAAGATCCAGGTATAGAGGTTCAAGGCCAGGTCAATCGTCTGAAACAGCGCGAGCATTCAGGTCTCCATTTCGAGTTGACAGACATGTAGACATTGGGGGACTAACGAGCAAGTGCCGCGCCGGCGGGGCAGCCGAATCATGTTTAACGGGTGTCCGGACAGTGCTCACCTCTGGAAAGCCTCATCGCAATGTCCGCTTCAATACCTGGTGACCGGTTCGCAGCCTTTCGGCATGCATCCTATGCCCGCTTCTTCACCGCCCGCTTCCTTGCCGCCTTCGCCATCCAGATCATCAGTGTCTCGGTTGGCTGGCAGATGTATGACGGGACCGGCAGTGCACTCTACCTCGGGCTGATCGGCCTGTTCCAGTTCCTGCCCTCGCTGCTGTTGATCCTGGTGACGGGCTCCGTCGCAGATCGTTATAACAGACGCGCTATTGTCGCCATCTGTCTCGCGGTGGGGGCTGCCTGTGCCCTTGCCCTTCTCTTTCTCACCAATGCCGGTCTCTTCATCCCGTGGGTGGTCTTCCTGATCCTTACTGTCTTCGGCATAGAGCGCGCCTTCATGGGGCCGGCGGTGCAGTCGCTGGCGCCTAACCTTGTGCCGGAGCGGGATCTCGCCAACGCCATCGCCTGGAACTCGTCCTCCTGGCAGACCGCATCCATTGTCGGGCCGGTGGCCGGTGGCCTTCTCTACGGCCTCAGTGCGGCCGTCGCCTATTCTGTCGCATTCGGAATGATGGTTCTGGCGGTGATCCTCGTGATCCTGATCCCGAAGCCGGCGCAGCGGACGGGATCGAAGACGGTGAGCTGGAGCGAGATCCTCGCCGGCTTCCACTTCATCAGCCGCGAGAAGGTGGTACTCGGCGCCATCTCGCTCGACCTCTTCGCGGTGCTGCTCGGGGGGGCCGTGGCACTGATGCCGATCTTCGCGCGTGACATCCTGGTGCTCGGTCCCTGGGGGCTGGGACTGCTGCGTGCGGCACCGGGTATCGGAGCCGTCGCCGTCGCCCTCTGGCTTGCCTTCTACCCCATCCGGAGCCATGCCGGCACGGCAATGTTCATCGGCGTTGCCCTGTTCGGTGCCGGGACGATCGTGTTCGGCCTGTCGCAGACGGCATGGCTGTCAATCGCGGCACTCATGCTGATGGGCGCGTCCGACATGATCTCGGTCTACGTCCGCGAAACGCTGATCGTGCTCTGGACGCCGGACGAGGTGCGTGGGCGGGTCAATGCCGTGAACATGGTGTTCGTCGGCGCATCGAACGAACTCGGCGAGTTCCGCGCCGGCACCATGGCCTCCGTCATTGGCGCCGTACCCGCCGTCGTCCTCGGCGGGGCCGGTACGCTTGCCGTGGCGTGGATCTGGGCCATGAAGTTTCCCCAGTTGCGCCGGATCGACAGCCTGGACGCACCGGATCGCTAGGGCTTCAGCTGTTCATCCGGCAGTGACGCGGGTAGAAGCCCCCGTCCTGACCACCTCTCTCGCGATTGTCGACGCTGCATCGCGTTCAAAGATCAGATCGAGGAAGTGCCAGAGCCACTGCCGGAGCGGCGCATCAAAGATCATCCGCCCCTCGAGATGCTCGCTGCCCTTCTGCGCATTCGGCATGATGAAGCGGTGCTCGCCGCGCACCACCCAGCGCTGCATCATGGCGCGCGTCAGTTCGGCGTGAAACTGCACGCCCCACGCATTGTCGCCATAGCGGATCGCCTGGTTGGGATAGGCATCGCCTTCCGCAAGGCGCTGGGCACCGTGGGGCAGGCTGAAACCTTCCCTATGGAAATGATAGACCATCTGCGGCCAGTGCGGCATGAGCAGCCGGCCATGCTCCGTCGCCCGGAGAGGATACCAGCCGATTTCGGTCAAGTCGTTCTTGTGTGCCGCGACCGTTCCCCCGAGATGGCGAACCATCATCTGCGCGCCGAGGCAGATGCCGAGGAAAGGCTTGTTTTCCTTCAGCGGCACTCCGATCCAGTCCGTTTCCTTGTGGATGTACGGTTCGGGATCATTGGCGCTCATCGGGCCGCCGAAGATGACGGCGCCGGAATGCCCCGCAAGTGTCTCCGGCAGCGGATCACCGAGGACGGGCCGGCGGATGTCGAGCGGAAAACCCTTCTCGACCAGCATCTGCCCAACGCGGCCCGACGAGGAATTCTCCTGGTGCAACACGACCAGTACCGGAAGCTTCCGCTGCGCACCGGGTGGCTTGCTGGGCATGGACGGCCTGCTCTTGGGCATCATGCCTCGGGCTCGGATCGCGCCTCTGCCCCCTGGCGCTGCAGGACGCGATCGCGGGGGGATACGCCGAGCAGGTCGGCGATCCGCCAAATCACGTGGTCCTCCATCTCGCTTCGCTTGCCATCGGCGTGAACGAGGTCCCAAAGCACGCCCAGGAGCTCGACGCGCTGGTCGGGGTCGAGGTGCCGGCCGAGGTCGGAGGTGAAGCGGTAGTAGTCCACCGCCTCCTGCCCTGCGTCACGCCCGGCATGCATCAGTTCGGTCAGTTGCTCTTCGGTGAGGTCGTAGCGCTCCCGGAGCAGGTCGCGGAGGTGCCGTTGCTCCTCGTCCGAGACGGTTCCGTCTGCTTCCATGACCTGGAAACAGAGGCCTGCAAATGCGACGCGCGGGTCCCCCGGCGCGAATGCGCGCTCCGGTTCACGTGCAGCAAGATTCTGGATGAAGGCCTGGAAGCGTTCGAACATCGGCCGGCCTCTCAGAACAGCCGGAGGCGATTGGCGGGGTGGGAAGATGCAGAGGGATCCTTGACGCCTGGATCATCCGGCGGTCGGCCGAAGAACGGGTCGGGCTCCGCCTCTTCCTTCCTTGCCGGCGGCGCCTTCTGTTCCGCGCCTGCAGCAAGCGGGATGACGCGGTTCTTGTCGCGCTTGTTGTCCGTCGCGGTATTGGCAGGCGCGGGCGCCGTTTCAGGCTCTGCAGGCGCTGCGGGTGTCACGTCCAGCATCGTGTCCGATTGCTTCTGCTCGGGTTCCGGCTCGGGCTCGCGCTCCGAGGTTACCGGCGGCAGTTCCGCAATTGCCTTGCCGGCGAGATCGCCTTCCTCGACAGGACCCTCGAGTTGCCCAAAGGGCACTTTCCACTCGAACGCATCGATGCGGCCGGAAACGGGCGACATCGGCAGCCAGTGCTCGGATACGAGACCGTCGGCCACCCACGCTGGGTCGCGCGGAGCCCGAAGCGCCTGTGCCATCCAGTGGCGGATGCGGCCCTGATCTCCGGTATCAGCTTCCTCGATGTCGGCCAGCAGCAGATAGATACTTTCCCGGGGACTCATGCGGGAAGCCGCTTCGGCTTTCTCCCGGGCCCGCTTCAGCTCCCGCGCATCGAGGGCCGCTTCGGCGACGGCGACCAGGGATTCAACATTGTTGGGACGCGCCGCTTCCAGCTTCTCGGCCCGCTTCAGGCGGTCGACCGCACTGTCACCGCTTCTGGCCCGGACATAGGTTCTGGCAATCTCCGGATGCGGCGATACCTTCCACACCCCTTCAAGCACGGATGCGGCGCGGCGGATATTGTCTTCGCGCAGATAGGCCTTGGCCGCGATGATGGCGGCGGGAACCAGATCCTTGGCTAGCTTCAGCGCCGCCAGAGCGTCGTCGCGGGCGCCCCTGGGGTCGGCTTCCAGCCGCTCGCCGGCCTTTGCGGTCAGGAGGACGGCCTTCCAGCGATCCGCCTGCTTCCGGTCGATGACATTGGCGATGCGCTGCTGTTCCAGCAGGCGGATGGCTTCGTCCCACCGGCCTTCCCGACAGCGGGTTTCCAGCGTCGCCTCTGCCGCCCAAGGGAGATAGGGCGCGTGTTCAGCGGCGCGTTCAGCATATTGCCGTGCCGCTCCGTCGGCTCCGGCACGGCGCGCTTCAACGTAAAGTCCGCGGAGGCCAAGCTCGCGCGTCTCCGGGTCTTCGGCCATACGTTCGAAGCGCCGGCGCGCATCGTCGTGGCGCCCCTCGATCAACGCAGCCTGGGCGTCTAGGAGGTGGAGCAGCGGCTCCTGGTCGGCCCGCAGCAGGCCCTGTGCGCGCAGGCTCATCTTGCGAGCAAGAATGGCATTGCCGGCGCCTGCGGCGATCAAGCCGGTGGAGAGGGCCTGGTAGCCTCTGTCACGCTTGCGGGCGCGGAAAAAACGACGCACGGAATGGGGAGAAGTCCAGATCAGTTGAACCAGCCACCAGAGGATCATCACCGCCGCAATCAAGGCGGCGACGCCGGTCGCCGCGACCATCAGGCTCGTTTCGATCAGGTACTCCTGCCAGGTGATCGCAATCAGGCCAGGGCGGTCCGCCAGCCAGGCGAAGCCCCAGCCGAGGGCGAGGACGACAATGATGAACGCTAACAATCTGATCATTCTGCCATTCCTCAGTTCTGTGCGCCGGTTTCGCTGACGGCGCGGGTCAGAGCATCGCCAATAAGCCCGTTCACGGCAATGCGTGCATCCAGCGCCTGCTTGAAGTCCGCGGAGGCGTCCTTGGCCTCTTGCGGCAGGGCGTCCCATTCGGTTGCCGCAGCCGCAAGGTTGCCCGACTGAAGTGCATTCTCGATCCGGGAGACGATGGCTTCCGGGTCGTCACCCTGTGCATCACCGGTGCGGCGCACCTTGACGACGGACAGGGCGCTGGACATCAGACGGCTGGTTATGCCCTGGTCTTCCTGTGGCGCGGAAACGGCATCCAGGATCGCCTCCCTTGCCGAGGCGAACTGTTCCACCAACTGAGCGTGGGTGGGAACGCCATCCTCGGCATAGGGGCGAAGCTGGTCTGCGACCTGGGGATCGGGCGAGACGGCGGCGAAGGTGTCGAGTTCGCCGGCAAACGCGCCGCCACGGTCGATGGCAGCCTTCAGGGCGGCAGCAGCAATGGCGCGTGCCGCGGCTTCCTCCGCTCCCGGTTCATTCAGCTTTGCCTCGGCTGTGTCGAGACGACCCTGCAACTCATCCAGGCGCGCGGAATTCTCCGATGCAGTCCCCTGGGAAGCCTTCTGGACCGACTGCAATTGCTGCTCCAGCGAGGCAAGTCTTCCCTCGATCCCGCTGTCGTCGGCGCGTTGCGCGACTGCCGTCTCGAGGGCGTCCAGAC
Source organism: Pseudorhizobium flavum (assembly GCF_044142885.1). Taxonomy (NCBI): domain Bacteria; kingdom Pseudomonadati; phylum Pseudomonadota; class Alphaproteobacteria; order Hyphomicrobiales; family Rhizobiaceae; genus Pseudorhizobium; species Pseudorhizobium flavum. The sequence continues at coordinate 398,477 of NZ_JBIOKZ010000003.1, forward strand.
GAGAAGCGAGTTCCGGATCGGGAGCCGGTGCAGGAGCTGAAGCCGGCGCCTGACGAAGGGCTTCGACTTCCTGGCGCAGTGCCTGAATATCCGCGCTCGAATTCTGCGGCGGTGCAGCGGCGGGGAGGTAGCCGGCATATTGCATGCTGCCAGCGAGGGCGAGCGCGACGATGCCACCGAAAATACCGGCTGCGACAAGTGTGGAAGCAGACGGGCCCGAGGATCGCGCCGGCGGTGCGGGCTCTTCCTGCTGGGCCATGGTATCCTCCGGCGCGGCTATCGGCTCCGGCTGGGGTTCCGTCGGCATAGGATCCGGCGAGGTCTCTGCGTCAGCATTCTCCGATTGTGGCGGCAGGGAGCCTGCTGCGCTTTCTGCCGTCGGTTTCTCCTCGAAGGAAGTCTCAGGCGAAGTGTCTGTCCCGTTGTCGGAATCGTTGCTGCGCACGGGCTCGGCGACCGATGCCTCCTCCGCCGTCAGGTCGATCGTGGTCGGTTCTTTCTTAGCCTTCGGGCGGCGGTTCGGCTTTTCCGGTTCCATCAAGACCTCGTTCTGCAACTTCCTTCTGAAACTAGTAAGGAGGGCGTGCGAAGGAAAGGGGCCAAGCCGATTTTGGGCCGTGTGACAGACTAAAGGAGGGCGAGGAGGCTCTCCTCGTCCGGACCCGCCGCAACCCGAATGTTGGAGTGCAGGCTATCCGGAATGGCCTCGCTGACATTCGCGCTCAGGCACAGCAGGGGCACCCCAAGGAGGGCGCCGAGCGCGTCACCGGTCGTAACCTTGAAAAACTGCCTGGCGGTCTCCCGCGAGTAGAACAGGACGGCGTGGACCGGCCGATGGCAGAGAACTGCTTCCACCGCCCCGGACGCTAGCGGGAGTGGATGCATTCGATAGGCTTCTACCACGTTTACGGCCGCCCCGAGATCGGCCAGTCCTGCTTCCAGTGCGGACGAGCGAGGGTAGCCCGCGAGATAAAGCAGCGGCGAGATCGCAGCCAGTTGAGCGAACTCTCCGCCGAAAAGGCGTATCATGCTGGCACCGGTCCCCTCGGCAATGCGGAGATCGGAAAAACCGGTATCACGCAGCGCCGTGGCCGTGGCTTCCCCGACGGCAAAGACGGTTTCGCCGAGGTGGCTGGAGATCGCATCGCCAAGAGACCACAGGACGCGAACGGCCTCGGCGCTGGTCACCAGGATCGCGCTGTGCGGCTTCTCGAGTGCCTCGCGTACCGGCTCCGGATGCTGCTCGGCCGCGGTGACGGGGAAGGGGACGGGATCGTGCCCCAGAGCCCTCAGCCGCTCCAGGGTCCTGGCCGCGGCTCGTTCGGGACGTGTGACGAGGACGCGCAAGATGCTAGCTCCAGGTCTCGAAGAAACCGGGCCCTGCGGCGGTCCGTACGGTCTCGCCCGCCCTTCGGCCAAGCGCTTCGGCCTCCGCCCGCATTCCGTCGACCTCCACGGAATACTCCTTCTGGCCGTCCGGCGTCAGGATGAGGCCGGAGAAGCGAAGGTGATCGCCGTCGCAGAGGGCATAGCCGGCGATCGGCGTGCGACATGAGCCGTCGAGCGCCATCAGGAAGGCGCGCTCGCAGCTGACGGCATCATAGGTGGGCCGGTCGTTGACGGCTTCCAGCAGTGTATCCACCCGCTTGTCGCCGATGCGGCTCTCGATGCAGATCGCCCCCTGGGCCGGCGCTGGCGGGAAGTGTTCCGGATCGAGCAGTTCCGTGACGACTTCCTCCCTTGCCAGCCGTTTCAGTCCGGCGAACGCAAGCAGGGTGGCATCGACATGGCCCTCGTCGAGCTTGCGCAGCCGCGTGCCGACGGAGCCCCGGAAGATGGTGACCTGTATGTCCGGTCGGATGCGGCGGACGAGGGCCTGCCGGCGAAGTGAGGCTGTGCCGACGGTTGCGCCATCGGGCAGGGCAGTGAGGCTCGGGGCCGTACGGCCGATCAATGCATCACGAATATCCTCGCGCGGCAGGTAGGCCGAGATATGCAACCCGTTCGGGAGAACCGTCGGCATGTCCTTGGAGGAATGAACGGCGAAATCGAGTTCGCCGGATGAAAGCTGCTCTTCCAGTTCCAGCGTGAACAGGCCCTTGCCGCCGATCTCGCTCAGCGGCCGGTCGGTGACGCGGTCGCCCGTGGTGGACAGGACCACGATCTCGAACATCTCCTCGGGCAGGTCATGCGCGGCCATCAGCCGGGCCCGTGTTTCCGCTGCCTGCGCCAGCGCGAGCGGGCTGCCGCGCGTGCCGATCCGGAAAGGTTTTGTTTGCATCCGCTTTCGTCCGTTGTTAACCGGAGGCCTTGGTAACCGGCTTCGCCCTGTCCCGCAATCAACGATAGGCTCATGATGCCCTTTCTGCGCATCCTCGGCATCGAAACAAGCTGCGATGAAACCGCGGCTGCCGTGGTCTGCCGGCATGAAGACGGGCGGGGCGAGATACTCTCTGATGTCGTTTTGTCGCAGCTCGACGAGCATAGCGCCTATGGCGGTGTGGTGCCGGAGATCGCCGCCCGCGCCCATGTCGAGGCGCTGGATGGGCTGGTCGAAGAAGCGCTGGTGCAGGCAAAGGTCTCCCTCTCGGAGATCGATGCGGTGGCCGCCACGTCCGGGCCCGGCCTGATCGGGGGGCTGATCGTCGGTCTGATGACCGGCAAGGCGATCGCCCGGGTCACCGGCAAGCCTCTCTTTGCCATCAACCACCTCGAGGGTCATGCGCTGACCGCCCGGCTGACGGACGGCCTCGCATTTCCCTACCTGATGCTGCTGGTCTCCGGGGGGCACACGCAGCTCGTCCTGGTGCGCGGTGCCGGAGAGTATGAACGCTGGGGCACGACGATAGACGATGCGCTTGGCGAAGCGTTTGACAAGACCGCTAAGCTCCTGGGCCTGCCCTATCCCGGCGGACCTGCCGTAGAGCGCGCGGCGCAGGAAGGGGATCCGGATCGCTTCAAGCTGCCGCGGCCGCTGGTCGGGGAAGCGCGGCTCGACTTCTCGTTCTCCGGGCTGAAGACCGCGGTCCGGCAGGCGGCGACAGAGATCGCCCCGCTCAGCGAAAAGGATGTCGCCGATATCTGCGCCTCGTTCCAGAAGGCGATCTCCCGGACGCTGCAGGACCGGATCGGCCGTGGCCTCGCGCGATTCCGCACCGAATATGCCGACAACCGCATTCAGCCGGCCTTGGTGGTCGCAGGCGGGGTGGCTGCTAACCAGGAGATCCGGCGTACCTTGCAGGCTCTCTGCATCGAACACGGCTTTCGCTTCGTGGCGCCGCCGATGCGACTTTGCACCGACAATGCCGCGATGATCGCCTGGGCGGGTCTGGAGCGTATGGCAGTGGACCTTCCCTCCGATCCGCTCGATGTCCAGCCGCGGTCGCGCTGGCCACTCGATATGAGCGCACAGACCGTGCTCGGGTCCGGCAAACGAGGAGCGAAGGCATGACGGCATCCGAGAACGTGGTCGTCATTGGAGCCGGAGCCTTCGGTACGGCGCTCGCCGCGGTCATGGCCCTGCAGGACCGCCTCAAGGTCACGCTGGTCGGCCGCAATCCGGCCCTGATGAGTGATCTGCGCGACTTGCGGATGCATGACGGAGCCCTGCCGGGTGTTCCGCTTCCGGATGCGCTGGAGTTTTCGGCGGAGCCAGATGCGATTTCAGAGGCGGACATCGTCCTCTTTGCAATGCCGTCGCAGGCGCAGGCCGATGCCGCCCGCCATTATGCTCCCTATCTCAAACATGATGCTGCCGTCGTCACCTGTGCCAAGGGGCTGGAGCGTGCATCCGGAGCGCTGCTGACCGATGTGCTGGAGCGGGAGTTGAGTGACAGGCCAGCTGCTGCGCTGAGCGGGCCTGGCTTCGCGGCGGATATCGTCCGCGGCCTGCCGACGGCGATGACCATCGCGGCGCGCGATGCCGAGCTTGCCGAAAGGCTGGCCGAGTCACTCTCGACCCCGACATTCCGGCTCTATTCGTCGGCAGACCGTATCGGTGTTCAGTTGGGCGGTGCTCTCAAGAATGTCCTGGCGATTGCCTGTGGAATCGTGGAGGGAGCGGGGCTCGGTGAATCCGCGCGTGCCGCCCTCATTTCCCGCGGACTTGCCGAGATGTCGCGTCTGGTGGACGGCATGGGCGGGAAAGCGGAGACGGTGCGTGGACTGTCGGGATTGGGTGATCTCGTCCTGACGGGGACCAGCCAGCAGTCCCGCAACCTTCGCTACGGTATCGCGCTCGGCCAGCAGACGCATAATGGCGGGAGCAGCGAACTGGTCGAAGGTGCGTTCGCGGCGGCGGTCGCCGCTGACCTGGGCAGAAGGCAAGGCGTGGACTTGCCGATCACCAATGCCGTTGCCGACATCATCGCCGGGAAACTTGCCATACCCGAAGCGGTCGAGCGGCTGATGACCCGTCCGATCACCACCGAATGACCAACGGAGAGAATTCCCAGATGCTTTTCGCCTTCCTCTGCACCGACAAGCCCGGCCATCTCAACGTACGAATGGACACCCGCCCGGCGCATCTCGAGCACCTTAACAAGCTGAATGCCGACGGCACGCTGAAGATGGCAGGTCCTTTCCTTGACGACGACGGCAAGCCGAACGGCAGCCTCGTGATCGTCGAGGCGGAAGACATGGCGGCAGCGAGAGCGCTTGCCGAAGCCGATCCGTATTACCAAGCGGGCCTCTTTGAGAAGGTCGAGGTGAAGCCCTACAACTGGGTCTTCAACAAGCCGGAGGCCTGAGACAATGGCGTACTGGCTTTTCAAGTCCGAGCCGAATGTCTGGTCCTGGGAAATGCAGAAGGCCAAGGGACAGGCCGGCGAGGAATGGACAGGCGTTCGCAACTACCAGGCCCGCAACAACATGCGGGCAATGACGCTCGGCGATAAGGGCTTCTTCTATCATTCCAACGAGGGGCTGGAGATCGTCGGGATCGTCGAGGTCTGCGCACTCAGCCATCCCGATTCCACGGCAGGGGATGACGCACGCTGGGACTGCGTCGACATCCGTGCCGTGTGCGACATGCCGAAGCCGGTGACGCTAAAGGACATCAAGGCGAACCCGAAGTTCAAGACGATGTCGCTGGTGACGTCCATGCGGCTGTCCGTGCAGCCCGTGACGGATGAAGAATACCTGGAGATTTGCCGCCTCGGCGGGTTGGAGAATCCGCCTCGCTCGCCGGAATGACCTCGGCGTGAAGACCGATCCGCGCAGCTTCATTCTTGCCAACACGACGCTGCAGGCGCCGCCGCATGTGCCGGAGATTCGCCTGCATCTTGCGGACGAGGCGCATGACCTCTGGCAGAAGACGGAGGATGAACTGGAAGAGATCGGCCTTCCTCCTCCCTTCTGGGCCTTTGCCTGGGCCGGCGGTCAGGGACTGGCGCGCTACATCCTCGATCATCCGGAGACTGTGAGGGGAAAACGCGTGCTGGATGTTGCGACGGGCTCCGGTCTCGTCGCCATCGCGGCCGGCCTTGCGGGGGCGGTGGACGTCCTTGCAGCCGATATCGACCCGTGGAGCTCTGACGCCGTTGCGTTGAATGCTGCGGCTAACGGAGTGGGGCTTCATTGCACCGATATGGACGTGGTCGGCTGCGCTGTCGATGCCGACGTGATTCTGGCAGGCGACGTGTTCTACGACAAGAGCTTTGCGGATAGTCTCCTGCCCTGGTTCAAGCGGCTGGCCGGGCAGGGTGTTGTCGTGCTGGTCGGCGATCCGGGCCGGAGCTACCTACCGAAGGACTGCCTCGAGGGGCTTGCGACCTATGAGGTGTCGGTCACGCGGGCGCTGGAAGACAGCGAGGTGAAGAAGACGACGGTCTGGCGGTTCACCTAGTTGCCGCGGATGACGCAGACGCCGGCTTCGTAAGAACATGCATTCGCCGATCCCCCGAGCCTCAGGCCGCTGTCGACGTGGATGACTGTTGCCTTGGGTGCGAGAATCGGTGCGGGCGTTGCTGGCTGGTTGCGATTGATGACCCAGACGGATCGGCTGAACGTACCGATGCGCCGAAGATGCGTGACGGGGCTGGAATAGCCTACGGACGGACCGGCCTTGTGATAGTGGTGATGGCCGAAGCTGCGCGAGGAGCTGTTCCAGCCGTTTCCGGCAAGAGCGGGATAGGCCCCGGATATCGCGAGGGCGCATGCGAGCGCGGCCACCGTGAAAGGTTTTCCGGTCATCATGACCTCCAGTTCAAGCGTTAACGGAAGGTTAACACAGTTGTCCTAGGGAAGTCGCCATGGCTGTGGGGCTATTGCCGGATTTGGTTAATCCGCAGGGCGGAAGAGGCGGGGATTGAAGGGTTTCGACCCCAATCGATTTAAATTTGAAATCCGTTTGAATTCGCTTGTCGTAGGGTATATCGGGCATTAAACCACGCTCAATGATGCAATGCACATTTCTTCGGCATGGTGCATTGGCGGGTGCAACGCCCGCATGCCGCTTCAACGCCGCGAGGTCCTGATGGCGAATGTGACGAAAAACCGGCCCCTGTCGCCGCATCTGCAGGTTTACAGGTTCATTCCAACCATGGCGATGTCGATCATGCACCGCATTACCGGTGCTGCTCTCTACTTCGGCATGATTCTCATCGCAGCCTGGCTCGTCGCCGCTGCTTCCGGTGAGGAGAGCTTCAACCAGGCGAATGCGCTGTTTGGGTCGCTGGTTGGCCAAATCATCCTCTTCGGCTTTACATGGGCCTTGCTGCACCACCTGCTCGGCGGCCTGCGCCACATCATGTGGGACCTCGGCTACGGCTTCGAGAAGGAATTCTCCACGAAGCTCGCCAAGGCCAATCTCGCCGCTTCGATCGCGCTCACGATCCTCGTCTGGATCGTCGTCGTCATGGTTCGCTGAGGAGAAGTTCATGGATATGCGTACGCCCCTCGGCAAGGTCCGCGGCCTTGGCTCTGCCAAAAGCGGTACTGATCACTTCTGGAAAGTTCGCACCACATCGGTCGCGCTTGTTCCGCTCGTCCTTTTCTACATCGTCTTCCTGATCATGTACGTGGGTCGTCCCTATGCAGAGGTCGTTGGCGCTCTGGCCAACCCATTCGTCGCCGCGATCAACGCGCTGACGGTGCTGGCGACGGTGATCCACATGCGCCTCGGCATGGAAGAGGTGATCCAGGACTATGTCCATAACGAGGGTATGAAGGTCGTGCTTCTCATCCTCAACGCTTCCTTCTCGCTTCTGATCGGCGGTCTCTGTCTTATCGCCGTCCTGAAAATCGCATTTGCAGGATAATCCGCCATGGCATCGATCACTCCCATTGCGCAGGGGACATCCCAGACCGGCAAGGCCTATACCTATGTCGACCACTCCTATGACGTGATCGTCGTGGGCGCCGGCGGCGCGGGCCTCAGGGCGACGCTCGGCATGGCCGAGCAGGGCTTCAAGACGGCCTGCATCACCAAGGTCTTCCCGACGCGTTCCCACACCGTGGCTGCACAGGGTGGTATCGCCGCCTCGCTGACCAACATGACGCCGGATTGCTGGCAGTGGCACCTCTACGATACCGTCAAGGGCTCCGACTGGCTGGGCGATGTCGATGCCATGCAATATCTCGCCATGGAAGCGCCCAAGGCCGTCTATGAGTTGGAACATTACGGCGTTCCCTTCTCTCGGAACGAGGAAGGCAAGATCTACCAGCGGCCGTTCGGCGGCCACATGCAGAACTACGGCGCCGGCCCGCCGGTGCAGCGTACCTGCGCTGCCGCCGACCGCACGGGCCATGCGATCCTGCACACGCTCTACGGCCAGTCTCTGCGCAACAACGCCGAATTCTTCATCGAGTATTTCGCGCTCGACCTGATCATGTCGGACGACGGTCGCTGCACAGGGGTCGTCGCCTGGAATCTGGACGACGGCACGATCCATCGCTTCGCCGCCAAGATGGTGGTGCTGGCAACCGGTGGTTATGGCCGCGCCTACTTCTCGGCAACTTCCGCGCATACCTGCACCGGAGACGGTGGCGGCATGATCGCGCGTGCCGGGCTGCCGCTGCAGGACATGGAGTTCGTCCAGTTCCACCCGACAGGCATCTACGGATCCGGCTGTCTGATTACCGAAGGCGCGCGCGGCGAGGGCGGATACCTCGTGAATTCCGAAGGCGAGCGTTTCATGGAGCGCTATGCGCCGTCCGCCAAGGACCTGGCTTCGCGCGACGTGGTCTCCCGCTGCATGACGCTGGAGATCCGCGAGGGTCGCGGCGTCGGCAAGAACAAGGACCACATCTTCCTGCATCTCGATCACCTGGATCCAGCCGTTCTTCACGAACGCCTGCCGGGCATCTCCGAGAGCGCCAAGATCTTCGCCGGCGTCGACGTGACCCGCGAGCCGATCCCCGTCCTGCCGACCGTGCACTACAACATGGGCGGCATCCCGACCAACTTCTGGGGAGAGGTCCTGAACGCGGACGGTGCCAATCCGGAGCGGATCGCTCCCGGCCTGATGGCTGTCGGCGAGGCCGGCTGCGCGTCCGTCCATGGCGCGAACCGGCTTGGCTCGAACTCGCTGATCGACCTTGTCGTCTTCGGCCGTGCCGCCGCAATCCGTGCAGGCGAGGTGATCGACCGGGCAGCACCCGTGCCGGCGCTCAACACTGCCGCCTGCGACAAGATCATGGACCGCTTCGACCGGCTGCGGAACGCCAATGGCGGGACGCCGACGGCGGTGCTGCGCGACAAGATGCAGCGAACCATGCAGGAAGATGCTGCCGTCTTCCGCACCCAGGAGTCGCTGGAATCCGGCTGCCGCCGCATGTCGGCGATCTGGGACGAGCTGAAGGACGTCAAGGTCACCGACCGCTCGATGATCTGGAATTCCGACCTCGTGGAGACGCTGGAGCTGGAGAACCTGATGGCGAACGCCATCACCACCGTCTACGGCGCCGAAGCACGCAAGGAAAGCCGTGGCAGCCACGCCCGCGAGGACTTTACGGAAGGCCCGTTCGGTGGTCGCGACGACGTGAACTGGCGCAAGCATACGCTTGCCTGGGTCAACGAAGCTGGCGACGTGAAGCTGGACTATCGCCCGGTTCATACGGAACTCATTGCCGATGGCATCGATCCTGCGAAGATCGAGCCCAAGGCCCGCGTCTACTGATCCCGAGAGGACCCGGACATGGTTGAACTCGCTCTACCGAAAAACTCGCAGATGACCGAAGGCAAGGTCTGGCCGAAGCCGGACGGCGCCACCAATCTTCGCGAGTACCGGATCTATCGCTGGAATCCGGACGACGGCCAGAACCCGCGGATCGACACCTACTATGTCGACATCGACGACTGCGGACCGATGGTGCTCGATGGCCTTCTCTACATCAAGAACAACATCGATCCGACCCTGACGCTCCGCCGCTCCTGCCGTGAGGGTATCTGCGGCTCGTGCGCGATGAACATCGACGGCTCGAACACGCTGGCCTGCACCAAGGGCATGGACGACATCAATGGAACGGTGAAGGTCTACCCCCTGCCACACATGCCGGTGGTGAAGGACCTGGTGCCGGACCTGACGAACTTCTATGCGCAGCACCGTTCGATCGAGCCTTGGCTCAAGACGGTTTCGCCGCCGCCGGCGAAGGAGTGGAAGCAGAGCCATGAGGACCGGCTGAAGCTCGACGGGCTCTACGAGTGCATTCTCTGCGCCTGCTGCTCCACCTCCTGTCCCAGCTACTGGTGGAACGGCGACCGTTATCTCGGTCCCGCCGTCCTGCTGCAGGCCTATCGGTGGCTCATCGACTCGCGCGACGAGGCGAAGGGCGAGCGTCTGGACAACCTCGAGGATCCGTTCCGGCTCTATCGCTGCCATACGATCATGAACTGCGCGCAGACCTGTCCGAAGGGCTTGAACCCGGCCAAGGCGATTGCAGAGATCAAGAAGATGATGGTCGAGCGCCGCCTCTAGAGAAATGCGGGGGCATTGCTTGATGTTGAGCAGCGCTGGCCCATGTTCCGCATCAAGGGCATCCCAGGCGGAGAGTTCCGCCCTGTCTTGATTTGAGACAGCTCTTCGCGATAATTCCGCCTTCTTTCATCCATAGCAACGGCAGCAGGCAAAGATCGGAGTGAATGATGAAGTTCAGATATGTCGCAACCGGCTTGGTAGTCGTCGTCGCCCTGGCGGGTTGCCAGCGTACTTCCTATAGCCCATACGACAATCTGCCGTCTCAGCCCGCTCCCCTGCAGGCACAGCCCGTCCCCTCGGTACAGTCCAACCAGCTGCCGCCGCCGGGTGGTGCAAGCCAGTTCCCGACGGCTCCGCAGCAGGAGACCGCCGCGCTTGATCCGAATGCTTCGGCTGCTCCGGCCACGGCGCTCGATGTCACCAAGGAACAGATGGTCGGCAACTGGCGTGTCTCCTATGCCGGTTCATCCTGCGACATGTTCCTGACGCTCACCAATCTCGGCAGCGGTTCGCGCGGCGGCACTCGCGGTTGTGCGGGAGAGCTCACGGCCATGGGATCCTGGGAAGTGTCGGGCAAGATGGTGCAGTTCAAGGATCGCGCGGGCAACGTGATCGGCCGCGTCTACAAGTCGGCCGAGAACCGCTTCGACGGCACCACCAATTCGGGCCAACCGGTCAGCCTGAGCCGCTAAGCGGCGCAGGGAACGCCGCAGCATTTCATGGACGTAATCCCCGACTACACGCACAGCGTCGTAGAGGAGCTGAAGGCCCTGGCGGAGGCCGGGAAGCTGAGGTCGGACCGTGCCCAACTGGATGTTGCGGCCAAGCTGGACCGGGTTCTGGGTGACCTCCGCGATGCTCGGCCTGCCAAGAAGAAGAGTGCGCTCGGCTGGTTGTTTGCCAAGGGCAGCGGACGGCCCAAACCGATCCGCGGGCTCTACATCCACGGCAGCGTCGGCCGCGGCAAGACCATGCTGATGGAAATGTTCTTCAAGCAGGCAGCGACGGACCGAAAGCGGCGCGCCCATTTCCATGAGTTCATGGCGGATGTGCATGGCCGGGTCCATGAGCATCGCATGAAGGTGAAGAACGGCGCGGTGCGTGATCCTGATCCCATCCCGCCTGTCGCCGCGTCGATCTATGCGGAAGCGGAGTTGCTCTGCTTCGACGAGTTCTCCGTCACCGACATTACCGACGCGATGATCCTCGCGCGTCTGTTCACGGAGCTTTTCTCGCTCGGCTGCGTGCTGGTCGCCACATCCAATGTCGCGCCTGAAAACCTCTACAAGGATGGTTTGAACAGGGGGCTGTTCCTGCCCTTCATCGATCTCCTGCGCAGGCATGTCGAGGTCACGACGCTGGACTCCGAGACGGACTACCGGATGCAGAAGCTGGCAAACCTGCCGGTTTATGTCACGCCTCTCGGCCCGCAGGCGGATGCGACCATGGAGTCGACCTGGCACCAGGTGACGGACGGGGCGAAGACGGCGCCGTCCGAGGTGCCGCGGAAGGGGCGCTCCATTCCGGTTCCCGCGGCAGCCGGGCGGACCGCCAGGTTTTCCTTTGCCGACCTGTGCGAGCGTCCGCTGAGTGCAGCCGACTACCTCGCCATCGCCGAACGTTACGACTCCGTATTTCTCGAGCGCGTGCCGCAGCTCGGTCCGGAAAAGCGCAACGAGACGAAGCGGTTCATCAACCTCGTCGACACGCTCTACGACAATGCCATACGTCTTTACGTCTCGGCGGCCGCCCAACCGGAAGACCTGCTGGCCGAAAGACGCGGCACGGAGGGATTCGAATTCGATCGTACGGTTTCCCGTCTCTTCGAGATGCGGAGTGCTGACTATGCCGCGTTGCATCGCCAGCGGCACCGAAACAGTTCCGTGACGCCACTATAAATCTTACGTTTACGTAAGATAATGATGATCTAACCGATTGAAAATGCTGTGGCCAAAAGAACCGGTTGCCAATTTCAACGGTTGTCGGTATGGCGGTGGGCATATTGGCGGGCCGCGAGCCGTGTCAGCCAACAGGTTTTGATCGCGAGAGGAAGCTATTTATGGCGCGCAAGAAGATCGCACTTATTGGTTCCGGCATGATTGGTGGCACGCTGGCGCATCTGGCCGGCCTCAAGGAGCTGGGCGACATCGTCCTGTTCGATATCGCCGATGGTATCCCGCAGGGTAAGGGACTGGATATTGCGCAGTCCTCGCCGGTCGACGGTTTCAATGCCAAGCTGACCGGTGCCAGTGACTATGCCGCCATCGAAGGCGCCGATGTCTGCATCGTCACCGCCGGTGTGGCCCGCAAGCCGGGCATGAGCCGCGATGATCTCCTCGGCATCAATCTCAAGGTGATGGAGCAGGTTGGTGCCGGCATTAAGAAGTATGCACCGAACGCCTTCGTGATCTGCATCACCAACCCGCTCGACGCCATGGTCTGGGCGCTGCAGAAGTTCTCCGGCCTGCCGAAGAACATGGTAGTCGGCATGGCGGGCGTTCTCGACTCCGCACGCTTCCGCCTGTTCATCGCCGAAGAATTCAACGTCTCGGTCCAGGACGTCACGGCATTCGTCCTCGGCGGCCATGGCGACACAATGGTGCCTCTCGCCCGTTACTCGACGGTTGCCGGCATTCCGCTGACGGATCTCGTCAAGATGGGCTGGACGACGCAGGAGCGTCTCGAGCAGATCATCCAGCGTACCCGCGACGGTGGCGCCGAGATCGTCGGCCTGCTGAAGACCGGTTCCGCCTATTATGCACCGGCTGCCTCGGCGATCGAGATGGCTGAATCCTACCTCAAGGACAAGAAGCGCGTCCTGCCTGTCGCTGCTCACCTCACTGGCCAGTACGGCGTGAAGGACATGTATGTCGGCGTGCCGACCGTGATCGGTGCCGGCGGCGTCGAGCGCGTCATCGAAGTCGAATTCAACAAGGACGAAGAAGCGGCCTTCCAGAAGTCCGTCGGCGCGGTCGCCGGCCTCTGCGAGGCCTGCATCAACATCGCTCCGGCACTCAAGTAATCGCACCAGCCAACCATCCAAGGACAAGCTGATGAACATCCATGAATATCAGGCCAAGGCTCTTCTGAAGAGCTACGGTGCGCCGGTCGCGGAAGGCGTGGCCATTATGAAGGCCGAAGAAGCGGAAGCTGCAGCGAAGTCGCTCCCCGGCCCGCTCTACGTGGTCAAAAGCCAGATTCATGCCGGCGGCCGCGGCAAGGGCAAGTTCAAGGAACTGGGTCCTGACGCGAAGGGCGGCGTCCGTCTCGCAAAGTCCGTCGACGAAGTCATCGCCAACGTCAAGGACATGCTCGGCAACACGCTGGTGACCGCCCAGACCGGCGACGCCGGCAAGCAGGTCAACCGCCTCTACATCGAGGATGGTGCGGACATCGCTCGCGAACTCTACTGTTCGCTGCTGGTCGATCGCTCCGTTGGCCGCGTAGCCTTCGTCGTGTCGACCGAGGGGGGGATGGATATCGAAGCCGTTGCCCACGACACGCCTGAAAAGATCCATACGATCGCCATCGATCCGGGAACCGGCGTGACGGCGGACGACGTGTCGAAGATTTCCAAGGCGCTCGAACTGACGGGTGCTGCGGCCGAGGACGCGAAGACCCTCTTCCCGATCCTCTACAAGGCCTTCTCCGAGAAGGACATGTCGCTGCTCGAGATCAACCCGCTGATCGTCATGCAAAACGGCCATCTGCGCGTTCTCGACGCCAAGGTTTCGTTCGACGGCAATGCGCTGTTCCGTCACGACGACGTGCGGGCGCTGCGTGACGAGACAGAGGAAGACGCCAAGGAAATCGAGGCCTCCAAGTGGGACCTCGCCTATGTGGCTCTGGACGGCAACATTGGCTGCATGGTCAACGGTGCCGGTCTCGCTATGGCGACGATGGACATCATCAAGCTCTACGGCAAGGAACCGGCGAACTTCTGCGACGTCGGCGGCGGCGCCGGCAAGGAGAAGGTGGCGGCAGCCTTCAAGATCATTACCGCCGACCCGAAGGTCGAGGGCATCCTCGTCAACATCTTCGGCGGCATCATGCGCTGCGACGTGATTGCGGAAGGCGTGGTTGCTGCGGTGCAGGAGGTTGGCCTGAAGGTTCCGCTCGTCGTGCGCCTGGAAGGAACCAACGTCGAGCTCGGCAAGAAGATCCTGAACGAATCCGGCCTCGCGATCACTGCGGCTGACGACCTTGACGACGCGGCGAAGAAGATCGTCGCGGCGATCGAAGCCTAACCTGGAAGGACCGCAAAATGTCTATTCTCGTCAACAAAGACACCAAGGTCATCGTCCAGGGCCTGACCGGCAAGACCGGCACCTTCCACACTGAACAGGCGCTCGCCTACTACGGAACCAAGATGGTTGGTGGCGTGCACCCGAAGAAGGGTGGCGAATCCTGGTCGTCGGGCGTCGACGGCACCTCGCTGCCGATCTTCACCTCCGTTGCCGAAGCCAAGGAGCGGACCGGCGCCGACGCGACCGTGATCTACGTTCCGCCGGCGGGTGCCGCGGACGCGATCATCGAGGCGATTGAGGCTGAAGTCCCGTTCATCACCTGCATCACCGAGGGCATCCCGGTCATGGACATGGTGCGGGTGAAGGCCAAGCTCGACAAGTCGAAGTCGCGCCTGCTCGGCCCGAACTGCCCGGGCATCCTGACGCCGGAAGAATGCAAGATCGGCATCATGCCGGGCTCGATCTTCCGCAAGGGGTCGGTCGGCATCGTGTCGCGTTCCGGCACGCTGACCTACGAGGCCGTGTTCCAGACCTCGAACGAGGGCCTCGGCCAGACGACGGCCGTCGGCATCGGCGGCGATCCTGTCAAGGGCACCGAGTTCATCGACGTGCTAGAAATGTTCCTTGCCGACGAAGCGACGCAGTCGATCATCATGATCGGCGAGATCGGCGGCTCGGCTGAGGAAGACGCAGCCCAGTTCCTGATCGACGAAGCCAAGAAGGGCCGCAAGAAGCCGATGGCAGGCTTCATTGCCGGCCGTACGGCTCCGAAGGGTCGCACCATGGGCCATGCCGGCGCCGTCGTTTCCGGCGGCAAGGGTGATGCGGAATCGAAGATCGCGGCCATGGAAGCGGCCGGCATCAAGGTTTCGCCATCCCCGGCGCGCCTCGGCAAGACGCTGGTTGAAGTCCTCAAGGGCTGAGGCCACATAGCGATGCGTTGACCGCATCGGATACGCTTCGGGCCGGCGACGAGGAACATGCGTCGCCTGCCCGGGTTCAGCGTCGGTAGACGCGGTGTGCCGGCCTAGCGCCGGCGATTGCAGTTTGATGGCGGTGGCCGGCGCCCAGTCTCCGGCCTTCAATTATGTCAGGAGGCGGACGCGGCGTCCGCAGTAGAACCATGGCACGGCAAGAAGCCAACGAGCAGTTTCTCATCACCTCCTTCCTGGACGGCGCCAATGCCTCCTATATCGAGCAGCTCTATGCCCGGTACGAGGAGAACGCCAATTCGGTTGGGCCGGAATGGCAGTCCTTCTTCAAGGCGCTCGCCGACAACCCGGAGGACGTGAAGAAGGCAGCAGCCGGTGCGTCCTGGCAGCGCCGGAACTGGCCGGTTACCCCGGGTGGTGACCTGGTCGCGGCGCTGGACGGCAACTGGCCGATGGTGGAGAAGGCGATCGAGGGCAAGGTCAAGGCGAAAGCCGAGGCCGCCGCTGCCTCATCCGGCACGGTCGTCAATGAGGCCGAAGTGCTGCAGGCCACCCGCGATTCCGTACGTGCCATCATGATGATCCGCGCCTATCGCATGCGCGGCCACCTGCACGCCAAGCTCGATCCGCTCGGGCTGGCCATCCCGGTCGAAGATTACGACGAGCTTTCGCCGACTTCCTACGGTTTCACGGAAGCCGACTATGATCGCCGGATCTTCATCGACAACGTGCTCGGGCTGGAATACGCGACCATCCCGGAAATGCTCGACATCCTGAAGCGGACCTACTGTTCGACCATGGGCGTCGAGTTCATGCACATCTCCAATCCCGAGGAGAAGCAGTGGATCCAGGAGCGGATCGAAGGGCCCGACAAGGGCGTCGAGTTCACGCCGAACGGCAAGAAGGCGATCCTGCAGAAACTGGTCGAGGCCGAAGGCTACGAGCAGTTCCTCGACGTGCGCTTCAAGGGCACCAAGCGCTTCGGTCTCGATGGCGGTGAGTCGCTCATCCCGGCGCTCGAGCAGATCATCAAGCGCGGCGGACAGGAAGGCCTCGAAGAGATCGTGCTGGGCATGGCCCACCGCGGTCGCTTGAACGTGCTGACGAACGTCATGGGCAAGCCGCATCGCGCGGTGTTCCACGAGTTCAAAGGCGGATCGTTTAAGCCGGACGACGTCGAAGGCTCGGGCGACGTCAAGTATCACCTCGGCGCTTCCTCCGACCGCGAGTTCGACGGCAACAAGGTGCACCTGTCGCTGACCGCGAACCCCTCGCACCTGGAGATCGTCAACCCGGTCGTCATGGGCAAGGCGCGAGCTAAGCAGGACATGCTGGCCAAGACGTTCGACAAGGACGGCATCATTCCGCTCAACGAACGGGCGAAGGTTCTGCCGCTGCTGCTGCACGGCGATGCTGCCTTTGCAGGCCAGGGCGTCGTGGCCGAAATCCTCGGCTTGTCCGGCCTGCGCGGTCACCGCGTCGCGGGGATGATCCACTTCATCATCAACAACCAGATCGGATTTACGACGAACCCCGCGTTCTCGCGCTCGTCGCCTTATCCGTCCGACGTGGCCAAGATGATCGAAGCGCCGATCTTCCACGTCAACGGCGACGATCCGGAGTCCGTCGTCTATGCCGCCAAGGTGGCTACCGAATACCGGATGAAGTTCCACAAGCCGGTTGTCGTGGACATGTTCTGCTACCGCCGCTTCGGCCACAACGAAGGCGACGAGCCGGCGTTCACGCAGCCGAAGATGTACAAGGTCATCCGCGCGCACAAGACGGTGGCCCAGCTCTACGCAGAACGCCTGATCGCCGAAGGGCTGATCACCGATGGCGAGTTCGAGAAGATGAAGGCCGACTGGCGCGCTCACCTGGAACAGGAATTCGAGGCCGGCCAGACCTACAAGCCGAACAAGGCTGACTGGCTCGATGGCGTCTGGTCAGGGCTGCGCTCTGCCGACAATGCCGACGAGCAGCGCCGCGGCAAGACGTCCGTGCCGATGAAGCAGCTAAAGGAGATCGGCCGCAAGCTGTCGACTATCCCGGAGGGCTTCAACGCGCACCGCACGATCAAGCGCTTCATGGAAAACCGCGCCCAGATGGTGGAAACGGGCGAGGGGATCGACTGGGCGATGGCGGAAGCGCTGGCCTTCGGCTCGCTGGCCGTGGAGGGCACCAAGATCCGCCTGTCGGGCCAGGACTGCGAGCGCGGCACCTTCTCGCAGCGCCATTCGGTCCTCTATGACCAGGAGACTGAAGAGCGCTACATCCCGCTTTCCAACCTCGCGCCGACACAGGCGCGGTACGAGGTCATCAACTCGATGCTCTCCGAAGAGGCGGTGCTCGGATTCGAGTATGGCTATTCGCTGGCGCGTCCGAATGCGCTAACGCTCTGGGAAGCGCAGTTCGGTGACTTCGCCAACGGCGCGCAGGTCGTCTTCGACCAGTTCATCTCGTCGGGTGAGCGCAAGTGGCTGCGCATGTCGGGCCTCGTCTGCCTGCTGCCGCACGGTTACGAAGGTCAGGGTCCCGAGCATTCGTCTGCCCGTCTGGAGCGCTGGCTGCAGATGTGCGCCGAGGACAACATGCAGGTCGCCAACTGCACGACGCCGGCGAACTACTTCCACATCCTGCGCCGGCAGGTGAAGCGCGACTTCCGCAAGCCGCTGATCCTGATGACGCCGAAGTCGCTGCTGCGTCACAAGCGGGCGACGTCAACCCTCGCGGAGATGGCCGGTGAGTCTGCCTTCCATCGCCTGCTGTGGGACGATGCGGAAGTCATCAAGGACGGCCCGATCAAGCTGCAGAAGGATGCCAAGATCCGTCGCGTCGTCATGTGCACCGGCAAGGTCTACTACGATCTGCTGGAAGAGCGCGAGAAGCGCGGCATCGACGACGTCTACCTGCTTCGCATCGAGCAGCTTTACCCGTTCCCGGCGAAGGCGCTGATCAACGAGCTGTCCCGCTTCCGCAATGCGGAGATGGTCTGGTGCCAGGAAGAACCAAAGAACATGGGTGCGTGGGCGTTCATCGACCCCTATCTGGAATGGGTGCTGGCGCATATCGATGCCAAGTACCAGCGGGTTCGTTACACCGGCCGCCCTGCAGCGGCATCGCCGGCGACGGGCCTGATGTCGAAGCACCTCGCCCAGCTCGAAGCATTCCTCGAAGACGCGCTTGGCGGCTGATCTGGCCGCCAGCGACAAGATCGACATTCTAGAGAAACGGAAACACTCCATGGCCACCGAAATCCGCGTCCCTACCCTCGGCGAGTCCGTCAGTGAGGCAACAGTCGGCACCTGGTTCAAGAAAGTCGGCGATACCGTGAAGGCGGACGAGCCGCTGGTCGAGCTCGAGACGGACAAGGTTACCGTCGAGGTTCCGGCACCGGCTTCGGGCGTGCTCACGGAAATTGTCGCACAGAACGGCGAGACCGTCGGGCTCGACGCACTTCTCGGCCAGATCGCCGAAGGTGCCGCCGGTGCGGCACCGGCTGCTCCCGCCAAGGCCGAAGCGCCCGCCAAGGCCGCCGAAGCGGCTCCTGCCAAGACCGCCGAGCCGGCACCGGCCGCCAAGGGCACCTCCGACATGCCGGCAGCACCCGCCGCCGCCAAGATGCTGTCTGAAAACAATCTGTCTGCCGATCAGGTGGAAGGATCCGGCAAGCGCGGGCAGGTTCTGAAGGGCGATGTGATCGCCGCCGTCGCCAAGGGCGTCTCGACTCCTGCCGCATCCGCTGAGGCTCCGAAGGCCGCGCGCGCGCCGTCGACGACCGAAGATGCGGGACGCGAGGAACGGGTGAAGATGACGCGCCTGCGCCAGACGATCGCACGCCGCCTCAAGGACGCACAGAACACTGCTGCCATGCTGACCACCTATAACGAGGTGGACATGAAGGCGGTGATGGACCTGCGCAACCGCTACAAGGACATCTTCGAGAAGAAGCACGGCGTGAAGCTCGGCTTCATGGGCTTCTTCACCAAGGCCGTCACGCACGCGCTGAAGGAACTGCCGGCCGTCAATGCCGAGATCGACGGCACCGACATCATCTACAAGAATTACTGCCACATCGGCGTCGCCGTCGGGACCGACAAGGGCCTTGTCGTCCCGGTCGTGCGTGATGCGGACCAGATGTCGATCGCAGAGATCGAGAAGGAAATCGGCCGCCTCGGCAAGGCCGCCCGTGATGGCCAGCTTGGCATGGCCGACATGCAGGGTGGCACGTTCACCATCTCGAATGGCGGCGTCTACGGTTCACTCATGTCCTCGCCGATCCTCAACGCGCCGCAGTCGGGTATCCTCGGCATGCACAAGATCCAGGAGCGTCCCGTTGCCATCGGCGGTCAGGTTGTCATTCGTCCGATGATGTATCTGGCCCTCTCCTACGACCACCGGATCGTTGACGGCAAGGAAGCCGTGACCTTCCTCGTGCGCGTCAAGGAAAGCCTGGAAGATCCGGAGCGCCTGGTTCTCGACCTGTAAGGTCTGAAGAAGAGGGAAGAGCAGCATGGACCCCGCCTCGGCAAACGCCACCCATCTGGTGATCGTGCTGTGCCTGAGCGTTGTCCTGCTGTTCTTCCATATCCTGCTGCAGGGCATGCTGGCGACGCGGGAGCTTGGTTCGGCCTGGAATGCCGGACCACGCGACGAGGAACGGCAGCCGCAGGGTGTTCTTCCCGGGCGAGCCGCCCGCGCGTCGAAGAACTTCCAGGAAACCTATCCTGCATTCATCGGGCTTCTCCTCGCGCTTGCATTCATGGGCGATCCGTCGGGTGTCGGCATCGCCGGCGCCTGGACCTGGCTCATCGCCCGCATCGTCTATATCCCGCTCTACCTGGCAGGCGTGCCTTACATCCGCTCGCTCGCATGGCTGGTGAGCGTTGTTGGTCTCGTCGTCATGATGGCAACGCTTTTGTTCTGAGAGATCGCGTCATGCAGGCCTACTTCATCGAACTGATCTCGCTGATGGCCATTTTCTCCTTCGCCATCGTCTCGCCCGGCGCGGATCTCGCGATGGTGATGCGGCAGGCGGTGGTTCACGGCCGGCGGCAGGCGATCATCACAAGTTTCGGCATAGGAGCGTCGCTGATGCTCCACGTCACCTACACCATCCTCGGCCTAGGGCTGATCGTGTCGCAGTCTGTCTACCTGTTCAACCTGGTGAAATGGCTGGGCGTCGCCTATCTGATCTATATCGGTGTGAAGGCACTGAGGGCGGGCAGGACCGAGATCGCCATCTCGGCGGAGACCGAATTCGGCGCTGTTCGACGTCAGACTGCTTTCAAGGCATTTATGCTTGGCTTCGCCGCCAACGCACTCAATCCGAAGGCGGTCTTCTTCTTCCTGTCGATCTTCTCGACCGTCGTCAGCGCCCACACGCCGATGGCGATCAAGTTCGGCTACGGCATGGTGATGGCAACCTGCCTCATTCTGTGGTTCGTGGGCGTGAGCGCGTTCATGACCACGCCGCGCATGCGCTCGGCGTTCTCGCGCGCCAGCAAATGGATCGACCGGACCAGTGGCGTGGTGTTCATCGCGCTCGGTATCAAGCTTGCGACTGAAAAAGCGGCCTGAGGGCCATTCTCGAAATATCGGCGGTGACGCCGCCAGAAACAGGACCAGGATTTAGAACATGGCTTATGATGTCGTCGTAATCGGAAGCGGACCCGGTGGTTATGTCTGCGCCATCAAGGCTGCCCAGCTCGGGCTGAAGGTTGCCGTGGTCGAGAAGCGTGCCACCTATGGCGGCACCTGCCTGAATGTCGGCTGCATTCCCTCCAAGGCCCTGCTCCACGCTTCGGAGATGTTCCATCATGCCGCCCACGGCATGGATTCGCTTGGCGTCGAGATACCGGCTCCGAAGCTCAACCTCGAGAAGATGATGGCGCACAAGGATGCGACCGTGAAGTCGAACGTCGACGGCGTCGCGTTCCTGTTCAAGAAGAACAAGATCGACGGCTTGATCGGAACCGGCAAGATCGTTGCGGCCGGCAAGGTCGCGGTGACTGCCGAGGACGGCAGCACCCAGGAACTGGAGACGAAGAACATCGTCATCGCCACTGGTTCCGACGTTGCCGGCATTCCCGGCGTCAATGTCGACATCGATGAGAAGGTGATCGTTTCCTCCACCGGCGCAATCGCACTCGACAAGGTGCCGCAGCATCTGGTCGTGGTCGGCGGGGGCGTCATCGGCCTTGAGCTCGGCTCGGTGTGGATGCGCCTCGGCGCGAAGGTGACGGTCGTCGAATACCTGGACAACATCCTCGGCGGGATGGACGGCGAGGTATCCAAGCAGTTCCAGCGCATGCTGGCCAAGCAGGGAATGACCTTCAACCTGGGAGCAAAGGTGACCGGGGTCGAAAAGTCCGGCGCCGGTGCCAAGGTCACGTTCGAGCCTGTGAAGGGCGGCGAGGCGCAGGCGATCGAGGCGGATGTCGTGCTGATCTCCACCGGCCGCAAGCCCTATACGGCTGGCCTTGGCCTCGACGAGGCGGGCGTGGCGCTCGACAATCGCGGCCGGGTCGAGATTGACGGGCATTACAAGACGAATGTCGATGGCATCTATGCGATTGGCGACGTGGTGAAGGGTCCGATGCTTGCTCACAAGGCAGAAGACGAAGGCGTGGCGCTCGCGGAAATCCTCGCCGGCCAGCATGGCCATGTGAACTACGACGTCATTCCTGGCGTCGTCTACACGCAGCCGGAAGTCGCTTCGGTCGGCAAGACCGAGGAAGAGCTGAAGGCGGCAGGAGTGGCTTACAAGGTCGGAAAGTTCCCCTTCACCGCGAACGGCCGCGCCCGCGCGATGCAGGTGACGGACGGCTTCGTGAAGATCCTCGCCGACAAGGAGACCGATCGCGTGCTCGGTGGCCACATCGTCGGCTTCGGCGCCGGCGAGATGATCCACGAGATCGCCGTGCTGATGGAGTTCGGTGGATCCTCGGAAGATCTTGGCCGCACCTGCCATGCGCATCCGACCATGTCGGAAGCGGTGAAGGAGGCAGCCCTCGCCACCTTCTTCAAGCCGCTCCACATGTAGAAACGCAAGACGGGAATTAAATCTTCTTCATCTTGAAGGCCGCAGCTTGCCACGCAGGCTGCGGCCTTTAACATCCGGAAGCAATTGCCGCGCAACGTTTTGACGAAAGGCAAGACAATGGCTTCCGACGCTGTTTCCTATTCTGTTTCCCAACGCATCCTGCACTGGCTGGTCGTCGCTCTGGTCTTCTTCAACCTTCTGCTTCCGGAAGGCATGGAAGAGTGGAATCGCGCAGTTCGAGAAACGGGTGCGGCGACCGCCGAGCAGGTGGCGAGCGCCAACCTTCACGCCTATGCAGGCATCCTGATCGCGATCCTCACCATCTGGCGGATCGTGCTGCGGCTGACCATGAAGAACCCGACACTGCCTGTGGAGGAGCCGCCGCTCTTCCGGCTTGCCGCCAAGGCTGCGCACGGACTGCTCTACGTGTTGCTGCTGGTCCTGCCGTTGACCGGCGCTGGTGCCTACTATCTCGGCAACAAGCAGGCGGGCGACTTTCACGGAGGACCGCTGAAGGCGCTCCTGTGGCTTCTGATCGTCGCGCATGTCCTGGGCGTGCTGGCGCACCAGTTCTACTGGAAGACGAACGTCATGAAGCGAATGACGGTCGGTTAGTGCTCACCGGGAACGGCTGACGGTGAAGCCCTGCCTGCGCAGCAATTCGACCAACCCGTCCTCGCCCGGCAGGTGCAGGGCACCAACAGCCACGAAGGCGCCGCCCTCGGCAAGAATGGGTGCGGCGCGCTCCGCCATCCGATGGTTCCGGGCGGAAATCACCGCGCTCTCGAAAGCGGCGTAGGCGCTCTCGTCCCCTTCCGTCAATGTCGGGGTCAGCGCCTTCAGCGCGGGAATGGTCAGGCCCGTTTCGCCTGCCAGGTAGAGTTCGGTCATCGTCTCCACGACATCGTCTATCCGGTCACCGAGCCTGATCGTCTCGACCAGAGCCTGGAGGTGGAAGTCGATCGGCATTTCAGCCATCGCCGCCAGCTGCTCCTGAAGCGTTTCCAGGCCTTTCACGGGCTTGCCGGACGCCATGGCATCAAGGGCGATCTTCTTGTCGAGAAATATCGCACCGTCTGCCTTGCGCGCCGATTCGCAGGCTGAAGTCGCCACAAAGCCCGCCAGCATCCAGGGTTTCATGCGCGACACTGCGGAAAGGACGAGACCCCTTTCTTCCAGCCCTTCCTTCAGGACCACCAGATCTTCGGGGGGCAGGAGGTTCTCGATCGACCGGCCATCCGTGAACATGGTCAGTTCAGGTCTGGCCAGGATGGCGGCGGCCGCCCTCCGCTCGTCGAGGATCTCGTCGGATTCGATGACGATCACCCGTGCGGCTGCGTGCGCCTCTGCGGCGCTCGGCGGCATCTTCAGGACACGCGGATCAGTCACGTGCATGGTGCCCAGCATATAGGACGGAGAAATGCCTTCGCGCTCGACCTTCCAGAAGAGACCCTGGCCGTTCACCACGTCTCGGCCCTCCGCCATCACAGCGGCGTAGGCCTGTGGATCCTCACGCTGCAAGCCTTCCAGCAGGTTCTTGCCGTGACATGCAGTCTCTGCTCTTGCCGGAGCGTACATGAGAAGGATCATCAGCAGGGACATCAGCGCCAACAGGTGGCCGGCGGCGAGCAGCCAAAGTGCAGTTGCGGACAGCTGGTGCAGCAAGCGCCGTGGCAGCGGGAAGAGGGCTTGGGTCGTCATGTCGTCCTTCCAGGGAGGCCACGAGGACCTTAGCCGCACGACCTGCATGAGGCATTAAGGCAGATGGTTAAGGCAATCCTATGCCCGCGGATGCGCCCGATCGTAGACCTCCAGCAGGCGTAGCGTGTCGACGCCAGTATAGACCTGCGTCGTCGAGAGGCTGGCGTGTCCCAGAAGCTCCTGGATCGTCCTCAGATCACCGCCACCTGCCAGGAGGTGCGTCGCGAAGGAGTGGCGCAGCGCGTGCGGCGTGGCAGTGTCCGGCAGGCCGAGCGCACCGCGCAGCTTCTGCATACCGCGCTGAATGATGGCAGGCTGCAACGGCCCTCCACGCGCGCCGCGAAACAAGGGCTGGTCCGGCGAAGGAGTATAGGGACAGAGCTTCCGGTAGGCTGCCACCGCCTCGACCACGACGGGGAGCAGCGGTACGATCCGGACCTTGCCGCCCTTGCCGGTGACGCGAAGGCTAGAGGTACCAGCCTCAAGATCCCGCGACGTCAGTGCGAGGGCCTCCGAGATCCGTAGTCCGCAGCCATAGAGCAGCGTCAGTACGGCGGCATCCCGCGCGGCGATCCAGGGTTCCTCCTGCAGTTGGGCGTCCTGGCCGACGACCGCCAGTGCCTGTCGATCGCTGAGCGGCTTCGGGAGCGATTTCGGCTGTCGAGGCGCACGGACAGCGCCGGCAGCCGCTGCGTTGACCAGCCCCTGCCGCTCCAGGTAGTGAAGAAACGAGCGCAGGCCTGCCAGGTGCCGGCCAAGCGAGCGGGCGCCGGAGCCCTCGCGCCGGCGGGCTGCCAGAAATGCGCGCAGGTCGGCGGGGCGGAGCGTATGGATGTCGGTGACCCGAGGTGGACCGCCCAAGTGGCCGGTCAGGAAGCTCAGGAATTGGCGGGTATCGCGTTCGTAGGCTTCAAGCGTGTTGGCGGAAAGACGCCGCTCCCGTGCCAGATTGTCCAGCCATTCCACGCGATGCTGGAGGAGGTCCGGGGCTGCGATCGTCAGTATGTCGCTCACGTCATGCCTATTGAATCGGTGCAGGGTGACCCCAGATTGCTTCTGATCGCGTTACTATTCACTGAAGGATGCGACCGTTGTCACTGGCCGATCATATCGGACTGCGATATACCCCTATCCTCTCTGCAGGAGTTCGTATGGCGCGCCGAGATTCAATGTCCTCCCTCGGGCATTTTGCCGAAGCACTTTCTCTGGTTTCCCAAGGTAAACCCGGTCACATCGTTGATACTCTCATTGCTGAGCGGGGACAGCGCATCGTCAAGCATCCGCTCTGGCCAGTGATGCGGCCATTTCTCTATTCCTTGCTGCGCTACGACCGTGCCATCGAGTTCGCGAACGACATCGCAGCGATGCCGGGCTTCCAGTCCTTCGAATATCTCAGCGATACGCTGAAGCTTGATGTCCGCGTGACGAATGCCGGCCGCATTCCGGAAACCGGAGGCTTCATTCTCGTCAGCAATCATCCGACGGGTATTGCCGATGGCGTTGCAGTGTTCGACGTCCTCAAGCCGCGCCGACCCGACATGATGGTTTTCGCCAACCGTGATGCCGTCCGCGTCAATCCACGCTTCGCCGAAATGATCATACCCGTCGAATGGCGGGAGGAACACAAGAGCAAGCTCAAGACCCGCGAGACGCTGGTCCTGACCAACAAGACCGTCGAGGACGGAAAGGTAATGGTGCTTTTCCCGTCGGGGCGCATTGCCTACTGGGCGGACGGCCGACTTAACGAGCGGCCCTGGAAGACGTCGGCGGTCGGACTTGCGAAGAAGTACAACCTGCCGATCCTGCCGATCCACATGAAGGCGCGGAATTCGGGGCTCTTCTACTGGTTTGCCAAGTGGTCGACCGAGCTGCGCGACATGACGGTCTTCTACGAACTCCTCAACAAGAAGGGCAACCGTTTCGACGTGACGGTCGGGCATCTGATCCAGCCGGAGCAACTGGAAGGCGATCCGCAGGATGTCACGCGGGCGATCGAGAAGCACGCGGTCTTCGAACTGGCGCAAGACCATCATTCGGTATTCAGCCTGACGCGGGAATAAGGCGTCCAGCTGCAAAATCCGATGTTTCATTTTTGCGGGCTTCGGGGCAAGGTCCCGCCGCATGAGCCCAGATTCCTCCTCGCTCTTCGGTGAACTCCTGGCCCAGCCATCGGTCCAGCGCGTTGTTCCGGTGCTGGTGCCGCTTCCGGCGCCGGGTCCCTACAGCTATGCCGTACCAGCCGGCATGCATGTCGAACCGGGCTCCGTCGTGCAGGTGCCGCTTGGCCCGCGACAGGTGATCGGCGTCGTCTGGGAGGGCGGCAACGACGACCGGCTCGATCCGAAGAAGCTGCGGCCGATCACTCTGGCTTTCGACTGCCCGGCTCTTTCCGCCGAGATGCGGCGCTTCATCGAGTGGGTGGCGAGCTACACCTTGTCTCCGCCGGGCCTGGTGGCGCGCATGGCAATCCGTGCGCCCGCCGCACTGGAACCCGAACCCATGGTGGAGGGGATCCGCTATGTCGGCGGTCGTCCCGAGCGGATGACACCGGCGCGATCAAGGGTTCTCGACCTCGTCGGCGAGGAGGTGCCGTGGACGCGCGCCGGCCTCGCCCATGCCGCCGGGGTCTCCACGAGCGTTATCGACGGGTTGACGCAGCAGGGGCTGTTCGAGACGGTTTTCCTGCCGCCGCCGCCGGTGGTCGCGAGGCCCGATCCGGACTATGCGGCGTCGCGGATCGAGGGGCCGCAGAAGGATGCTGCGCGCGACATCGTCGACCTCGTCCGTAAAGGTGGCTTCTCCGCCTCGCTCATCGATGGGGTTACCGGTTCCGGAAAGACGGAGGTCTACTTCGAGGCCATCGCGGAAACATTGCGGCAGGGCCGGCAGGTGCTCATCCTCCTCCCTGAAATCGCACTCACTTCTAGCTTCCTCGAGCGCTTTCAGGACCGCTTCGGAGCAAAGCCTGGCGAATGGCATTCCGATCTTTCGCCGCGGATACGCGAGAAGGTCTGGCGGGGCATCGTCACGGGCGAGGTACAGGTTGTCGCCGGTGCCCGTTCGGCGCTCTTCCTTCCCTTCGAAAACCTCGGCTTGGTCGTCGTCGATGAGGAACACGACCCGGCCTACAAACAGGAAGATCGTGTCTTCTACAATGCGCGCGACATGGCCGTCGTGCGCGCCCGGATCGGCGACTTCCCGATCGTCCTCGTCTCGGCGACGCCATCGGTGGAAAGCCAGGTGAACGCTCAGGCCGGGCGTTACCACCTGGTGCACTTGCCGACACGCTACGGCGAAGCGGCACTGCCGGACCTCCACCTGATCGACATGCGCAAGCATCCGCCCGAGCGGGGAGGCTTCCTGTCTCCCCTGCTTCTGAGGGCCGTGGGCAAGACCATAGAGCGCGGCGAGCAGGCGCTTCTGTTCCTCAATCGGCGCGGTTATGCACCGCTCACCCTCTGCCGGGTCTGCGGACATCGCTTCCAGTGCCCGCAATGCTCAAGCTGGCTGGTCGAGCACCGATTTCGCAACCAGATCCAGTGCCATCAGTGCGGCTATAGCGAGCCGACGCCGGAGGCGTGCCCCGAATGCGGCACGCTCGACCATCTTGTCGCATGCGGGCCAGGCGTGGAGCGCATTGCGGAGGAAGTGGAAAGGCACTTTCCGGATGCCCGCACCATCGTCATGTCTTCCGACCTGCTCGGCGGCGTCAAGCGTCTCCGGCTGGAGCTGGAGGCGATCACCCGCGGAGATGCCGATATTGTCATCGGTACCCAACTGGTCGCCAAAGGGCATAATTTCCCCCTGATGACGCTGGTCGGGATTGTCGATGCGGACCTGGGGTTGGCGAATGGCGATCCCCGTGCCGCCGAACGAACCTTCCAGCTGCTCAGCCAGGTGACGGGACGCGCAGGGCGGACGGGGCTCAAGAGCCACGGACTGCTGCAGACCTACCAGCCGCAGCATCCCGTCATGCAGGCGATCGTTTCCGGTGACGCGGGGGCGTTCTATGAGCGGGAGATCATCGAGCGGGAACGCGCGATCCTCCCGCCCTTCGGCCGGCTGGCGTCGATCATCGTGTCGGCCGAGAGCCGTGCTGATGCGGAGGTCCATGCGCGCGGCCTGCGTGCCGCCGCTCCGCATGTTTCTGGAATTGCCGTACTCGGGCCGGCCGAGGCGCCGCTGGCGCTGGTCAGGGGACGGCATCGTTTCCGGCTCCTGGTCCATGGCAGGCGGAACTCCGATATGCAGGCCTTCCTGAAGACAATGGTAACGCAGGGGCCCAAGGTTCGCGGCTCGGTGCATGTGCAGATCGACGTCGATCCCCAGAGCTTTCTTTGAGAATCACGGCGCTGCTGGTAAGGGGGCAGTCCCAAGAGCGTCAGGAGTGAATTTTGGAACTCTACTTTCCCGCCGAGCTGCCGGAGCGCCTGGCATTCCTGGCCGCGCTTGTCGTCGCGGTTTTCGGTCTTCTGACCATGCTGTTTCCGGCACGGCTGCTGAGGGCAGGGGGGCTGGTCACGGGGGAGGTCACCTCCGTCGGCTTCGGCGCGACACGCTCGATAGGAGGCCTTCACCTTGGCCTGGGGCTGGCAGCGATCGCCCTTGCGCAGGACTTCACCTATCTCATGCTCGGCAGCGCGCTCGGGTTTGCGGGGCTGGGGCGTCTGCTATCACTGTTACTCGACCGCGGCAGAATAACCGTCAACGCCCTGGTCCTGATCGCGCAACTTGCGCTCGCCGCGCTGCCGCTCGGCTATGTTCTCGGCTATTTCTAGCGCGGTTCGCTGCTTCTCACCCCGAATCCGCACAAGCAGGGTGATAAAATCGGTTCAACCCCTTCTAGCCCGGACGTTTTAGCCTATCTGCCGTGTTGCGAGTCCATAGATCCTATGGTAGACGAACCGCGAAAGTCTGAAGGGGCCAGCCTAAAAGCTGGTTGTTTTCAACAAAATAGCAAATACTCACAAGGGCTTATCGATCTCCGTCCGCGAGGTCCGGCCGTTGATGACAATCAAGGGAAACTGTGCCCGTGGCTGACACGTCCCAGCTGATTTCCGGTGTAGCTGAGCGCTATGCATCCTCGCTCTTCGAGCTGGCGCTCGAGGCAGGTTCGATCGATGCAGTCGGCGCGGATCTTGATCGGTTCCAGGCTATGATGGACGAGAGCGAGGACCTGCGGCGCCTGATCCAGAGCCCGGTCTTTTCTGCCGAGGAGCAGGTGCGTGCCATCTCCGCAGTCGCCGACAAGGCTGGCATCCGCGGCATGGTCGCCAACTTCCTGAAGGTCGTTGCGAGCAATCGTCGCCTTTTCGCCCTGCCGGGCATGATCCGGGGTTATCGCCAGATCGCAGCCGCCCATCGCGGCGAAGTTACGGCCGAAGTGACGTCCGCACATGCGTTGACGCCGGCCCAGGAACAAGAACTCAAGTCGGCGCTGAAGGGCGTCACTGGCAAGGACGTGGTCGTCGCCGTCAAGGTGGATGCCTCGCTTCTTGGTGGCCTGATCGTCAAGGTCGGGTCGCGACAGATCGACACCTCCCTTCGCACCAAACTTTCCACCCTTAAGCTTGCACTGAAAGAGGTTGGCTGATGGATATCCGCGCCGCGGAAATTTCCGCAATTCTGAAAGATCAAATCAAGAACTTCGGCCAGGAGGCTGAGGTATCCGAAGTCGGCCAGGTTCTCTCCGTTGGTGACGGTATTGCCCGCGTATACGGTCTGGATAACATCCAGGCCGGTGAAATGGTCGAGTTCCCCGGCGGCGTGCGCGGCATGGCCCTCAACCTCGAAGCCGATAACGTCGGTGTGGTTGTGTTCGGTTCGGACCGTGAGATCAAGGAAGGCGACACCGTCAAGCGGACCGGCGCCATCGTTGACGTGCCGGTCGGCCCGGAACTGCTCGGCCGCGTCGTTGATGCGCTCGGCAATCCGATCGACGGTAAGGGTCCGATCAATGCGACCCGCCGTTCGCGCGTCGACGTAAAGGCTCCTGGTATCATTCCGCGCAAGTCGGTTCATGAGCCGATGTCGACCGGCCTTAAGGCCATTGACGCCCTGATCCCGGTTGGCCGCGGCCAGCGCGAGCTCGTCATCGGCGACCGCCAGACCGGCAAGACCGCCATCATCCTCGACACCTTCCTGAACCAGAAGCCGATCCACGACAATGGTCCGGACAGCGAGAAGCTGTTCTGCGTCTACGTCGCTATCGGCCAGAAGCGTTCGACCGTTGCTCAGTTCGTGAAGGTCCTGGAAGAGCGTGGTGCTCTCCAGTACTCGATCATCGTCGCCGCAACGGCCTCCGATCCGGCTCCGATGCAGTATCTTGCGCCGTTCGCCGGTTGCGCCATGGGCGAATATTTCCGTGACAACGGCCAGCACGCGCTGATCGCCTACGACGATCTTTCCAAGCAGGCTGTCGCCTACCGCCAGATGTCCCTGCTTCTGCGTCGCCCGCCGGGCCGCGAAGCTTATCCCGGCGATGTTTTCTATCTGCACTCGCGTCTTCTCGAGCGCGCGGCCAAGCTCTCCGACGAGCGCGGTGCCGGTTCGCTGACGGCCCTGCCGGTCATCGAAACCCAGGGTAACGACGTTTCGGCATTCATTCCGACGAATGTGATCTCGATCACCGACGGTCAGATCTTCCTCGAAACCGACCTGTTCTACCAGGGCATCCGCCCGGCCGTGAACGTGGGTCTGTCGGTTTCCCGCGTCGGCTCCGCCGCGCAGATCAAGGCGATGAAGCAGGTTGCCGGTTCGATCAAGGGCGAGCTTGCCCAGTATCGTGAAATGGCAGCCTTCGCTCAGTTCGGCTCTGACCTTGACGCCGCGACGCAGCGCCTGCTGAACCGTGGTGCCCGCCTGACCGAACTCCTGAAGCAGCCGCAGTTCTCGCCGCTGAAAACCGAAGAGCAGGTTGCGGTGATCTTCGCAGGTGTCAACGGCTACCTGGACAAGATCCCGGTCGGCGATGTCGGCAAGTTCGAACAGGGCCTGCTCACCTACATGCGTTCGGAAGGCAAGGATGTTCTCGATGCGATCCGCACCGAAAAGGCCCTGTCGGACGACGTCAAGGCCAAGTTGAAGGCGGCGCTCGACGCCTACGCCAAGTCCTTCGCCTGAGCCCCGGATTACGCACACTAACCCTTAGGGGACCGATAACGGATGCCTTCACTTAAGGATCTGAAAAACCGGATCGCCTCCGTCAAGGCGACGCAGAAGATCACCAAGGCGATGAAGATGGTCGCCGCGGCGAAGCTGCGCCGTGCGCAGGAGGCGGCCGAGGCTGCACGTCCCTACGCGGAACGCATGAACAAGGTGCTGGCCAGCCTGTCCGCCGCCAATGCCGGCAATGCTGAAGCGCCACTGCTTCTGTCCGGGACCGGCCGCGATCAGGTTCACCTTCTCGTCGTTGCAACTGGTGAGCGTGGTCTTGCAGGTGGCTTCAACTCGTCCATCATCCGCCTTGCCCGCGATCATGCTTTGAAGCTGATCCGGGAAGGCAAGACGGTGAAGATCCTGACGGTCGGCCGCAAGGGCAATGACATCCTGCGCCGGACGTTCAAGGACAACATCGTCGATTACGTAACCTTCCGCGAAGTGAAGCAACTGAGCTTTGCCAATGCGGACGATGTTGCGCGCCGGGTGCTTGACCTCTTCAACAAGGGCGAGTTCGACGTTGCCACGCTGTTCTATGCACGCTTCCAGTCGGTGATCGCGCAGGTAGCCACGGCCCAGCAGATCATTCCGGCCAAGTTCGACGAAGCGGATGCCGGAAGCGGGTCGGCAGCCCTTTACGAATACGAGCCGAGCGAAGAAGAGATCCTCGCGGATCTGCTGCCGCGCAATGTGGCCGTGCAGATCTTCCGCGCGCTGCTCGAGAACAACGCATCCTTCTATGGCGCTCAGATGTCCGCAATGGACAACGCGACGCGCAATGCCGGTGAGATGATCAACAAGCTGACGCTGTCCTACAACCGTCAGCGCCAGGCGCAGATCACCAAGGAACTGATTGAAATCATTTCGGGCGCGGAAGCGCTCTGAGATAAGGAAAGAGGGTAAGAAACATGGCTATCGCAGCTACCCTGGACGCCGGCACCTCCGTCGGCAAGGTGACGCAGGTGATCGGCGCCGTTGTCGACGTTTCGTTCGATGGCGAACTGCCGCCGATCCTGAACGCACTGGAAACCGATAACAACGGTAACCGCCTCGTTCTGGAAGTCGCGCAGCACCTTGGTGAAAACCAGGTGCGTACCATCGCGATGGACTCCACCGAAGGCCTCGTTCGCGGCCAGCAGGTGAAGAACACCGGCGCTCCGATCTCGGTGCCGGTCGGGGACCAGACGCTCGGCCGCATCATGAACGTCATCGGCGAGCCAGTCGACGAAGCAGGTCCGCTCGACACCGGAACCCTACGCGCCATCCACCAGGAAGCTCCGGCTTACGTCGAGCAGTCCACGGAAGCGCAGATCCTCGTGACCGGCATCAAGGTCGTCGACCTTCTCGCTCCTTACGCGAAGGGCGGCAAGATCGGCCTGTTCGGCGGCGCCGGCGTCGGCAAGACCGTTCTCATCATGGAACTGATCAACAACGTCGCGAAGGCGCACGGCGGTTACTCCGTGTTCGCTGGCGTTGGCGAGCGTACCCGTGAAGGCAACGACCTCTACCACGAAATGATCGAATCCGGCGTGAACAAGCACGGCGGCGGCGAAGGCTCGAAGGCAGCTCTCGTCTACGGCCAGATGAACGAGCCGCCGGGCGCCCGTGCACGCGTCGCCCTGACCGGCCTGACGATTGCTGAAGATTTCCGCGACAAGGGCCAGGACGTTCTGTTCTTCGTCGACAACATCTTCCGCTTCACGCAGGCAGGTTCGGAAGTGTCGGCTCTACTCGGCCGTATCCCATCGGCCGTGGGTTACCAGCCGACGCTGGCGACCGACATGGGTCAGATGCAGGAGCGCATCACCACGACGACCAAGGGCTCGATCACCTCGGTTCAGGCCATCTACGTCCCGGCCGACGACTTGACCGACCCGGCACCGGCAACCTCGTTCGCCCACCTCGACGCAACGACCGTTCTGTCGCGTTCGATCGCTGAGAAGGGCATCTATCCGGCCGTTGACCCGCTCGACTCCACGTCGCGCATGCTCGACCCGATGATCGTGGGTGAAGAGCACTACGAAGTGGCTCGCCAGGTGCAGACGACGCTGCAGCGCTACAAGTCGCTGCAGGACATCATTGCCATCCTTGGCATGGACGAACTGTCCGAAGAGGACAAGATGACCGTCGCCCGCGCCCGTAAGATCGAGCGCTTCCTGTCGCAGCCGTTCTTCGTCGCAGAAGTGTTCACCGGCTCGCCGGGCAAGCTGGTTGCTCTCGAAGACACGATCAAGGGCTTCAAGGGTCTCGTCAACGGCGAGTACGACCATCTTCCGGAAGCCGCGTTCTACATGGTCGGCTCGATTGAAGAGGCGATGGAAAAGGCGAAGAAGCTGGCAGCTGCTGCCTAAGCAGGACCAGCGGGCGCGCTGCACTTGCGGCGCGCCTTTGCATGCAACACGTGAAGAAGTGAACCGCCATGGCTGACGCCTTCAATTTCGAGCTCGTCTCTCCGGAACGTCTTCTCCTTTCTGAAAAGGTTACCGAAGTCGTGATCCCGGCTACGCTGGGCGAGATGACGGTTCTTGCGAACCATGCTCCGACGATGACGACCATCAAGCCGGGCGTGGTGACGGTGAAGTCGGCGACGGGCCAGGAAGCGAAGTATGTCGTGTTCGGCGGCTTTGCGGACATCCTGCCGACCGGCTGCACGGTGTTGGCCGAATCGGCCCTGCCGCTCTCGGACGTGACGCGGGAGACGCTGCAGGCGCGGATCGAGGCTGCCCGTAGCGACGCGGGTGCTGCGACTGACCACGAGCACAAGACGAAGCTTGAGGAATATCTGTCCCAGCTCACCGAACTCAACGGCGCCATCCTGCCGGCCTGATCGGCAAAGAGACTGCTTGAAAGGCGGCCCCTGGGGCCGCCTTTTTTGTTGCGCTTCTGCCTGCGGCTTGCTGTTGTGCGGCTTTCGCCGGGATAATGCCGCATGCTGGACAAGCTCGAACTCTTCATCGTCCTCGCCCGCGAGGGTCACTTCGGGCGGGCGGCCGTTGAATGCGGCATATCTCAACCATCGCTTTCGGCCGCCATCCGTCAGCTCGAGGATCAACTCGGCGTCGTGCTCGTCGTTCGTGGCACCCGCTATCAGGGCCTAACGCCGGAAGGCCAGCGGGTACTTGAATGGGCAAAGCGGATCGTCGGCGATGCCCGGACCATGCGCGAGGAAATGAGGGCTGCGAAGTCCGGCCTGTCAGGGCATATCCGGCTAGCGGCGATCCCGACCGCGCTTGCCATGATCCCCCGGTTGACCGAGCCGTTCCAGGCCAAGCATCCCGACGTCACCTTCTCGGTCGTTTCGCGCACATCCTTGCAGGTCCTAAGTCAACTCGACAATTTCGAGATCGACGCGGGTATCACATATCTCGACAACGAGCCGCTCGGCCGGGTGACGAGCGTACCGCTCTATGCGGAGCGCTACACGCTGGTGACGGCGGAAGGCACGCTCTATTCGGATCGCGATACCGTGACTTGGCACGAGATGGAGAACGTTCGGCTTTGCCTATTGACGCCGGACATGCAGAATCGCCGAATCATCAACCAGCACCTGGAACAGGCAGGCGTCACGGTAGAGCCGACGCTGGAATCGAATTCCATGGTCGTTTTGCTTTCGCATGTCAGTACCGGCCAATGGGCGAGCATCATGCCGAGGAACGTCGCCCACTCCTTCGGCTTCGCAAAGGAAATCCGCATGATACCAATCGTGGAGCCGGAGGCGAGCCACTTAGTAGGCCTTGTGGCGACCCACCGGGAACCTTTCACGCCGCTTGTTTCCGCTCTGCTTCACCAAGCCCGGAACCTAAGCACAGACGATCTAGATTGATAGGTTTTGTCTATCACGCGACGGAAAGCCGTTATTGACGCTGCGCCAGGCTAGCGTGAAACTTTCCCAATGCGCCCCGTGCGCGGAGAGGCCACTGTCTCTCCGGGAGGTTAATACCATGAACGTACATGTAGCGAGCGGCGGATATGCCGAACGTTCGCGATCCATCATCCGCGAAATGAAGCATCTAGAAGGCCCGATGCTGCCGATCCTCCACGCTCTCCAGAGCGAGTTCGGCTTCATCCCGGAAGAGGTCAAGCCGGTGATCGCGGACGAACTCAACCTGTCGCGAGCCGAGGTCCATGGCGTGGTCAGCTTCTACCACGACTTCCGGAACGCGCCCGCAGGCCGACATGTGTTGAAACTCTGTCGCGCCGAGGCCTGCCAGGCAATGGGCGGAGACGACCTCGCTCTCGCAGCCCGCCAGTTGCTCGGCATCGATTTCCACCAGACGACGCTGGACGGAGCAATCACCCTGGAACCGGTCTACTGTCTCGGCCTATGTGCCTGTGCCCCGGCGGCGATGCTGGACGGCGAGGTGCATGGGCGCTTGGACATGCACCGCCTGGGAGAGCTTGTTACGGAGGCCCGCCGATGACCGTCACCATCTTCGTTCCCCGTGATGCCGCGGCTCTGGCGGTCGGTGCCGACAAGGTTGCTGCTGCGATCGGTTCAGAAATCCTTTCCCGGGGATTGGACGCCCGCATCGTGCGCAATGGATCGCGCGGTATATTCTGGCTCGAGCCCCTGGTCGAAGTACGGACGGAGCAGGGACGGATTGGCTATGGGCCGGTGAAGCCGTCAGATGTCGCCGGTCTTTTCGAGGCCGGCTTTCTCACCGGCGGGGAGCATCCGCTCGGTCTGGGGCTGACGAAGGAAATCCCGTTCCTGCGTCAGCAGACACGCCTGACCTTCGCGCGCTGCGGCGTGACCGATCCTCTCTCGCTGGAGGACTATCGCAAGTACCAAGGTCTCAACGGTCTCGAGCGCGCGCTGGCCATGTCCGCGCCGCAGATCGTGCAGGCCGTGACCGACAGCGGGTTGCGGGGCCGGGGCGGAGCAGGTTTTCCGACCGGCATCAAATGGAAGACGGTCGCCGAAGCGCCGGGGCCGCAAAAGTACATCGTCTGCAATGCGGATGAAGGCGACAGCGGAACCTTCGCCGACCGGATGATCATGGAGGGCGACCCGTTCGTGCTGATCGAAGGCATGATCATCGCCGGTCTCGCGACGGGCGCAACGAAGGGATATATCTACACCCGGTCGGAATACCCGCACGCGATCCAGACCATGAACGCGGCTATCGAGGCTGCACGCGAGGCCGGCATCCTCGGCGCCTCGGTGATGGGCTCGGGCCGCGTGTTCGACATGGAGGTGCGCGTCGGGGCTGGTGCCTATGTCTGCGGAGAGGAGACCTCGCTGCTCAACTCGCTCGAAGGCAAGCGCGGCATCGTGCGGGCAAAGCCGCCGCTGCCAGCGCTCAAGGGCTTCCTGGGCTGCCCGACCGTCGTCAACAATGTCATTTCGCTCGCCTCGGTCCCCATCATCCTGGACCGAGGTCCGGAGTTCTATCGAGACTTCGGCATGGGCCGCTCGCGTGGCACGATCCCGATCCAGATCGCAGGGAATGTAAGACGTGGGGGCCTGTTCGAGACCGCCTTCGGCCTGACGCTCGGTCAGATCGTCGACGAGATCGGCGGCGGCACGGCGACCGGTCGGCCGGTGAAGGCGGTGCAGGTCGGCGGGCCCCTTGGCGCTTATTTTCCTCGCGCCCTCTTCGACACTCCGTTCGACTACGAAGCCTTCGCGTCGAAGGACGGACTGATCGGCCATGCGGGCGTGGTCGTCTTCGATGATACGGCCGACATGCTGAGACAGGCGCGGTTCGCGATGGAATTCTGCGCCATCGAGAGCTGCGGCAAGTGCACGCCGTGCCGCATCGGCTCCACTCGCGGCGTTGAGACGGCCGACAGAATTGCGCAGGGAATAGAGCCAGAGAAGAACAAGGCGTTGCTGGCCGACCTCTGCGCCACGATGAAGTTCGGCTCGCTCTGCGCCCTCGGCGGCTTCACGCCCTATCCGGTCATGAGTGCGATGACGCACTTCCCGGAAGATTTCGCCCCTACACCCCTCGTCGAAGCGGCGGAGTAAAGACAATGTCCCTGATCCACGAAATCGACTACGGCACCCCGGCCTCCCGTTCCGAAACCCTCGTCACGCTAACCATAGACGGGCGCGAGGTGACTGTTCCGGAAGGTACCTCGATCATGCGCGCCTCCATGGAGGCGGGAATCCAGGTGCCGAAGCTCTGCGCCACGGATATGGTAGATGCCTTCGGTTCCTGCCGGCTCTGTCTGGTGGAGGTGGAGGGACGAAACGGCACCCCCGCCTCCTGCACGACACCCGTTGCACCCGGTCTCGTCGTTCATACGCAGACGGAACGGCTGAAGCAGATCCGCCGCGGCGTGATGGAGCTCTACATCTCCGATCACCCGCTCGACTGCCTCACCTGTGCGGCGAACGGCGATTGCGAGTTGCAGGACATGGCCGGCGCCGTCGGTCTGCGCGACGTGCGTTACGGATATGAGGGCGATAATCACGTCAAGACGCGCAACAATGGCGAGATCAACGCCAAGTGGATGCCGAAGGACGAGTCGAACCCCTATTTCACCTACGACCCGTCCAAGTGCATCGTCTGCTCGCGCTGCGTTCGCGCCTGCGAGGAAGTGCAAGGTACGTTTGCGCTGACGATCGAGGGCCGCGGGTTCGACAGTCGCGTGTCGGCCGGGATGCACGAGCATTTTCTAGAGTCGGAGTGTGTTTCCTGCGGTGCTTGCGTGCAGGCGTGCCCGACAGCGACTCTCACCGAGAAGTCGGTCATCGCCATCGGCCAGCCGGAGCACTCGGCTGTCACGACCTGCGCCTATTGCGGCGTCGGCTGTTCCTTCAAGGCGGAGATGCGCGGCGAGGAACTCGTCCGCATGGTACCGTACAAGGACGGCAAGGCGAACCGCGGCCATTCCTGCGTCAAGGGTCGCTTCGCCTATGGCTATGCCAATCACCGAGACCGCATCCTGAACCCCATGATCCGCGAGAGGATCACGGACCCCTGGCGGGAGGTGACGTGGGAGGAAGCTTTCGCCCACGTCGCATCCGAATTCAGGCGGCTGCAGTACCAATATGGCCGAGATTCGATCGGCGGCATCACGTCGTCGCGCTGCACGAACGAGGAGACCTATCTCGTCCAGAAGCTTGTCCGGGCCGGCTTCGGCAACAACAACGTCGATACCTGCGCCCGTGTCTGCCACTCGCCGACGGGTTACGGGCTCGGCCAGGCCTATGGAACCTCGGCCGGCACCCAGGATTTCGATTCAGTCGAGTATTCCGACGTTGTGGTCGTCATCGGCGCCAATCCGACGGACGGACATCCGGTCTTCGGTTCGCGTCTGAAGAAGCGGCTGCGGCAGGGAGCGAAGCTCATCGTCATCGATCCCCGGCGCATCGATCTCGTCCGCCAGCCGCATGTGGAAGCCGCCTACCATCTGCCGTTGAAGCCCGGGACCAATGTGGCGGTGCTGACGGCGCTCGCGCATGTGATCGTTACGGAAGGCCTCTTTGATGAGACCTTCATTCGTAAACGCTGTGACTGGTCGGAGTTCGAGGATTGGGCGGCGTTCGCAGCCGAACCGCAGCACAGCCCGGAGGCGACGGAAGCATACACCGGCGTGCCCGCAGGCCTAGTTCGCGGAGCAGCGCGGCTTTATGCGACCGGCGGAAATGGGGCAATCTACTATGGGCTCGGAGTAACCGAGCACAGCCAGGGTTCCACCGCGGTCATGGCGATCGCCAATCTGGCCATGGCGACCGGCAATATCGGCCGTCCCGGCGTGGGCGTGAATCCGCTGCGCGGCCAGAACAACGTCCAGGGCTCCTGCGACATGGGTTCCTTCCCGCATGAGCTGCCGGGCTATCGGCACATCTCGGATGACGCCACGCGCGACACCTTCGAGAAGATGTGGGGCGTGACGCTCAACAATGAGCCGGGGCTGCGTATCCCGAACATGCTGGACGCGGCCGTCGAAGGGACGTTCAGGGGCCTCTACATCCAGGGGGAAGACATCCTCCAATCCGATCCGGATACGAAGCACGTCTCCGCAGGTCTTGCCGCAATGGAATGCGTCGTGGTGCACGACCTCTTCCTGAACGAGACGGCCAATTATGCGCATGTCTTCCTGCCGGGCTCTACCTTCCTCGAGAAGGATGGGACGTTCACCAATGCGGAGCGGCGTATCAACCGCGTCCGTAAGGTCATGAGCCCGAAGAACGGCTACGCAGACTGGGAGGTAACGCAAAGGCTGGCGCAGGCGATGGGGCTAAACTGGACCTATACGCACCCTTCAGAGATCATGGACGAGATCGCGGCCACCACGCCGAGCTTCGCCGGCGTTTCCTATGCCTATCTCGACGCGAAGGGATCGGTGCAGTGGCCCTGCAACGAGAAGTATCCGGACGGCTCGCCAATCATGCATGTGGACGGCTTTGTCCGCGGCAAGGGCAAGTTCATCCGCACCGAATATGTCGCGACCGATGAACGCACCGGCCCGCGCTTCCCGCTGCTGCTCACCACAGGCCGCATCCTCAGCCAGTATAATGTTGGCGCGCAGACGCGTCGGACGGAGAACGTGGTCTGGCATGAGGAAGACCGGCTGGAGATCCACCCGCACGACGCAGAGCAGCGGGGCATCAAGGACGGTGACTGGATCAAGCTTGCCAGCCGCGCCGGTGAGACCAGCCTGAGGGCGCTCATCACCGACAGGGTGGCGCCGGGCGTCGTCTATACGACGTTCCATCACCCAGACACGCAGGCAAACGTCATCACCACCGACTTCTCGGACTGGGCGACCAACTGTCCGGAATACAAGGTGACGGCGGTGCAGGTCTCGCCGTCGAACGGACCGACGGAATGGCAGCAGGATTATGAGGAACTGACACGGCAGTCTCGCCGGATTGCCGGAAAGATGGAAGCAGCGGAATAGGACAAGGGGTGCAGGCTTACGATACGAAAGCGGCGGTTAGGGAGACGATCTGGCGTAACGGTGTACGCCCAGGCGTCAGGGTCGTTCCAGAGGAGGTGCCGATCGCATTCTCCTACGGAGGCTCCACCCATGCCGTGATGATGGGCACGCCGAGCGATCTGGTCGATTTCGCTATCGGTTTCAGCCTCACCGAGGGCATCATCGGCAAGGCAGACGAGATCGAAGCCGTCGAGGTGGTTGTTGCCGGCAAGGGCCTGGATGTCCAGATCAGTCTCCAGGGCGACAAGGAGGAGGCGCTGCGTCGCCGTCGTCGCAGCATGGCGGGTCCCGTTGGCTGCGGCCTGTGCGGCCTGGAATCGCTCGATCAGGCGATGAGACCGGTTCCCCTGCTTTCCGGCCCAGGCTGCGAGCTGGATGCTGGAGATGTCAGCGCTGCCGTTGCGGCTCTCGGCGAAGGCCAGCCGCTGCATGCGGAGACGCATGCGGTGCATGGGGCAGGGTTCTTCGTGCCGGGCATAGGGCTGGCGATGGTCCGCGAGGATGTCGGGCGCCATAACGCTCTCGACAAGCTTATCGGTGCCGTGGCGCGGCAGGGCATAAAAGGTGCCACTGGTGCGGTCGTGGTGACGAGCCGCGTTTCCGTGGAAATGGTGCAGAAGACCGCGATCCTGGGTTCACCAATCCTGATCGCCATTTCCGCACCCACTGCACTGGCGATCCGCACAGCCGAGGAGGCGGGCATGACGGTCGTCGCGCTTGCGCGCGGCAAGGACTTCGAAGTCTTCACACGAAGCGACCGCATCAAGATGGGAAGCAGCGCTCATGTCGCATGATCAGTCGCAAGAGAAACTCGTCCGGATGGCGAACCAGATCGCCACCTTCTTTCTGTCCCAGCCCGAGGAGGTGAGGGCGGAGGGGGTCGCAACCCACATCAACAAGTTTTGGGAACCGCGGATGCGGCGGCATCTGTTCGAACATCTCGATCAGGGAGGCGAGGGGCTTCTTCCGCTCGTCATCAAGGCCGCGCCGATGATCCGCCGTCCGGAAGCGCGTGTGGGTTCAGGCGTCGGGGTGGGCGAGGATGCCGCGGCCGGAGCGCCTGGGGATAAGGGCGTAATCGCAGGCGAGTCCCTTTCGGAGCCGAACATTCCCGAGACAAGCAACTGACGCCCGCTACTCGGGTTGCCTTTGCTCTCATGCCGAGCGACAGCCGCTGCAACTGAAAAAAGCCGCTGGACGGATCCATGCGGCTTCTTGAAGGCTCAAGCGGAGGGGACTGCCTCAGGCGGCGAGGTCTTCCACTTCTGTGCCCTTGAACATCTTGGAGAGGTTCAGGAAGCAGATCATGCCGTTCTCGTTGGCGATGATGCCTTCGGAGAAGGACTTGTCGAACGAGGCGGAGATTTCCGGAACCGGCTGAACCTGGTTCGACGGGATCGTGAGAATGTCGGAGACCTGATCGACGAGCATGCCGATCACCATGTTGTGGACTTCCGCCACGACGATGGCGCTGCGCTCCGTTGCGACGGCGCTCTTCATGCCGAGCTTCTGGGCGAGATCGATGATCGGGATCACCGAGCCGCGCAGGTTCATGACGCCGATCACGTCCGCCGGTGCATGCGGAATCGGCGTAGACGGCGCCCAGCCGCGGATCTCTCGAATGGTCGTGGTCTTGACGCAGAATTCCTGGTCGTGAAGGCGAAATGCTATAATTTCCAGCGTCTCGCCGCTATAGCTTGCAGAAGTGTTCATCGTGGCCATCATGTGCTTCCCAACTCTCCGGTGCCTGGAGCAAGGCGACGCTCGACGCAGCACCGAAAGCCGGGCCGGAAGCAGACGCGCCTCCTGGCTACGCGCTTCGTGTCGTGGTGCGATGGAACCACCTTATTTGTAGAATCTTGAATAAATCTAAACCGCCTGCAGCAAAAGCGCCAGGTCTCGCGCGATGCGGTTTCCGCGCCTAGTATTCCCGCTCGTAGAAGATACCCGCGGTGCCGCCCTCGGTGCCCGCGCCGGCTTTCAGCTTCACCCCGCGTCCGACGTCCAGGTTGATGGTGGCGCGCGCGCCCTCCGCGCCGCCCTGCTCCAGCTGGAGATACGTCCGGTTGTTCAGATAGCGTCCTACAGACACCGTTGTCTGGCCCGTTTCGTCGGTGTTGATATCGAGGTCATCGACGCCGAGATTGCTGCGGAGCGTTTCCAGAAGCGAGGTGGAACCGCCGCCTGCGAGTTGGCCGACAGCATCGGCCAACTGGGCAATCTGCAGCGGCGAAAGACGTGACATCGACTGGCCGAAGATCAGTCGCGCCAGAACCTCGTCCTGTGGCAGGGCTGGCGACGAGGAGAAACTGATATCCGGATCGTTTGCGATACCGGTCACGTTCACGGTAATCGTCGTCTGCGCCGATGTCGTCGTCGCCTCGAGGTCGAGAACCGGGATCAGGCCGCCGCCGAAGGTGATCTCGCCCGAGGTGAAGTCCAGACGCTTGGTGAGGATGATGATGCGGCCCCGGCGCATCTCGAATCCACCCGCTACCTGCGGGGCCGCGGCGGTGCCGGATATCGCCAGTTCGCCACCGAGTTCGGCATCGATCCCGCGGCCGCGAACGAAGATACCGCTGGGCGCGCTTATCTGGAGATCGAGAGCCAGGGGACTTGAGGTGCCCGACGCCTGCTCCGGCGCCAGTTCCCTCACCTGACGGACGACTTCGGGAGGCGGGTTGCGGTGGCGGATCTCGATCTCGGTGAGGGATGTCGGCAACTTGGCGGGGACGGTGATCGCGGCCTCGGAGAGCGTGATGCGGCCTCCGAGTACGGGCCCGGCCGTCAGCGGACCCGTAACGGTGAGATCTCCGCTGGCGGTTGCGGTGAAGAGCGTGCCGTCGACATAGGTGGCGTCCACCAGGCTGATCGACAGATCTGCGGGGAAACCGGAGCCGGGAGCGATGCCGATGGAGCCGCTGGCGGAAACGCGGCCCCCGGTCGAAAGCGTGCCGGTCAGGCTGGAGATATTCGCTTCGGTGCCGCTAAATGTGACGTTGGCGGCAAGTTGCTCGACTGCGAGGTTGCGGCGGACATCGATCAAACGGGCGCCGGATGTGGATGCGGAACCGGTGATGGAGGGGGAGGCGGTCGTGCCGCCGATAGCCAGATCGACGTTGCCCGTTCCCTCCAGCACGAAACCCTGGTCTGCCAGTTGTCCGGCCAGGATGGCAAAGGGTATCTGGCCGTCGAACTGAAGATCCAGAGCTCGCGCGCCCTGCAGCGAAATCGTGCCTCCGCCGGAGAGCGACAGGTTGCCTTGTCCGGCAAGGCTCGTCTCGATCGTGACGGCATTGTCGCGGTACTCGCCGGTCGCCCTCACCTGTAGCGACGAAAGCCCGGCGGATGTGGTCTGGGCGACGGCAGCATCCGACCATGTCAGGTCGTAGCGGACGGCCGGCGCCTGTGGTGTTCCGGCCGCAGTGACGGTGCCGGCGATCGTTCCGCGGGCGCCAAGGCCGGGAACGAAGGCGTTGGCAAGACTAGCGGGAACTGCGTTGGCCGTGGCGTTTATGTCCAGTGCGGGAGCTCCGTCTTCGTTCAGGACGATGCGGCCGGATGCATCGATATCCAGCCCGTCCGCGCCCGACAGCTGTGTCTCGTCCAGCTGAAGCGTCCTGTCGGAAAAGCTGCCGGCTACCTGTAGTTGAAGCGGTCCGACGCCCGCCTGCCTGGTCTGCTGCAACTGTGCCTCCGACCATTCGAGATCATACCGGATCGAAGGGGCGGTGAGGGAGCCTTCGGCGTCTATGGTCCCGGAAATGGAGCCGGCCGCATTGAGTGCGGGTACGAAAGTATTGAGCAGGCTTGCAGGAAGGGATTCGATCTGAGCCTGCACATCCAGTTGGCTGCCGACCGTGCCGCTAACGCTGATACGGCCGTCGCCGGTTCCGACGGTGAGGTCGGACAGGCGGGCGTTTCCATCCGCGACCACGATGGTCGTCGGGTTGGCCAGTTGGACAGAAATGCCCCTAGGTTCGGCCGCAAAGCTCTCGAGCGCAACCGACGTTGTATCGCCTGTTCTTACCG
Source organism: Pseudorhizobium flavum (assembly GCF_044142885.1). NCBI lineage: Bacteria > Pseudomonadati > Pseudomonadota > Alphaproteobacteria > Hyphomicrobiales > Rhizobiaceae > Pseudorhizobium > Pseudorhizobium flavum. The sequence continues at coordinate 442,404 of NZ_JBIOKZ010000003.1, forward strand.
TGGCCACACCCGTCAACGGTGCATCGTCATATCGGGCGTCCAGCTCGAGCCGAGTGCCGGTATCCTGGTAGGCGAAGTTCAGGTCCAGAGCCTCTATCGCGGTTGCTGCGGTTCCAAGCCGGCTTGCTCGGATCGTGCCGTCCGCAGCAAGTGCCCGTAGGTCAGGAACCGTCACGTCGATCACCGGGCCGGTAACCTCCAGATTTCCGCTGGCGACCCGGCTTCCGGAGGCCCGCACAACGGCTTGTGTTTGCCCGTCCCGGTTTTCGAAGGCGACTGTGCCCTGGAGATCGCCTTCCGCTTGCTGGGCCGCAAGTGCGGCAAGCAGTGAGACGTCGGGGAATTCAAACTCCAGATTGCCTTCGGGCATGAAATCGGGAGAGAAGCTCAGAGCCCCTTCCAGTCGGTTGGGTCCCACCTGGAGGTCGATGGCTGGCGCCGAGGTGCGGCCTCCTTCCGACCGCAGGTCCGCATTGATGCTGAGCGGTTGTCCCTCGATCGATCCCGTCGCCTCGACCTTTCCGGCGGGCGATTGCGGATTGGCGACCCCCTCCACGTTCACACGCAGATCCTGCACGAGCTTTCCAGCCAGCCTGATCTCTGCGGCATTCACAACGCCTTTAACCGACAGGGCGTCCAGCCTTCCCTCCGCCGAGACGTCGAAACCTGCCGCGCCTTCGGCATTGGCCAGCCAGCGACGAAGTTCGGGCACGCGCCCGGCAAGACGGCCGGTCATCTGCTCGCCAGCCAAGGTCGCGTTGCCGTGCGCTTCCACCGCATCAGATTTCAGGACGAAGTTCTCGACCTTCACCTGGTTGGCGGACGTCCGTTCGACATAGCCTTCAGCCAGGATCGTGTTCTCGAAGCGTGAGGCAAATGCAGGCGGCAGGGCTTCCGGGGTCGCGGTGATCCGGAAGTTGCCCGTGAGGTTCTGGGAGGTGGTATTGTACGTCCCGCTGACGGTTCCGCTTAGACGCGCGCTGTCGAGCGTTGCCGCATCCAAACCGATGGCCGGCAGATCGAGGCGGAGCGGCGCGTCGAGCGTAATCGGTGCCTGCAAGGCGCGATCCAGATCAGCATTCGAGAAATCACTTTCGCCGATTGTGAGGCGGGAGCGCACGCTGCCGGAGCGGGTCACCAGGTTCAGGTCTTCACTTTCTGCCTGCAGCCTGATCTGGCCGAAGCGGCCTTGAGCCACGTCGGCTGAGGCGAGTGCCGCGGTTGCGTTGAGGCGCGCGGACTGTGCTGCGCCGGTGACCGTCAGGTTGAGAGTGTCGACGACAAACCGGCTGTTGTAACCTGCAATCGGCCACACGATGGGTACGGGTCCATCCGTTCCGGTGAGGCTTGCCGTGAGGCTGTTGTCGCCCGCCGGATCCCAAACACCTGATGCCGTGATATTCACTGCGCCAGAAACGATCTTGCCGTTATCGATCGAGATGCGCCCGTTGCGGCCAATGTTGGCTGCCACGTCGATATCGGTTGTGCCCTCGAATAGCGGACGAAACGCGGGGGGCAGGAGTGTGGCCAACTGGCCGCCGCCCACGAGCTCGACCCGGCGGCTGCCGTCCGGAAGCATCTGGTGGCTTCCCTCTGCTGCCACGACGGGGTCCCCGGCCACGCTGCCTGACAGCTTGCCGCTCCAGTCTGACAAAGGCCCGGTCCCCTCCAGTGCCAGGTCGACTGCGGGGGCGCCTGGAAGCTTCAGCAGGCGTGCGAGCAAGCCGCCCTGCGGCTCCGAAACGGACGCTGTGACAGCAAGGCGGTTCTCGGCGGGTGCGTACAGTATGTCCGCAACGGCGCGAGCATCCGGTTCATCCTGTCTGGTTGCTTCGAGATCAAGCCGTATGTTCGGACCGGTGGCGTCGATCGATCCCTGGAGAGAAAGAGAAAAGGGTCGGCCGGTGAGAGTCGGTGCGATCTCGATGTCGGGCATGTCGATCTGTGCGATGCGCACCCCGACAGGCAGCGAGAAGCCCGAGGACTGTCCAGCTTGCGGCTCATCCGGCAGCGCAGACGGAAGCGGCGCGCGCAAAACATCGATGCTGTCAACGCTTACATTCTCGGCGCGGAACACGCCGCGCAACAACGCGGAGGGTGACCAATCGACGTGCAGCCCCTCGATCTCCGCATAGGTGCCTTCATCGTCGGATAGGGTAAGGGAGGCAATCTGCAGGTCGCCGCTCAGAAGGCCCTGCGGAGGCGAGAAGTTAACCTGCCTGTCCGGTGTCGAGACAATAGATGAGATACGCTCTGCCGCGATCTGGCTGCCAACCGGGGTCAAGCCCACGAAGAGCAGGACACCAAGAGCCATAACGAGAAGGATCGCCACCGCGACGAGCGCGATCTTCACAACCCATTTCAACAGGCGAACCATCCCATCCTGCCCCTAGTTGATCGCCTCGCGGCGCTGTCAGAACGATTGCCCGATCCCGGCATAGATGCCGTAGTCGCTGCCGCCGTCATATTTCCGAAGCGGTACTGCAACGTCGAGGCGTAGCGGCCCAAATGGCGTCGCATACCGAATCCCGATACCCGCACCGGCACGGATATCGGAGAAATCAGGCACGATTTCGGTCGAGACCGTCCCGACGTCAATGAATGGTACCAGACCGATATTCTCGGTGATCTTGGTCCTGACCTCGAATGATGCGAGCGCGTAAGAGCGTCCGCCCAAGGCTTCCTCGGCGTCATTATAGGGCGAAATCTCACGGAATGCATAGCCGCGGACCGATCCTCCGCCGCCGGCAAAGAACCGGCGGGTCACGGGGATGTCTGCGAGATCCTCCGCGCCGATCAGCGTGCCGGCCGAAACCTTACCCGCGAGGACGATGTTGTCTTCGGCCCCCAGACCCAGATAGCCGGAGAGCGACCCTTCGAATGAGGAAAAGACGTTACCGTTGAAGAATTCGTAGGAGGGCTTTGCCGAGATCGTCGCCCAGTATCCCTCCGTCGGGTCCAGTTTGTTGTCACGAGCATCCCGCTCGAACGCGACGGGGACGCTGAATGTCAGGTAATCGTTTTCGCCGAAGGCATCGTCGGTACTGATCCAGGCAATTTCTCCGCCAGCCTTCAGCGTGTCAGTCTCGTTGAGTTCGTAGGAGAGGCCCGCAGAGCCGACAACCGTCTGCGCTTCGTATATGTCGTCGGGCGTCTCGCTCTTCGCCTCCAGCCGCGACTCGAATGTGGCTTCCGGAACGGGAAATCCGGGTTTGGTGAAGACGATGCCGGCGGAATAGTCGAAGGCCGTCACGTCCGTTGTGGCGCCGATGCCCGATACCTTGCCTTCTATCCGAAGCGCTTCAGCCTCCCCGAAGAGGTTTCGGTGGCCCCAGTAGCCCTGCAGGCCTGCGCCATCCAGCGAGGAATATTCTGCACCGAATCCGAAATAGCGATGCTTGCCCTCGGAAACCTCGATGGTGAGGGGAAGTGTTCCGTCGGGTGCAAGCGCTTCTGCCTCGCGAATCGTGATGCTTGAAAATACGCCCAGTTCACGCAGACGTTCCGAGGCCTTCCGCAACTGCTCGGGCGAGTAGCGGTCACCCTTGTCCAGCCGCGAATAGCGACGGATGAAATCCGCCTTCACGGTTCGCGATCCCTTGACTGTCACCGCGCCGAAGTCGGCTTCGGGGCCGCTGACCACACCCGTTACGACGTCCACCGTCAGGGTCCGATGGTCGGCGGTGACCTGCCGCTCCGTCAGACGCGCCAGCGGTCGTCCTTCTGCCTTCACATCGACAAGCAGACGTTCGCTTGCTTTCAGAATGACCCGTGAACCGGCTTCTCCTCCCGGGACAAGGTCGTAGTCGGCGGGATCGCGTCCGGCAGCGTCACCCTCGAACCGCACCGAGCCGAGCTTGAAGACCGGGCCGGGTATGATGCTGACTGTAACCGGCACAGGGCGTGAGTGATCGAAAGTCGGGTTTGGGGGGAGGGCGTCGATATCAACGCCCTCGATGCTGATATGGACGGTGCCGCCATAGCGGGCCTCCTCATAGAGGACTGCGACCAGCCGGTCCCGGTCTTCTCGTGCCTTGATGACGATACCAAGGTCTCCCGACACCGGCTGTTCCTCATCGTTGACAAGAGAGGCGGCATTCTCCAGGCGTTCGGCAAGATCGGAGTCGGCGTCGCCTGTGGACAGCGTGGCGTCGTACCGGACGGGATTGATGACCTCTATGGTCTCTTCCTCGGATCCGAACAGATTGATGCCGAACAGCTTGAGAGCATGAGCCGGCGAGGCCGTCAGAAGACCGATCACGACGGCAGAGGCCGTGAACGTCACCATTCGTCCTGGGAAGCAGGCGACAGCTGCCTCGCTAACTGGTCTACGCACCCACACTATCGGTCTTTGCCTTCCGAGCCGTCTTTCAAGCGTCAAGTCCGCCTATGTAGCGGTTAAAGCCGAGGCCGAACACCTCTTTTGATGGCTCGGTGATTGTTATTAAAAAGAAAAGCCCCGGAGCTTGCTCCGGGGCCACAGCCGGATATGCGCGGCTCAGTAACGGCGGGGGCAGTCGTCGATGTAGCGCCGTCCATAGCGGTCGCGGTAGTAGCACTGGCCGGGCTGCTCGGCGACAGAGCCGATCAGGGCGCCCGAAACGCCGCCGATCGCGGCGCCGACTGCGGCTCCCCGCACATTGCCTGTGGCCAGGCCGCCGATCACGGCACCGGTGCCGGCACCGATTGCGGCTCCCTGTTCCGTCTGGGTGCAGCTTGCCAGCATGAGTCCCGTCATTGCGAGCACAAGCATTCTTCTCATCGTCTCTCTCCCACGACTCAACGTCATCAATGGCTGGTGGTGACGCCTTCGCCCTCGGCTTTCGTGCACCCCATCGACTGCAACAATAGATCGGGCGTAGCCGATGTCCATAGATCCAAGGCGATCGCCGTCGGATCTTTCTGCACCGAATTTGACGGGCGTCATGTCCAGCGGGACCGTCGCTCGTCGTTCGTCGGAAAAATGTTCCTTCGTCGCAAAGCTAGAGGTTGATCGGGCTGGCAAAAAGGAAAATGATGCGAGCGTGTCTGGAGGAGACACGAGGAGGAGCACGATGGCAAAAGTGACGCTGACGGTGAATGGCCGTACGGTGAGCGGCGAGTGTGACGACCGCACGCTGCTGGTTCATTTCATCCGGGAGAAACTGGGACTGACGGGAACGCATGTCGGATGTGACACGACCCAGTGTGGCGCATGCGTAGTTCACATGGACGGTAAATCCGTCAAGAGCTGTTCCATCCTCGCCGTCCAGGCGGCAGGCTCAAGCGTCACGACCATCGAGGGAATCGCCGCACAAGGCGAACTTCATCCCGTCCAAGCCGCCTTCAAGGAACACCACGGCCTGCAGTGCGGCTTCTGCACGCCCGGCATGGTGATGACCGCGGTGGACATGATCAACCGTCATGGCGGGAAGCTCGACGAAGCGACCGTGCGCCATGAACTGGAAGGCAATATCTGCCGGTGCACCGGATACCACAACATCGTCAAGGCAGTCCTTGCCGCCGACGCCGAGATGGCGGCCGGCCGGCAGGCGGCGGAATGACAAGCCAAACCGAGGCGTGCGGATAGGACCGACAGCCGCTTCTGCGGCCGGAGGTACCCGCCCTTCGAAGTTGCTGTTCGCTCATTTCTGGAGGAGATGAAAATGGGTGTTGAAGGAATCGGTGCACGTGTCACCCGCAAGGAAGACAAACGCTTCCTGACCGGCAAGGGCCGGTACACGGACGACATGTCGGTGCCGGGAATGAAATATGCCTACTTTGTTCGCAGCCCCTATGCCCATGCAAGGATACGCGGCATAGATGCCGCCGCCGCGAAGGCGATGCCGGGCGTCATCGACGTGCTGGACGGCAGGCAGCTACAGGCCGATGGGATCGGCAACCTGATCTGCGGCTGGATGATCCATTCCAAAGACGGATCGCCCATGAAGATGGGTGCCTGGCGCCCGCTCGCGCACGAGATCGTCCGCTATGTCGGCGATGCGGTCGCGATCGTCGTCGCCGATTCCTCGGCGGAAGCACGTGATGCGGCAGAAGCGGTCGTGGTGGACTACGAGGAGCTTCCGGCGGTGACGGAGGCGGTGTCAGCGCTGGAGGCCGGCGCGCCGCAGATACATCCGGAGGCGCCGGGCAATCTGATCTTCGACTGGGAGATCGGCGATGGATCGGCGACGGACCAGGCGATCGCAACCGCGGCCCACGTCACCGAGATCGAGATCCACAACAACCGGCTGTCGCCCAACCCGATGGAGCCGCGTGCGACCCTCGGCATCTATGACACGGCCGAAGATCATTACACATGCTATACGACCAGCCAGAATCCGCATGTGGCGCGGCTGGTGATGAGCGCGTTCTATAATGTCGCTCCCGAGAACAAGCTGAGGGTGATCGCCCCCGATGTCGGCGGCGGCTTCGGGTCGAAGATCTACATCTATCCCGAGGAGATCGTCTGTCTCTGGGCATCCAAGAAGACCGGCGTTCCGGTCAAGTGGACGTCGGATCGTACTGAAGCCTTCCTGACCGATGCGCATGGCCGCGACCATGTCTCGAAGGTCAAGATGGCCTTCGACGCCGATCATCGCATCATCGGCCTGAAGGTGGACACGATCGCCAATCTCGGCGCCTACATGTCCCTCTTTTCCTCCGCTGTACCAACCTATCTCTATGCAACGCTGCTTTCCGGGCAGTACGCGATCCCGTCCATCCACGCCAACGTCCGCACGGTCTACACCAACACAGTGCCGGTCGATGCCTATCGCGGTGCCGGGCGGCCCGAGGCGACGTATCTCCTGGAGCGGACGATGGAAACGGCCGCCAGGGAACTCGGGATTTCTCCCGCCGAATTGCGGCGCAAGAATTTCATCCGTACGTTCCCCTATCAGACGCCGGTCATCATGAATTATGACGCCGGCGACTACGAAGCGTCGCTGAGTGCCGCCATGCAGGCCGCCGATTGGGACGGCTTCGGCGCGCGCCGCGCAGAGGCGGAAGGCCGCGGCAAGCGCCGTGGAATCGGCATGAGCTGCTACATCGAGGCCTGCGGCATCGCACCTTCGGCTGCCGTCGGCTCCTTGGGTGCAGGCGTCGGTCTGTGGGAATCGGCAGAAGTGCGGGTGAACGCGGTCGGCACCATTGAGGTCCTGACCGGCTCGCATAGCCATGGACAGGGTCACGAGACGACGTTTGCGCAACTGGTGGCGGAGCGGCTTGGCGTGCCGCTCGACAGCGTCAACATCGTTCACGGCGATACCGACAAGGTGCAGATGGGAATGGGCACCTACGGTTCCCGCTCCGGGGCGGTCGGAATGTCGGCGGTCGTCAAGGCGCTGGACAAGGTCGAGGCGAAGGCGAAGAAGATCGCCGCCCACCTGATGGAGGCGGATGACAGCGACATCGTCATCGAGAACGGTGAACTGAAGGTGGCGGGTACGGACAAGACCGTGCCGTGGTTCCAGGTGGCGCTGGCGGCCTATACCGCCCACAACCTGCCATCGGGGATGGAGCCGGGGCTGAAGGAAACGGCTTTTTACGATCCTGCCAACTTCACCTTCCCGGCCGGCTGCTATATCGCGGAGGTCGAGGTCGATCCGGAGACGGGCAAGACGGAGATCATCCAGTTCGTCGCGGCAGACGATTTCGGAAATATCATCAATCCTCTGATCGTCGAGGGACAGGTGCATGGGGGGCTGGCGCAGGGAATCGGCCAGGCGCTGCTTGAAGAAGTGCGCTATGACCGTGAAAGCGGCCAACTGCTCACCGCGAGCTATATGGACTATGCCATGCCTCGCGCGGACGACCTTCCGTCCTTCAACCTCTCGCACCAGAATACGCCCTGCCCAAGCAATCCGCTTGGCATCAAGGGCTGCGGCGAGGCGGGGGCAATCGGTTCGCCGCCGGCGCTCATCAATGCCATCACCGACGCGATCGGCAACAACAGCCTGACCATGCCCGCCACGCCGATGAAGGTCTGGCAGGCTATGCGCGCGACACACTGAGGAGGATCGGACATGTATGCAACGAGCTATCACCGCGCCTCCTCGGTCGAGGAGGCCGTCAAACTCAAGAGCCAGCATGACGAAGGGCGCTATCTGTCCGGCGGAATGACGCTGATCGCAACGATGAAGCAGCGGTTGGCCGCGCCGTCGGACCTGATCGACCTGCGCCACATTCCCGACCTGAAGGGAATTTCCCTCGATGGCGGCAATGTACGAATCGGCGCAGCCACGCCGCATGCCGATGTCGCCGGCTCGTCGCTCCTGCGCTCGGTCTGTCCGGCCATCTGCGATCTCGCCGGAATGATCGGCGATCCGCATGTCAGGCACATGGGAACGATTGGCGGTTCGATCGCCAACAATGATCCGGCCGCTGACTATCCGGCCGCCATGCTCGGTCTCGGGGCGACGATCATCACCGATCGCCGGTGGATCGGAGCGGACGAGTTCTTCACCGGTCTCTTCGAGACGGCCCTGGAGGAGGGCGAGATGGTGACCGCCGTGACCTTCGAGGCGCCCGAGAAGGCAGGCTATGCAAAGTTTGCCAATCCCGCTTCGCGTTATGCGCTTGCCGGGGTGTTCGTCGCCAAGCGCCTGGACGGGGTCCGCGTGGCTGTAACGGGTGCGGGAGCGAACGGCGTGTTCCGCCATCGAGGCATGGAAGAAGCACTGGTATCATCCTGGTCGCCCGAAGCCGTCATGACAGCCGAAGTCGGTCAGGCGGATATGCTCGCCGACATGCATGCGAGCGCGGACTACAGAGCCAATCTTGTTCGTGTAATGGCCAAGCGTGCCGTCCAGGCAGCCGGGTGAGTAGGAGAGGCGGGATATCCTTCCCAACTTGATGTGGATCAAGTCCGGGGTCGTCCGCATCGGCTACCACGGACCTTGGAACCGTTCGAAATAACGTCCAATTGCCGCAGTCTGGATTAATTCCAATCTGCGGGGTTGACGCGGAGCGAGCGAGAAACCAAAACCGTTACAGGGTTCTGGAGTGTGACATGGATTTCGAGGCATTTTTCAAGCGCGAACTGGACAGTCTTCACCAGGAAGGCCGTTACCGGGTGTTCGCCGATCTCGAGCGGCATCGCGGCAGTTTCCCTCGTGCCACGCGTCACACCCCCGAGGGTCCCAAGGAAGTTACGGTCTGGTGTTCCAACGATTATCTCGGCATGGGCCAGCATCCAGCCGTGATCGCAGCCATGCATGAGGCGATCGATCACTGTGGCGCGGGTGCGGGAGGCACCCGGAATATCTCTGGTACCACCCACTACCATGTTCTTCTCGAGCAGGAACTTGCCGATCTTCACGGCAAGGAATCTGCGCTCGTCTTCACCTCCGGCTATATCTCCAACTGGGCAACGCTCGGTACGCTCGGCCAGAAAATCCCCGGCCTCATCATCTTTTCAGATGCGTTGAACCACGCGTCGATGATCGAGGGCATTCGCTACGCCAAGTGCGATCGGGTGATCTGGAAGCACAACGACCTGAATGACCTCGAGGCAAAGCTTGCGGCGGCCGACCCGAATGCGCCGAAGCTGATCGCGTTCGAATCAGTCTACTCCATGGATGGCGACATCGCGCCGATCAAGGAGATCTGTGATCTCGCCGACAAATACGGTGCGATGACCTATCTCGACGAAGTCCATGCGGTTGGCATGTACGGTCCGCGCGGCGGCGGCATCGCCGAGCGCGAAGGCCTGATGGACCGCCTGACGATCATCGAGGGCACCCTCGGCAAGGCCTTCGGCGTGATGGGGGGCTATATCGCGGCGTCTACAGCGCTCTGCGACTTCATCCGCTCATTTGCTTCCGGCTTCATCTTTACGACCGCCCTGCCGCCGACGCTCGCTGCCGGCGCGATCGCCTCGATCCGGCACCTGAAGGCGAGCCCCTTCGAACGCGTCCGTCATCAGGACCGCGTCAAGAAGCTGCGTTCGCTGCTCGATGCCCGAGGCATTCCGCACATGCACAATCCCAGCCACATCGTGCCGATCATGGTGGGCGACGCTGCCAAGTGCAAGTGGATCTCCGACATCCTGCTCGACTCGTTCGACATCTATGTGCAGCCGATCAACTACCCGACGGTGCCGCGCAAGACGGAGCGCCTGCGCATCACACCGACGCCGCTGCATTCGGATGGCGATCTCGAGCGCCTCGTCGACGGGGTGCATCAGCTCTGGTCGCGCTGCGCGCTCGCCCGCGCGGTTGCCTGAGCCTCACCGCGCACAGATCAAGCAAATGGCCGCCTATGCGGCCATTGTTCTTTTCGAGACCAGAGCAGCAGCACTCCTTCGTGCCTCCGCATCCGCGGCAAAGATCTCGTCAATCGAGCCGGCAGCCGGATACCCGGTCATCGCCTCCATGACCTCCTCGGCGATGTCGGCCATCGCCAGGAAGCCGATCTGTCCGGCGCAGAAGGCGTCGAAGGCCACTTCCTCGGCGGCATTCATCACCGCGCCCTGGACGCCGCCGCGTTGCAGCGCATTTCGCGCCAGCCGCAATGCCGGGAAACGCACCTCGTCAGGCGCCTCGAAGTCCAGCCTTGCGAGCTTGGCGAAGTCGAGCCGCTCGACGTTCAGCTGAGGCCGATCCGGGTAGGTGAGCGCATAGCCGATGGCGGTGCGCATGTCGGGTGCGCCGAGCTGCGCTAGAATTGAACCGTCCCTATAGCCGACCATGGAATGAATGATCGATTGCGGGTGTACGATCACCTCGATCTGGTCCGGCCTGAGGTCGAAGAGATGCTTCGCCTCGATCATCTCCAGCGCCTTGTTGAACATGGACGCGCTGCCGATCGAGATCTTCAGACCCATGGACCAGTTGGGATGCGCCTTCGCGACATCGACCGTAACGTCTGCCATTTGTTCGCGCGACCATGTCCGGAACGGGCCGCCGGAGGCGGTGAGCACAATCCGCTCTATCGCATGATGCTGGTCGTCCTCCAGGGACTGGAAGATGGCGCTGTGCTCGCTGTCCACGGGAATGAGGCGCCCGCCACCTTCCCTGACCGCGTGAATGAAGAGATCGCCGGCGGAAACCAGGCATTCCTTGTTGGCCAGCGCGATATCCGCACCTCTCCGGGCGGCGGCAAGTGTCGGCGCCAGACCGGCCGTGCCGACGATGGCGGCCATCACCCATTCGGCTTCGGCTGCAGCGGCTTCCATGACTGCATTGCGGCCTGCGCCCGCTTCGATGCCTGTTCCGGCGAGCGCGTCCTGCAACTCGGCATATCTGGCATCGTCCGCCGTGACGGCCATTCTCGCTCCAAAAATCTTCGCCTGCCGCGCTAGGAGCTCCACATTGCTGTTGCCGGTGATGGCGACGAGATCGAAAGCCTCACGGCCACCCAGTTGCTCTACGACGTCGAGCGTGCTGACGCCGATCGATCCGGTCGAGCCGAGGATGGAGATGCGGCGCCGCGCGCCAGGGCCTATTGCCATTTTCTGTTTCCCGCAGGTGATCTCCTGACGGGTCTACAGGCCAAGCACGCTCGTCACAAGGGTCACCTCCGATCGCTCGAGGCTGCGACCGGATGCACCTTGATCGTCGCCGCGGTTCAGGCGAAGTAGGGACATGGATCATCAGGACGAACTGCAGACCACATGTGTGATCGCCGGCGCAGGCCCGGCCGGCCTGATGCTCGGTTTCCTGCTTGCCCGGGCCGGTGTCGATGTCGTCGTCGTGGAGAAACACGCCGATTTCCTGCGAGACTTCCGCGGCGATACGATCCACCCCTCGACACTGGAAGTGATGCACGAACTGGGGCTGGCGAAGGAGTTTCTGGCCCTGCCCCACACACGCGCGCTGAAACTTTCGGCGGAAATCGGCGGGCGCAACGTGACGATCGCCGATTTCTCGCGCCTGCCGGTGAGGCATCGGTTCATAGCCTTCATGCCGCAATGGGACTTCCTGAATTTCCTGGCTCGAAAGGCAGCGCAGTACCCGAATTTCCGGCTGGTCATGTCGGCTCGGGTGGTGGATGTGATGGTTGACGGGGACCGGGTGGGCGGCCTTCAGATTGATACGGAGGCGGGCCTTACCGCAATCCGGGCCAAGCTCGTCGTCGGAGCCGATGGCCGAAGTTCGGTGGTGCGGCAGAAGGCCGGGCTCGAGGTGGAAAACCTCGGCACGCCGAGCGAGGTCCTCTGGATGAAGCTCAGCCGGCAACCGGGAGATCCGGTAGAAGTCATGGGTCACGCAGGCCCGCGTCAGGGCCTGGTGCTGATCGACCGCGGCGATTACTGGCAGTGCGGCTATGTCGTCCGCAAGGGGACGTTCTCCGAGATCAAACGAGGCGGGATCGAGCCTTTCCGCCAGATGGTGCGGGACGTCTCTCCACTGCCGCCGGACCGCATGGAGGAGATCAGGGGCTTCGACGATGTCAGCCTGCTCACCGTGCGGATCGATCGCCTGAAGCAATGGTGGCGGCCAGGGCTTCTCTGCATCGGCGACGCTGCCCACGCGATGTCCCCGATCGGCGGTGTCGGTGTGAACCTCGCGATCCAGGATGCCGTGGCGACGGCAAATATTCTCGGCCGCCCGCTGCGGGAGGGGCGGCTAACCGATGCCGATCTCGCGGCGGTGGAGAAACGCCGCGGTTTCCCGACAAGAGCAACCCAGAAACTCCAGGTGATGATGCGTAGCAGCCGCCGGAAGGATCAGGACGATTCGCAGAAGCGAAGAGGACCGCCCGCCTTTATCCGCGGAATCGCCCGCTGGCCGGTGCTTTCCCATCTCGCGGGCCGGCTGATAGGGCTTGGCTTCCGCATGGAGCATGTCCGGCCCCGCTAGCGGTCCTGTAGGGACGTGAAAGTTCGGATTGGAGATTCCCCATGTTTTTCCGGTCCGGTTTCTTTGATTGTCGAAGGTATATTGAATGTAACGAAATATTAAACATACCGCGGAAGTATAGATGAGGAATTTCAGTCAAATTTGTTTTCAATCTTCTCGCTGCTGAGAGGCAAGGCCGTCCAATGCTGGCGCAATCCCAGGACAAAACCCACCCAGCGGCAACGCCCCGCACCATGAAGATCGTGACCGAAGGTATCGGGATTGAGCTGGAGCGGTTCAGCACCGACAACGCCAATGTGGTCAGGCAGATAAGGCTGCTGGCAATCAACGCGCTGATCGAAGCGGCAAGGGCCGGAGACACCGGAAAGGGCTTTGCGGTTGTCGCCAATGAAGTGCAGCGCCTGGCGCAGACGGCCACGGAGATCGCGGAGAAGTTCGAAACCCGCGTACTGGGGCGCATCGGCCTCGGTCGCAGCATGGCGGATGCGCTGGTCGTCGAGATGGAAGGTGTCCGATTAACGGACCTTGCCCAGACACTGGTCCAGCTCATCGTCCGCAACCTCTTCGAGCGTACGGCGGACGTACGCTGGTGGGCGACCGACTCAGCGCTCTGGCAAGCGCTTTCAAGCGACGATCCTGCAATCCGGGCGGTTGCCTCCGAGAGGCTGGGCGTTATCAATCGCTTCTACACCGTCTATCTCGATCTAGTGCTGACAGATCTGGATGGCCGCATCGTCGCCTCCGCCAATCCGGCGTTCCAGAGAAAGATCGCAGGTTCTACCATTACGGCCGAGCCCTGGTTTGCTGCGGCGAGACGCTGCGGTTCCGGCGACGACTACATTGTTGATGACGTCAAGCCGAGCCGCCTTCACGACGGACGCAAAGCGCTGGTCTATGCAACGGGCGTGCGGGAGGGTGGACGGCTGGATGGGCAGCTCCTTGGTATGCTCGGCGTCTATTTCGACTGGGAGATCCAGGGGCAGGCGATCGTGGAAAAGGAGGCCAACCTTCCACCTCATGTCGCCGAAAAGACGATCGTCATGCTCCTTGATGGCAACAACAAGGTCATCGCTACCACGCGCCCCTCGCTGCTCTTCACCCACTACGCCCTGCAGAAAAAGACCGGGCAGGACAAGGGCAGCTACTATGACCGCAATGGGGCAATCGTCGCATTCGCCAAAACCCTTGGCTATGAGGATTACGACGGCCTCGGCTGGTATGGCGTAGTGGTGCAGGAGACCGAGAGTGACGACATGATACGGGCGGCGCTCGACCTGGGGTGATCAGGATCCCTCACGAGCCCGACTGCCACCGGTGCGATGCGGAAGCAGTACCTCGACGGAGCGACGGCGATGTGGCAAGTCAGTGCCTGATCCTCAACGTCCGCCGGAGCTCGACATGAAGGACACCTCCTCACACCGAAACTTCGTTTTCGAGCCGGCGCCGGTGCCGACGCTCGCCGTCGCCGGGCGCGATGCTGTCTTTCCGATCCACCGGATCTACTGCGTCGGACGCAATTTCGCCGATCATGCGATCGAGATAGGTCACGACCCCGACAAGGAGCCACCGTTCTTCTTCCAGAAGAACCCTGACACGATCGTTGCCCTCGGCCAGGACTTCCCCTATCCCGCGATGTCCAGCGACGTACACCACGAAGTGGAACTGGTGGTGGCGCTTGCAAAGGGTGGCCGGGATATCCCGGCGGAGCATGCACTCGACTGCGTATATGGGTATGCCGTGGGGCTCGACATGACTCGACGCGACCTTCAGGGGGAGGCCAAGAAACTTGGCCGGCCCTGGGAAAACGGCAAGGCTTTCGAAGCATCGGCGCCCTGTGGCCCCCTCCATCCGGTCTCCGATGTCGGACATCCGGCGCAGGGAGGATCTGGTTGAAGGTGAACAGCGAGACCCGTCAGGCTGGCGACCTCAACCAGATGATCTGGAAGGTGCCGGAGATGATCGCCTATCTCTCACGCATGTTCGAGCTGAAGGCCGACGACCTCATCTTCGCCGGGACCCCGGCGGGCGTCGGCGCAATCTCCAGGGGCGATGAGATGATCGGATACGTGGAAGGCCTCGACGAGGTGCGTTTCCGGGTGGTGTAGTCCCCACGTCAGCTGGGCGCACGGCCGGTTTTGCCGAGCGCAATCTTCCAACGCAAGGATTTGAGGGGTGGCGATCCCGGCGCGATTCGAACGCGCGACCCCCAGATTAGGAATCTGGTGCTCTATCCTGCTGAGCTACGGGACCATTGCCAGCATCCATACAAAAGGCGCCTGCCGAAGCCAAGCCTTTTCATGGGGCGGGGCAGGCGAGCTTCCGGCTCCGTTCACCGCCGTCAATCAGCGAGGCGTTGTTCCGCCAGCCGCACCCAATAGGAAATGCCGTAGGCGATCGCCTCGTCGCTGAAGTCATAGGCGGGGTTGTGGAGAGGCGCGCTGTCGCCGTTGCCGATGAAGATGAAGGCCCCGGGGCGGTTCCTCAGCATGTAGGCAAAGTCCTCCCCGGCCATCGAAGGCTCCACCTCCAGATCGAGATTGGCCATGCCCACCACCTCCGTGGCTGCCCGTGCGGCGTGTCCGGTTTCGCTATCGTGGTTGATGGTCACGGGGCAATTGCGCTCGTAGTGGATCTCCGCATTCGCATCATGGGCCAGGGTGATGCCGGCGACGATCTGGCGGATGCGCTGCTCGGCGAGATCGCGAACCTCCTCGTTGAGGCTGCGGACGGTTCCGCCGAGCTCGGCACAGTCGGGAATGATGTTGTGGGTCGTTCCCGCCTGGAAGCGGGTCACCGAAATGACGACGGATGCCAGCGGGTCGGCATTGCGCGCGGCAATTGCCTGCAGACTGCCGACGATCTGGGTGCCGACGAGGATGGGGTCGATCGTTCGGTGCGGTTGGGCCGCGTGGCCGCCGCGGCCCCTGACGGTGATGGCGAACTTGTCGGGGGCGGCCATGATGGCGCCCCGACGGATTGCAAATTGGCCGATCGGTATGCCTGGCATGTTATGCATGCCATAGACCTCGTCGATCCGGAACCGCTCCATCAGTCCGTCCTGGATCATCGCCAGCGCTCCGGCGCCGCCTTCCTCGGCCGGCTGGAAGATGACTGCCACGGCTCCGTTGAAGTTGCGGGTTTCGGCAAGGTATTTTGCCGCACCGAGCAGCATGGCGGTGTGGCCGTCATGCCCGCAGGCATGCATGCGGCCGGATATTCTCGAGCTCCACGGCTTGCCCGTCATCTCTTCAAGCGGCAGGGCGTCCATGTCGGCGCGCAGCCCGATCGTCCGTTCGCCCGGTCCCCGGCCGCGGATGATTCCGACGACGCCGGTACCGCCAATGCCGCCAACGATCTCGTCCACCCCGAACTCCTGAAGCCGCGCCGTGACGAACGCGGCAGTGTCGTAAACGTCGTAGAGAATTTCGGGATGCTGGTGCAGATGGCGGCGCCATTCCGTCGCTTCCGCCTGTAGTTCGGCGGCTCGGTTGATGGTCGGCATTCTTTTCCCTTGGGCCATGCATACGAGATCGTGAATCCTCGTCCCACTGCATAGTGGCCGTTGCGATTGACGCAATCAATCTTCTTTGCCATTGCTTGGCCACATAGGCCACCTATGGCCACGCTCGTTTCCGACACAACGAGGTTACCGTCTTGCCGAACAATCGCCCTAGCCTGCCGCGTTTTCCCCGGTTGATGGCATCCGTACTTGCCGTTGTGGTGATCGCGTCGGCGGGTGCTGCACATGCCAATCCGAGCATGGTCGTGGACGTCCGTACGGGCCGGGTGATCGCCCATGAAGAGGCGTTCAGCAAATGGTATCCCGCCTCCCTCACCAAGCTGATGACCGCCTATGTGACCTTCAAGGCTCTAAAGTCCGGCAGGCTGGCGCTGGATACGGAAGTGGTCATGAGCAAGAAGGCCGCGGACCAGCCGGCCAGCAAGATGTATTTCAAGCCGGGCTCGAAGCTCACGCTCGACAGTGCCCTCAAGCTGTTGTTGGTGAAATCCGCCAATGACATTGCGGTGGCCGTCGCGGAGACTGTCGGTGGCACCCTCGACGAGTTCATCGTGATGATGAACTCCGAGGCTGGACGATTGGGGATGACCTCGACCCGATTCATCAACCCGCATGGCCTGCCGGGCAAGGGACAGTATACGACTGCCCGGGACATGGCCGTTCTCGCCATGCAGCTGAAGCGGGAGTTTCCTGAGTATGCCGGATATTTTGCGCTCGAGGGTGTCAGTACCGGCAAGAAGAACTATTCCAATTTCAACATGCTCGTCGGCCGCTTCGACGGCGCTGACGGCATGAAGACGGGCTTCATCTGCGCATCCGGCTTCAATCAGGTGTCGTCGGCGACGCGGAACGGCCGCACCGTCATTTCCGTCGTTCTCGGCTCCGACAGCCTTGCGGGTCGTGCGGACGAATCCGCCGATCTCCTGCAGAAGGGCCTTTCCGCGCCTCAGGGCCAAGGAATACCACTTTCCGCCCTTGCTCCCTATGGTGACACCGCTACCGTCAACGACGTGAGTGCCGAAATCTGCAATCCGCGGGCGGCAAAGGTGCGCAGCGAAGGCCGCGACGATGCCGGGCGGATGATCGTGCATTCTCCTCACATCAAGGAGATGTCGCGGCCGCCGCGCTACAGTTTTGCGGGGCTGATTCCCGGTTCGGAAGTCGCGGCGAGCACCAAGGGCCAGAACGAGATCGCCAATGTGCCGATCCCGCTCCCGCGGCCGACGTTCTGAGCCGAGGCCATGTCTCCTGCTTCCGGCCGCATTCCCGTTTCGATTCTCACCGGCTTTCTCGGCGCCGGAAAGTCGACGCTTCTCAACCGGATCCTGAAGGATCCGGCCATTACCGATACCGCGGTCATCATCAACGAGTTCGGCGAGGTGGGGATCGACAACCTGCTCGTGGAAGCGTCGGGCGACGCGCTGGTTCAACTGTCAGACGGTTGCCTGTGCTGCACGGTACGGGGAGAGCTGGTCGATACACTTGCCTATTTCATGGATGCCATCCAGACCGGAAAGCTGAAGCCGTTGCGGCGGATCGTCATCGAGACGACCGGCCTCGCGGATCCCGCACCCGTCATGCAATCCATCATGGGACACCCGGTCATCGCCCAGAACTTCGAGCTTGACGGCGTCATCACCGTCGTCGATGCTGTGCATGGTCTGGCAACCCTTGACCGGCATGCGGAAGCCGTAAAGCAGGTTGCGGTGGCGGACCGGCTCATCGTCTCGAAGAAGTCGTTGACCGATGCAGCTCGGCTGGAGGCGTTGGAGGCGCGCCTGGCGGGGCTGAACCCGCGGGCGCCTCGAGTGGACGGCGACGCTCCGGAAGCCGCGAGTGCTGCGATCCTCGCCAATGGTCTCTATGACCCTGCGACTAAGAGCCCTGATGTCGGGCGATGGTTGCAGGACGAACTGATGGTCTCTCAAGGGAATGGCCATCATCATCATGACCACGGTGACCACCATCATCATGATGACCATCACCACCACCATCACGACGTCAATCGGCATGGCGAGGACATTCGCTCGTTCTCGCTGGTCAGCGATCGCCCCATAGATCCTGCGGCCATCGACATGTTCGTGGATCTGCTTCGCTCTGCACATGGAGAGAAGCTGTTGCGTATGAAGGCGGTGGTTGCGCTGTCGGACAATCCGGACCGGCCGCTGGTGCTGCACGGCGTGCAGTCCATCTTTCACCCGCCCCAGCGGCTCGATGCCTGGCCGGCAGGCTTGGATCGACGTACGCGCATGGTGCTGATCACGCAGGGGCTGTCGGAAGAGTTCGTGTCGGATCTCTTTGCCGCCTTCACCGGCCAACCGCGCGTTGACCGTCCCGATCGTGCCGCGCTTGAAGACAATCCGTTGGCCGTCCCTGGACTGCGGATGTAACGGTTGCCTCCCCGGTCATCCCTTCCGGATGCAGAAGCGGTGGCCGTCTTCGGTTGTTTCCGACTGCAGCAGTTCGTGGCCTTCCTCCCGGCAGAAGTGCGGAATGTCGATGCCGGCCAAGGGGTCGCTCGTTTTGATGATAAGCTCGTCGCCAGAGCGCATCGACTTCAGCCGCCGGCGGGTCTTGAGCACCGGAAGAGGGCATTTGAGACCCCGCAAGTCATAGGCGGAGTCCAGCGTCCCCGACGTCATTCCTGCGACCAAAACTTCCAGAAGGGCCGTTTCTTGCTGTCCGAAACCGGCGGGGCAGCATAGGCCATCGGATTCTGGACCGGGATCGGCACCGTGGTGGACGAAGCATCGGCCGTGGCCGTCGGCTCTGCAGTCGGGGCGGCCCCTGCCATTTCGCTCTGCTGGCGCGGCAGGCGGTCCTGCTTCATACGCTCCGCCGCCGTTGCCGGACGGGCGGACGTCGAGGCAAGCATGGTCGTTGCGGGTTTGTTTTCCGGCGCCGTGCGCTTCGCCATCAGCGCCTCGAACTCCTCGCGCTTCATCAGCTTGCCGGCTTCGAGAGAGGTACCGGTCGGGGCATAGGCAATGTCCCGGCCCTTGCGCTTCTCGGCAACCACGGCCTTTCGCTCGGCTTCAGAGGGCTCGTACCAGACCATGCCGTCAAGCTTCTTGACGGCCTTCGTATAGGCTACATCGTAGCTCTGCTGATGGGATGCGAGAGCGGCCATCAAGCCCGGGGGTGTCGACATCGGCGGGCAGGCTGCCGCTGCGTTGAAGGTCGCTGCGCCCTCGACCTGCTGGTTGAAGACGTACTTTTTCTCGCAGACATTCACCTCGGGGGGACGCTTCGTCACCTCGAAGTTGTCGTAGCCGGTCTTCAGCATCTGCCAGAAGTCGTAGTGCTCGCTGCCCCGGTGGCGGGCCATGTTTTCCGCCGTCATCCGGAAGGGAAAGGCCTGCAGTTGCACGGCGGACTGACCACCCTTGAAGGCGTCGCGCGCAAAGGCATAGATTTCCAGAACCTGCTCGTCCGTCATCGAATAGCATCCGGACGAGGAGCAGGCGCCGTGGATCATCAGGTTGGAACCGGTCCGGCCGTTGACCTGGTCATAGCGGTTCGGGAAGCCGGTATTGATGGCGAGGAAGTACTTGGAGTTCGGATTGAGATGCGCCGGCGTCAGGTTGTAGAAGCCTTCGGGTGCCTGCCTGTCGCCTTCCTTCTTCTTCGGGCCCAGCTTTCCCGACCACGCGCAGATCTGGTAGCTCGAGATCATGTCGAAACGGTTGTCGGCTTTCGCCTTCCAGACCTCCAGGACACCTTCTTCCTTGAAGATGCGGATCATGATCGGCGACGTGCGCGGCATGTTCTTCTTCTGCATCTCAGCGACAATGCGCGAGGGCAGGGGGTGTTCGACCTTGTTCTTGATCTTGGACACGTCGACGGAATCGAGAGTGTCATTGCAGCCTGCAAGGGCAGTCGCGAGTGCGAGAGCGAGAGCGATGTTTTTCAGGCGCATCGGCATAGGACCACGTGACTGTGTATTGCGGACATAAGTATCTGCGTAACAGCAGCGATAATGAAGCGGTAATCTTTACATCTTCTTAACCGCTCGTCCCCGTCTGTATAGCAAAACTGCGGCTAAGTGCCACCCTGATCAGCAATGTGGCCAAATTGAGCTAAGACAGCACCCTTCAGAGGTTACGGCCGATCTGCAGGAACTTCTGGCGCCGTGCGGCGCGCACCTCGTCCCCCGAGAGCTTGCCGAGTTCTGCCAAGGCCCCCTCGATGACATTTCCGGTAGACGTGATAACCGTTTGCGGATCCCTGTGAGCGCCGCCGACGGGCTCGGGGATAATGTCGTCGATGATGCCCAACTCCTTAAGGTCTTCCGCCGTGATCCGCATATTGGTGGCGGCTTCCTTGGCACGGGTCGAATCCCGCCACAGGATGGATGCCGCACCTTCGGGCGAAATCACCGAATAGATCGCGTTCTGGAGCATGTAGACGCGATTGCCTGTCGCAATGGCAATGGCTCCGCCGGAGCCGCCCTCGCCGATGACGACCGAGACCATGGGAACGCGCACTGCAAGACACATTTCGGTGGAACGGGCGATTGCTTCCGCCTGTCCACGTTCCTCCGCCCCGACACCCGGATAGGCGCCTGCGGTGTCTACCAGCGAGATGATCGGCAGGCCGAAACGGTCGGCCATTTCCATGACGCGTATCGCCTTGCGATAGCCTTCAGGACGAGGGCTGCCGAAATTGTGCTTGAGGCGGCTCTTCGTGTCGTGGCCCTTTTCCTGGCCGATCACGGCGACAGGCTGTCCGCGAAAGCGTGCAAGGCCGGCCTGGATTGCCGCATCCTCGCCGAAACCCCGATCCCCGGCGAGCGGCGTAAAGTCAGTCAGCAGATGCGACGCATAATCGACGAAATGCGGGCGCTGGGGATGACGCGCCACCTGGGTCTTCTGCCAGGCGTTCAGCTTCGAATAGATCTCTTCGGTCGCTTCGCGAACGCGTCCCTCAAGCCTTGCTATTTCTTCGGACGTATCGATGCTCTCGTCTTCAGCGGCAAGCTTCTTCAGTTCGTGGATCTTCCCCTCGAGGTCTGAGATAGGCTTTTCGAAGTCGAGATAAGTCTGCATGAGATCCGTGTTCCGATCATTCTGGCTTGGCGGCGGCCTTCTATTCCCGGTTTTCGCCGGTTTTTGCAAGGGGGTGGTGCGTCTGCACCAGTTGCCTCAGCCGTTCCTCGAGCACATGAGTGTATATCTGTGTGGTGGAAATGTCGGAGTGACCGAGCAGTTCCTGAACGATGCGCAGGTCCGCTCCATGCTGCAGCAGGTGGCTCGCGAACGCGTGGCGCATGACGTGCGGTGAAATTGCGGCGGCTCTAAGTCCGGCCCGTGCTGCAATTGCCTTCAGGTCGCGGGCAAAGACCTGGCGCGGCAGGTACCCATCCTTTCCCGGCGAAGGGAAAAGCCAGGGGTTGTCGCCTGCTTCCGCCAGTTCCGCCTGCCGGGCCTGTCCGTATCGTTGCAGGACGTCGATCGCGGATTTCGAAAGCGGGACGAGCCGTTCCTTGTTGCCCTTCCCCCGGATGATCAGGAAGCGCCCTTCCTGGCCGAGGACGCGGGCGGGCAGGGACACGAGCTCGCTGACGCGCATGCCGGTGGCGTAGAGGAGTTCGAGCAGGGCCAGCATGCGAAGACGGACATACTGGCCCGGCGATGGATCATCCGCCTCTCGTGCCGCCTGCTCCAGAAGACGCGTAACGGCGTCCTCGCTCATGGTTTTCGGCAGCGTCCTGCGTTTCTTTGGGCTGTCCAGGGTGGATGTCGGGTCGTCGCCCCTCAGTCCCTCGGCATAGAGGAACTTGTAAAACTGCCGCATCGCCGACAGCCTGCGTGCCTGGGAGCTGGGGGCAAATCCCTTTCTCCCGAGGTCCGAGAGGTAGGCGCTGAGATCCCTGCTGCCGGCGGTGACGGGGGAGACCTTCTTTGCCGCCAGAAAGGAATGGAGGTCGTCGAGGTCCCGCTGATAGGATGCAAGTGTGTTGCTGGCGGCGCCGCGCTCTGCGCTCATCATCTCGAGAAAGGCCTCGATGTGGGCGTGAGAGAGGTCGGCCATGGCCGACTATTCCTTGGGGGCGGGGTTCAGGCGCTCCGACGGAACCCGCACGGAGACTTCCCGCTCGCGTGGTTCCACGAGGAGGACGAGGGCCACCATGCTCCCATAGATCACGCCGGCGATGGCCGTCAGGATGAAGAGGAAGCGAAAGAGGGTGGGCATAGATGGACGGCTCCGTACGCACTCCGGTGCGAGCGCGCACTATATGCGTAAACCCTTGCAGTCAGGCAAGCCCGCCGCGAGCAACCTCTTTCGCGGAAGCACGACTTGACGCTGCCGGTCCATTTGTCGATACCGTTGACGAAATGGATAAAGGCCTATGACAGACCTCTTAGCACCCGTCGCGGCGTCCTCGCTTGCGGAACAGGCTCGCGCTGCCCTTGGCAAGCGCAACCTCGTCTTCGTCGGCCTAATGGGGGCGGGCAAGTCGGTGATCGGCAAGATGGTGGCGCAGGCTCTCTCCATTCCCTTCGTGGATACCGACGGAGAGATCGAGAAGGTCTCCCGGATGACGATCGCCGAACTGTTCGCCAGCTATGGTGAGCCCGAATTCCGGGCGCTGGAGGCAAGGGTGATCGACAGGCTGCTGAAGGGCGGACCGCGCGTCATCTCGACGGGCGGAGGGGCGTTCATCAACGACAATACCCGCAGGCTTATCAAGCAGGGCGGCATATCCGTCTGGCTGAAAGCGGACCTCGATGTACTGTGGGAGCGGGTCAACAAACGTGACCATCGGCCGCTCCTGAAGACGGAAAACCCGAAGGCGACCCTCGAGAACCTCATGAATCATCGCTACCCGATTTATGCAGAGGCGGACCTCACCGTGTATTCCGGCAATGTCCGCAAGGAGACCATGGTGACGAACGTTTTGTCTGCAGTTGTCGAACTCGCAGAGAAAGGTCAGGGGAAATGAGTGCTGCAATGCTCAGGCCTGCGGAGGAGCGTATCGTCCACGTCCCCCTCGGGGAGCGTGCCTACGACATCCTGATCGGCCCTGGGCTCATCGGTCGTGCGGGCGGAGAATTCACGGCACGCCTGAAGGGCAGGCGGGCGGCGATCATCACCGACGAGAACGTCGCGTCGCATTACCTGGCACCGCTCATGGACAGCCTGCAGACGGACGGTATCGAGGCCGTCTCGCTGACATTGCCGGCAGGCGAGAAGACCAAGAGCTTCGATAATCTGGCGGCGGTTGCGGATATGGTGCTGTCGGCGAAGATCGAGCGCAACGATGCCGTGATCGCTCTCGGCGGCGGCGTCATCGGCGATCTGGCCGGCTTTGCAGCGGGCATCGTGCGTCGGGGAGTGCGCTTCGTGCAAATCCCGACCTCGCTTCTTGCCCAGGTGGATTCCTCCGTGGGCGGCAAGACGGGCATCAACACGCGCCATGGCAAGAACCTTCTGGGCGCCTTCCACCAGCCCGACCTGGTGCTTGCCGACACAGCCGTTCTCGATAGCCTGTCGCCGCGGGAATTTCGGGCCGGCTATGCCGAGGTCGTGAAGTACGGGCTGATCGACAAGCCCTACTTCTTCCACTGGCTCGAGAAGCACTGGAAGCAGGTCTTCGAGGGTGGCCCGGAACGGAACGAGGCGATCGCCATAAGTTGCCAGGCCAAGGCAGACGTGGTCGTCGAGGACGAGCGGGAGACGGGTCGTCGCGCCCTGCTCAATCTCGGGCACACTTTTGGCCACGCTCTCGAGGCGGCAACGGCCTACGACAGCAGCCGCCTCGTCCACGGAGAGGGCGTCGCGATCGGCATGGTGCTCGCGCATCAGTTCTCCGCCCGGCTGAATCTTGCAAGCCCGGATGACGCGCAGCGTGTTGCCGCGCATCTGTCCGAGGTCGGCCTGCCGACGCGGATCACCGACATCGAGGGCGAACTGCCGCCGACCGATGTTCTCCTGGATGCGATCGCCCAGGACAAGAAGGTCAAGGGCGGCAAGCTCACCTTCATCCTCACCCGCGGCGTGGGGCATTCGTTCGTCGCCGATGATGTGCCGCCATCGGAGGTCGCTAGCTTTCTGGAGGACATGCGATCCTGATGATGGAAACCTTTGTCTCCGTGCTCTCGGAATACTGGCTGACGGTCGTCTCGATCCTCGTTCTGATCGGCGCCTCGGCCTTCTTCTCCGGTTCCGAGACGGCGCTTACGGCAGCCTCTCCGGCGAGAATGCACACGCTCGAGGCGAACGGCGATCAACGGGCCGGTGTGGTCGCCTCCCTGATCCGGCGTCGCGACCGCCTGATCGGTGCACTTCTGATCGGCAACAACCTGGTAAACATCCTGGCATCGTCGCTCGCCACCAGTCTCTTCCTCGGCCTCTTCGGAGATTCGGGTGTGGCGTTCGCCACGCTTCTGATGACGGTCCTGCTGGTGATCTTCTCGGAAGTGCTTCCCAAGAGCTGGGCAATCTCCTCACCCGACCGCTTCGCGATGGTGGTGGCTCCGGTGGTGCGTCTCTTCGTGGTCGTGGTCGGTCCCCTCTCCAGCGGGGTCAACGCCCTCGTCCGCGGGCTACTCTCCCTGGTGGGGATCAACCTCTCGAGCGAAGGCTCCATGCTCTCCGCCCACGAGGAGCTCCGGAGTGCTCTCGACCATCTTCACCGCGAGGGCGGCTTCAAGAAGGCGGATCGCGACCGTGTCGGCGGGCTGCTCGATCTGGAGGAGCTCGAAGTCTCCGACGTCATGAAGCATCGTACCGTCATGAGGGCCGTCAATGCCGACGATCCGCCTGAGGTGGCGGTTAGGACGGTTCTGGAGAGTCCGTTTACCCGCATGCCGGTCTGGCGGAACTCGACGGAGAACATCATCGGCGTCGTCCATGCCAAGGATCTCCTGCGGGCGCTGGCGGAGCCGAATGTCGAGCCGGAGAACCTGGATATCGTCAAGATCGCCCAGAAGCCGTGGTTCGTCCCGGACAGCACGACGCTGAAGGACCAGCTCAACGCATTTCTTCGCCGCAAGGTCCACTTCGCCGTTGTCGTGGACGAGTATGGGGAAGTGCAGGGAATCGTCACGCTCGAGGACATCCTGGAAGAAATCGTCGGAGACATATCCGATGAGCACGACCTGGAGATCGAAGGCGTGCGGCAGGAGGCCGATGGCTCTATCATCGTCGACGGATCGGTCCCGATCCGCGACCTGAACCGGGCGCTCGACTGGAACCTGCCCGACGACGAGGCAACCACGATCGCGGGCCTGGTGATCCACGAATCGAAGCTGATCCCGCGGGAGCGGCAGGCCTTCACCTTCTACGGCAAGCGCTTCATCATCATGAAGCGCGAGAAAAACCGGATTACCCGCCTGAGGATCCGACCGGCGGAAGTGAACCTTCCCGCCGAATGAGGCTTACCACCGTCGGGGCTCTCCCGGTGCTGCGGCCTCGATCGCCAGGGCGTGCAGTCCGGCATCCAGCACGGGCTTCAAGAGGTCGTTGACGGCCCGGTGGCGCTGCAGCCGGCTCATGCCGCCGAACTGCGTGGCGACGATCCTGACCCGCATGTGCGTTTCTCCGGCGCCGTCGAAACCCGGCTGATGGCCCGCATGCTGATGGCTTTCGTTGATGACCTCGATCTGCTCCGGATGCAGCCCGTCCTGGAGGAGTGATTCGATCTGGGCTTTGATGGACATATCGCCTCCGAGACAGGGAAAGGGGGCTACCCAGAAACCAGCAAGAAACCGCTTTGTCAATTCTTGTAGCGCCTCTGCCCGAACCCCATAATGACCCCGTATGAAACTCGACTCCAAATACTTCGATCGCATTCGCACGCGCCGGAAGCCGCAGCAGGAAACTGCCGTGGAGGCGCCGGTGTGTCAGTGGGATGGATGCGACAAGCCCGGCGTTCACCGGGCGCCGGTCGGGCGCAATGCCGAGGGGCAGTTCTTCCTGTTCTGCTTCGAGCATGTGAAGGACTACAACAAGGGCTACAACTATTTCTCGGGCCTCTCCGATAGCGAGATCGCCCGCTACCAGAAGGAAGCGATAACGGGCCACCGACCGACCTGGACGATGGGGGTGAACAAGGCATCGAAGACTGCGCCGCTTCACTCGACCATGCGTTCCGGCTCAGCCGCCTCACACAACAGGATTAAGGATCCCTTCGGCTTCGTGGCCCAGGGAGAGAGCTCGCGGCCCCGCCCGCAGGCCCGCAAGCTGAAGACGTTAGAGGCGAAGGCCTTCGATACGCTGGACCTCACAGCAAGCGCCACGTCCGACGAGATCAAGAGCCGCTACAAGCAATTGGTCAAGAAGCACCACCCGGACGCCAATGGCGGCGACCGAGGTTCCGAGGAACGTTTTCGCGCCGTAATCCAAGCATATCAGTTGTTGAAGCAAGCCGGTTTCTGCTAAGCGATACAACGAATGGCAGAGGCTATGGCGGCCGGGCGGTGGCTCGCGCCTTGGAGAGATAATGAGCAAGATCGATCTGGATATTTCGAACCTTCCCGACACGTCAGTCTCGGTCCGGGAGGTCTTCGGCATCGACACCGACATCAGGGTGCCGGCCTATAGCAGCGGCGACCCCTATGTTCCCGACCTAGACCCCGACTACCTCTTCGATCGCGACACGACGCTCGCCATCCTCGCCGGTTTTGCGCACAACCGACGCGTCATGGTCTCCGGCTATCACGGTACCGGCAAGTCCACGCATATCGAGCAGGTCGCAGCGCGCCTCAACTGGCCGTGCGTGCGCGTCAACCTGGACAGTCATGTCAGCCGTATCGATCTCGTCGGCAAGGACGCGATCGTCCTCAAGGATGGCAAGCAGGTCACCGAGTTCAAGGACGGCATCCTGCCCTGGGCGTACCAGCACAATGTCGCGCTCGTCTTCGACGAATATGATGCGGGCCGCCCGGACGTCATGTTCGTCATCCAGCGCGTTCTGGAATCCTCGGGCCGCCTGACGCTTCTCGACCAGAGCCGGGTCATTCGCCCTCATCCAGCCTTCCGCCTGTTCGCCACCGCCAACACGGTCGGCCTTGGCGACACGACCGGCCTCTATCACGGCACGCAGCAGATCAACCAGGCGCAGATGGACCGCTGGTCGATCGTCACGACGCTGAACTACCTGCCGCACGACAAGGAAGTGGACATCGTTGCCGCCAAGGTGAAGAGCTTCGGCAAGACGGCCGAGGGCCGTGAGACGGTCTCCAAGATGGTGCGCGTCGCAGATCTCACCCGCTCCGCCTTCATAAACGGCGATCTTTCGACGGTCATGAGTCCGCGTACGGTCATCACCTGGGCGGAGAATGCCGAGATCTTCGGTGACGTGGCCTTCGCCTTCCGGATCACCTTCCTCAACAAGTGTGACGAACTTGAGCGGACGCTAGTCGCGGAGCAGTACCAGCGTGCTTTCGGTGTCGAGCTGAAGGAGAGCGCGGCGAATATCGTGCTCGGAGCCTGAGGCAGGATCAGAATGGCAGGCCCCGGAGACAACCAGAAGAGCAGGTCGGGCGGCCCGGTAGACACCGAGCCGATGCGCCGGGCGATAACCGGTTGTGTCCGCTCCATCGCCGGAGACTCGGAGGTGGAGGTCAGCTTTGCCAATGAACGTCCCGGAATGGCGGGAGAGCGTATCCGGCTGCCGGAGATATCGAAACGTCCGACGGCGCATGAACTTGCGGTAACCCGCGGGCTTGGCGACTCCATGGCGTTACGAATCGCGTGTCACGATACCGGCACGCATGCGAGCCTCTCTCCCCAGGGCTCTGATGCTCGTAGCGTATTCGATGCCGTGGAGCAGGCCCGGGTCGAATCGCTCGGTGCATTGCGCATGACGGGCGTTGCCGCGAACCTCAACTCCATGAATGCCGAGAAATACGCCAAGGCGAATTTTTCCGGGATCGAGCGCCAGGAAGACGCGCCGCTGGCTGAAGCCATGGCCATGCTGGTGCGCGAGAAGCTCGCCGGCACCAAGGCACCGGAAAGTGCCGGCAAGGTCCTCGAACTCTGGCGCCCGTTTATCGAGGAAAAGGCGGGTACCAATCTCGACAGCCTGAAGGGAGCCATCGAAGACCAGCAGGCCTTCGGGAAGCTCGTGCGCCACATGCTCTCGTCGATGCAGGTGGCCGAAGACCTCGGGGACGAGGAGTCCGAGCCCGAGGAGATGGAGAACCCGAACGACGACGAGCAGCCCCGCAGCAACGAGACCGAGAACGAGGAGGTCGAGGAGGAGGCTGGTTCCGATGCCGCGCCGGCGGAGCAGAGCGAAGCTGCCGACGATGAGATGGACGAAGGCGAGATGGATGGCGCCGAAATGTCCGACGACGACATGTCGGATGAGGCGGACGATCATTCGGAGACGCCCGGCGAGACCAAGCGGCCACACAGCCCGTTCGACGACTTCAACGAGAAGGTCGATTATCGTATCTTCACGCAGGAATTTGACGAGGAGGTCCTCGCAGAGGAGCTGTGCGACGAGGCTGAGCTGGACCGCCTGCGCGCCTTCCTCGACAAGCAACTGTCGCATCTCCAGGGGGCCGTGGGGCGACTGGCGAACCGATTGCAGCGCCGCCTGATGGCGCAGCAGAACCGTTCATGGGATTTCGACCTCGAAGAAGGCTATCTCGACTCCGCCCGGCTGGTGCGCCTGGTCATCGATCCGATGCAGCCCCTTTCCTTCAAGAAGGAGCGGGACACGCAGTTCAGGGACACGGTCGTGTCTCTTGTGCTGGACAATTCCGGCTCGATGCGTGGGCGCCCGATCACGGTCGCCGCCACCTGTGCCGATATCCTTGCCCGCACGCTGGAGCGCTGCGGCGTCAAGGTCGAAATCCTCGGCTTCACCACCAAGGCCTGGAAGGGCGGGCAATCGCGCGAAAGCTGGCTGGCGAGCGGGAAACCGGCCAATCCGGGCCGCCTCAATGATCTTCGTCATATCGTCTACAAGTCTGCCGATGCGCCTTGGCGTCGCTCGCGCCGCAACCTCGGGCTGATGATGCGCGAGGGCCTGCTCAAGGAGAATATCGACGGCGAGGCGCTGATGTGGGCGCATAATCGCCTGATCGGCCGGCCGGAGCAACGCAAGATCCTGATGATGATCTCAGATGGCGCGCCCGTCGACGACTCCACGCTCTCCGTCAATCCGGGCAACTATCTGGAGCGGCACCTTCGCGCGGTCATCGAGCAGATCGAGACGCGCTCGCCCGTCGAACTCCTGGCGATCGGCATCGGTCATGACGTCACCCGCTACTATCGCAAGGCCGTGACCATCGTCGATGCTGACGAACTTGCCGGCGCGATGACGGAGCAGCTTGCCGCGCTGTTCGAGGAGAATGGCGGCCGCAGCGCAGGCAGGATGCGGCGCGCCGGGTGACGAAGCTGTACACGATGCGCCGAAGCTTGCTTCTGGCGGCGATCATGAGTTTGGCCGCCGTAGTGCCAGTGGCTCCGGCGACGGATCTATTGCCTCTCCAAACCTCGCCTATCAGGCAGTTCCAGCCCGGATCTGCCGAGAGCCGCTTCGGGTCGCTTGAATTCGTTGGCGGCTTCCAGTTCTCGTCATCCGACAGCCGACTCGGCGGCGTCTCCGCCATCCGCTTCCGGCCGAACGGGCGCGATTTTGTGGCCGTACAGGATACCGGCGAGTGGCTCACCGGATCCATAGAGCGCGATGCAGGGGGCCGACTGTCCCGTTTCTCTTCCCTGTCGATCAGTGCCATGCAAGATACCAGGGGCCGGAAGCCTTCGAAGTCCGACATCGACGCTGAAGGGCTCGCGCTGCAGCCGGGACGGTTGATCGTCAGCTATGAGCGCCGGCACCGGATCGACGCCTATCCTGATCCGGGTTATGCAAAGGCGAGGCCACAATCCGTAGAGATGGTAATTTCGCGCGGGGAGCTTCGTGCCAATGGCGGCATCGAAACGCTGGTGAGTTCGCCGAAAGATGGACCCCTTGAAGGCGCGCTGGTGGCGGTGGCGGAGAGAAGTATCGACGGCGATGGAAACCTGTTTGCAGCCGTCCTCAGCGGGGCCCGCAAGGGCGTCTTCAAGGTGGCGAGGCAGGACCCTTGGGCGGTTACCGACGGCGCATTTCTGCCGGATGGCGACCTGCTTCTGCTGGAGCGTCGGTTCAGTTATCTCAAGGGTGTTGGCATGCGTCTGCGGCGCATCGAAACCAGTTCGATCAAGCCAGGCGCACTGGTGGACGGGGAGGTATTGATCGAGGCCGACATGGGTGCCGAGATCGACAATATGGAAGGCGTCGACGTACTCATCGAGAATGGCGAAACCCGCATCATCCTGGTCTCCGATGACAACCGGTCCTTCCTCCAGAGGAACGTCATGCTGGAGTTCCGCCTGGTGGATTAATCCACCAGTGGGGACATCGTCAGCCTGCGGCCTTGGCGGGTGGCATGGGCTTCAAGACGCTCATCAGCGCGCCATAGGGCAGGAGCATTACGAAGCCGACCAGGATCTTGACGCCGAGATCGCCCAGGGCCCACGAGACCCAGCGCGGCGCTTCGGTTGTCATAATGCCGAGGATCGGCGCCCATTCGATGGCAAACGCGTCATTGGGGCCGAGGACCGCGAGCGAGGACGCGAAAGCCAGCGAGAAGAACAGGGCTGTATCGAGCGCCGAGCCAGCCAGCGAGCCAGCCAGCGGCGCATGCCACCAGGTCTGCCGCCGCAATTGGTTGAAGATCGAGATATCGAGAAGCTGGCCGACCAGGAACGCGGTACCCGACGCAATGGCAATCCGCGGGACGGAGGTCCAGAAAGAAACGGCTACCCCGACAACGAAGCCTGCCAGCACGACACGTCGCGCAATCGACGGACCGAACTGGCGGTTGGTGAGGTCGGTGACGAGGAAGGCGACGGGATAGGTGAACGCACCCCAGGTCAGCAGGTCGCCGAGCTGGACGCCAAACAGCGTCCCGGAGAGCGGGAACTGGACGAAGAAGTTCGAGGCGACGACGATAGCTGCCATCAGCAGTGCATAGATGGAGGTATGGCGAAGGTACCGCATTTTTTTATCCTGGGTGATGCCACCAGTTGGAGTTCGATGGGTTCAAGAGAAAGGGCTTGTCCGGTTTCCCGTCAAGCCCTTCCCGCAACCGATGATGTTATTCGCGCTTAGGCAGCAACCGCTGCTTCGGCGGTCTTCTTGGCGATCTGGCGGCGCAGCAGGCGTGCGCGCATCGACAGTTCGTTCTCGTCAGCCTTCAGAAGGAAGGCGTCAAGGCCGCCACGGTGCTCGACGGAGCGCAGGGCATGCGCCGAGACGCGCAGACGGAAGCGCTGGCCGAGTGCGTCGGAGATCAGTGTGACGTGGCACAGGTTCGGCAGGAACCGGCGGCGCGTCTTGTTGTTTGCGTGGCTGACGTTGTTGCCGGTCTGAACGCCCTTGCCGGTCAGTTCGCACATACGAGACATGGGTACACCTTTGTTGTTCTTCTGCAATCGGATGGTACTTCCGGGCAATGCCCAGCGCGCCGATCCAACTGGCCTGATTGGAAAGTTGCGGTTCTATAGTCAGTGAGGTCTGTCCAGTCAAGCCAAAACCTCGGACCTGCGGGTACAGAATCCAGAGCGCCCGAGCGGGTCCGGCTATTTTCTTGCCATAGTGGCGGGTTTATATCTTTGCGACGGGGATGAGAACCCCGCTTTCGCATCAATAGAGGCACGATCATGACCGGGCGCCGTGGGGCCATCCTCGCCAGTGCATTCGCCTTCTCGCTGTTCGCCGGACCTGCGGGAACGGCGGGCATACGCCACGTCAGCGAATACGATATCTCGCTTGGCATACTGCCGATCGCCAAGGCCGCCTTCGCAAGCGAGTTCGGCAGCTATGACTACCGAATTGCCGGGAGTTTTCGCTCCTGGGGACTTGCGGATATCATCAGCAAGATCTCCGCTGAAACCAGCGTCACGGGCCGCAAGCGCGGTGATAAGCTGCAGGCAGAGCAGTATGACCTCGTCTACAAAACCGGCAAGCGGACGCGGGTCTACGAGGTGACCTATCGCAACGGTGACGTGACGCGTTCGGTGATGAAGCCGGAGCCGAAGCGGCGGCCCGACAACTGGGTGCCGGTTGCGCCAGAGGATTTGCGTTCGGTGCTCGATCCACTGACCGGTCTGGTGTTCTCCGGCGATGCGAAAAGCTGCCCCAGTCGCGTTCCGATCTACGACGGGGAGTCGCGGATGGACCTGATCCTCACGCCGAAGGGGACGGAGACATTCTCCACCGAGGGCTTCACGGGAGAGGTGATGGTCTGCGAGGTCCGCTACGTCCCGAGATCGGGCTTCCGTCGCGGGCGTTCAGATATCGAGCACCTGAAGAAGACCCCGATGGAGATCTGGTTTGCCAAGGCGCAATCGGTAAATGTATATGCTCCCGTCTATGCCCGCATTCCGACGAGCATGGGACAGGTTTACGTGAAGGCCGCGAAGTACGGCGGCTGACGGGGCTGGATCGGCCCTGGAGGGGGGCATGGTGAAGGCACGCGGGACGCTTATCGGCTTCACGGCCATCCTCATGTGGTCATTGCTGGCACTAATGACAGCGGCGTCCGGAAAGATGCCGCCCTTCCAGCTTTCCGCGATCAGCTTCGCGATTGGCAGTCTTCCAGGCCTTCTTCTTTTTGCTGCGAGGCCGCATCGGCTGAGACTTCTGCGGCAGCCACCCAAGGTGTGGATCATCGGCATCGCAGGCCTTTTTGGCTACCATTTCCTCTACTTCACCGCCCTGCGCAATGCGCCAGCGGTCGAGGCAGGTCTGATCGCCTATCTGTGGCCGCTTTTCATCGTCGTCGGTTCCGCGCTGCTGCCGGGAGAGCGGCTGAGATGGCATCACGTCGCCGGTGCGGTGGCGGGGCTTGCCGGGACGGTGGCAATCGTTTCGAGAAACGGCATCTCCTTCGATGACCAGTATGCGCTAGGCTATGGCGCGGCGTTTCTCTGCGCCTTCACCTGGTCCGGATACTCCCTGCTGACGCGCAGCTTCGACCGCGTCTCTACCGACGTCGTCACCGGCTTCTGCCTCGCTACCTCGTTTCTGTCGCTCCTCTGCCATCTTTTTCTAGAGACGACGGTATGGCCCGCCGGTGGGAGCGAGTGGCTGGCGGTGGTGGGGCTCGGCCTGCTTCCGGTTGGAGCCGCTTTCTATGCCTGGGACTACGGGGTCAAGACCGGCGATATCCAGATCATCGGTGCGGCAAGCTATGCTGCGCCGCTGCTTTCGACACTGATCTTGGTGGCGAGCGGTTTTGCCGAGCCGGACTGGCGCATCGGGCTTGCCTGTCTGCTGATTACTGGCGGCGCGGTGCTGGCGGCGCGGGACATGCTGATGCCGCAGCGATCGCGGCAGCCGTCGCTGGCGGAATAGCCGCGCCGCGATGCTGGAAGTGCCGGTTCTTGTTCTTTCGCTTCTGCTTGCGCTTCTCTATTTCCGCTTTCTGGGAAAGCCAGCAGGCCATGGCCGGGCGGCCTTGAAGGCTGCGCCGGTGCTCCTTCTTGCAGTTTATGCGGTGATTGCCGGCGGGGCCACCTGGCTGGTGATGGCGCTTTTCCTTGGAGCGCTCGGCGATCTTTGCCTGGCCTATGATGGTGAGCGCGCATTCATCGCTGGGCTCGTCTCCTTTCTTCTGTCGCACCTTGCCTATGTCGCGCTGTTCTGGCCAATGGCGGAGCCGAGCCTCATCCTAGGCGAGGCGTGGCGGATCGGCAGTGCCGCTGCGCTGGCGATCCTGGTTCCGGCGCTGATCCTCGTCCTGTGGCGGCCGGCGGGTCCATTGGCCATGCCCGTCGCCATCTATGGGCTCGTGATCGGCGCCATGGGCTTTACCGCGCTGTCCGTCGCGGATGCCGCTGTATTTCTCGGAGCGGCCCTTTTTATTTCCTCCGACACGGCTCTTGCAGCGGAGAAATTCCTGGTCGGCGCCGCCGCGCCGCTCGGCCGGCTGCTGCGCAACTTCGTGTGGGCGACCTACTATTCCGCACAGCTGGTATTCACCCTCGCGGTCGCCGGCCTGCCGTCAGCCTGATCCCGGCTCCCAGCCGGGTGGTGCCATCTCAAAGGCGGCGAAGTCGAAGCCCGGAGCGACCGTGCAGCCGACAAGGGTATAGGCGCCAAGGGTCTCTGCCGCCTGCCACGCACCTGCCGGGACGATCGCCTGTGGCCGCTCGCCCTTCAAGATGTCCGGACCGAGCATCACCGTGTCCAGCTCGACGCCATCAAGGGATATCCGCAGGCGCAGCGGGTCGCCAGCGTGGTAGTGCCAGACCTCGGCGGCATCGCGTACCCGGTGCCAGTGGGAGCGCTCGCCTGCCTGGAGCAGGTAGTAGATGGCGGTGGAATGGCCGCGCCCGCCGCCGGCGGGGTCGCGGAAGGTCTCTTTGTACCAGCCGCCTTCGGGATGAGGCTGCATGCCGAGGATGCGGATGATGTCCTGCGGATCCATGTGGGTCTCGCCTTATTCGAGGAGGACTAGAAGCTGTCCTTGCGCTTGCGGATCTCCGCAAACACTTCCTCGTTCGACCTGGATTCCATCAGGAGGTTGCGGCGGACGGCCGGATCGGTGGCGCGCAGGAAAGGGTTGGTCTCCTTCTCCAGGCCGATCGTCGTTGGGATGGTGAAGCGGTTTGCCGCGCGGGTTGCTTCGATCTCCCGAACCCGCTCCTGAAGCCGCGCATTGTCCGGATCAATCGTCAGCGCGAAGCGTGCATTCGACAGGGTGTACTCGTGCCCGAAATAGACTGCTGTCTCGTCGGGGAGCGCGGAGAGTTTCTGGAGGGAGTGCCACATGTCGGCGGCAGTCCGTTCGAACAGGCGGCCGCAACCGAGGGCAAACAGCGTGTCGGCGGCGAAGAGAACCTTATCGTCCGGGAAATAGTAGCAGACATGGCCGGCAGTATGCCCGGGCGTCTCGATCACGCAGACGGTATGGCCACCGAATTCGAATTCGTCACCATCCTCCACCGACCGGTCTAACCCTGGTATGGCAACGGCCTCGTTGATAGGGCCGATGATCTCCAGCTCGAAACGCCCCTTAAGCCCGAGATTGCCTTCGACATGATCAGTATGATGATGGGTGGTCAGGATATGGGTCAAAGTCCAGCCGCGCCTTGAAAGTGCATCGAGGATCGGCTGTTCCTCCGGAGCATCGATCGATGCCGTCAGACCTGTTTCGGGGTCGTGCACCAGCACGCCGTAATTGTCGCTGCGGCATTGAAAGACTTCGATCTCCAGCGGCTTCATGATGCTGTCCCCGTTGCAAAGATGGCGCCGCCGGTGAATGTAGACGCTCCGGCTATGATGTCCAACCGCTCTCTGCTAGCATTTTTGTGATGCATACAGATATCGTCGATCTCCGTGAGTTCTACCATTCCCAGCTGGGCCGCCTTGCGGAGCAGTCCATCAGCTTCGCGCTCTCCTCTCTCTGGGCGCGGCTTCCAGAGGAGCGGCTGGTGGGTCTGGGCTATGCGGTTCCCTATCTCGACCGCTTCCGGGCCGATACCGAGCGCACCTTCGCCTTCATGCCTGCCGGGCAAGGTGCCGTTAACTGGCCATCCGGCGAACTCTCGGCAACGGCGCTCGTCTTCGATGAAGAACTGCCGCTGCCAGACGCTTCGATCGATCGCGTTCTGATGGTGCACTCTCTCGAATTCGCCGAGAATCCGCGCGAGACATTGAAGGAATCGTGGCGCGTTCTCGCCCCCGGCGGGCGGCTCATCATCGTTGTGCCCAATCGGCGTGGCGTCTGGGCCCGAATGGAGCACACGCCTTTCGGTTCGGGCCGGCCCTATTCGCGCCGGCAGTTGAGCCTGCTGCTTCGGGAAACGAACTTCACGCCTGCCGCGAGCGCCGAGGCACTGTTCTTTCCCCCGTCGCGAATACGAACAGTGCTGCGGTTCCGGAACGTGATCGAGCGGATGGGCCGTCGCTTCTGGCCGGTCTTTTCCGGCGTCATCATCGTCGAGGCGCAGAAGCGCCTATACCAAGGGCTGCCAGTGGCTGCGCGGGCCTCCCGGCGCGTCTTCGTTCCGGTACTCGCGCCGCAGGGCGTGCCGACCACACGGGATGCCGCAGATGGCTGCGGGGCGGTGGCCTGACCCTCGACAAAGGCCGGTTTCGGCTTTAATGCGACAGCATTATCCGCCGGTTCCGGTACCCTTCAGAAGGTCGTTCTCATGAGCATCGTCGTCAACGAGCCTGTTCCCCGTCCTGGCATCCTGGACATTGCCGCCTATGTGCCGGGCAAGGAACATGCTCCGGGCGTCGCACGCGTCTTCAAGCTTTCCTCGAACGAAACTCCTCTTGGGGCCAGCCCAAAGGCGATTGAAGCGTTCAAGGGTGCGGCGGACCATCTGGAAATTTACCCTGACGGCCAGGCAACCGAACTCCGGCAGGCCATCGCCGCCGTGCACGGACTCAACGCGGCCAACATCCTCTGCGGCAACGGTTCGGACGAACTGCTTGGCCTCCTTTGTCACGTCTACTTGGGGGCCGGCGACGAAGGCATCATCACCGAGCACGGCTTCCTCGTCTACAAGATCCAGATCATGGCGGCGGGTGCCACGCCGGTCGTCGTCAAGGAGAAGGAGTGCCGCGTCGATGTCGATGCGATCCTGGCCGCCGTCACGGAGAGGACGAAGATCGTCTTCATCGCCAATCCCGGCAATCCGACCGGAACCTATGTGCCGGTGTCGGAAATCCGACGCCTCCAGGCCGGGCTGCCGAAGAACGTCGTTCTGGTGCTCGACGCGGCCTATGCGGAATATGTCCGCCGCAACGATTACGAGGCCGGGCTTGAACTCGTCTCCGGCAGCCGCAACGTGGTGATGACGCGCACCTTCTCCAAGGCCTATGGCCTGGCTGCTCTCCGTATCGGCTGGATGTATGCTCCCGCGGCCATCATCGACGCGCTGAACCGGGTGCGTGGCCCATTCAACATGAACGCTCCGGCGATTGCCGCCGGTGCCGCCGCCATCCGTGACCAGGGCTTCATCGAAAAGGCGGTCGAGCACAACAACCTCTGGCTCGGCAAGCTGGCGCACGCTTTCGAGGCGATCGGCCTCACGGTCACGCCTTCGGTCACCAACTTTCTTCTTATCCATTTCCCCGATATCGACGGCAAGCGGGCTGAGGATGCCGACGCCTTTCTCACCAGCCGTGGCTATATCCTGCGGGCGGTAAAGGGCTACGGATTCCCGAACGCGCTGCGCATGACGGTCGGATCGGAAGAGGCGAACCGCGGCGTCATCGAGACCCTTGGCGAATTCATGGGTCGCAGCGCATGACGGACGGGCGCTTCGACCGGATCGCGCTGATCGGCATCGGCCTTATCGGCTCTTCGATCGCCCGCGACGTCAAGGAGCTAGGGCTGGCGAAGGAGGTCGTCATCTCGACACGCAGCCCGGAGACGCTGCGGCGGGCCGAGGAACTAGGGCTTGGAACAGCCTACGTCGCTTCAGCGGCAGAGGCGGTGCGTGGCGCCGATCTGGTAGTCGTGTCCGTTCCGGTGGGTGCCTCGGAAGAGGTGGCGAGGCAGATCTCCCCCAACCTGAAGGCTGGAGCGATCGTCACTGATGTCGGCTCGACCAAGGCTTCGGTCATTGCTCAGATGGCCCCGCACATGCCGCAAGGCGTTCACTTCATTCCGGGCCACCCGTTGGCAGGAACGGAGAAGTCCGGTCCGGATGCCGGCTTTGCGGGCCTCTTTCGCGGCCGCTGGTGCATCTTCACGCCCTTGCCGGACACCGACCCGCAGGCATTGGAGAAGCTCAAGGCCTTCTGGACCGCGCTCGGGTCGCGGATCGACGAGATGGATCCCCAGCACCATGACAAGGTGCTCGCCATCGTCTCGCACCTGCCGCATATCATCGCTTACAATATTGTCGGTACGGCGGATGACCTCGAAACGGTTACAGAATCGGAAGTCATCAAGTATTCAGCGTCCGGTTTTCGCGATTTCACGCGTCTTGCGGCCTCCGACCCCACCATGTGGCGCGACGTCTGCCTTCACAACAAGGATGCGATCCTGGAAATGCTGGCGCGGTTTTCGGAAGACCTTGCCTATCTGCAGCGGGCGATCCGCTGGGGCGAGGGCGACAAACTGTTCGACCTCTTCACCCGGACGCGCGCCGTACGCCGCTCGATCATCGAAGCCGGCCAAGACGTGGATGCTCCGGACTTCGGGCGCCATGCGCTGGATGCCAAGAAATAGCGTCAGATCGGCGGGATCTCGCCGATCGGAATGAAGCCGCCCGCCAGCACCTTGCCGCGCTCGATCGTCAGATCGATCGATGCGTTCTGGCCACCTCCGGTCAAGGCCGAGAGCATGCCGGAAACGGTCCTCAGGACAGGCTCGATATCCGGAAACGCCGCTGCAACACTGTCGCGCCACGCGTCGATCTGCTCCACCTGCACTTTCAATCGACCCGACAGATAGCCGTCTCCATCAATGGAGAAGGGGCCTGTCACGGTGACGAGCCGTCCTTCGCCAAGATCAACGGCCAGCCTGCGCATCTCGCCTTCCGTGCCATAAAGGGCAAGGCCGTTAGGGTCCGTGCCGTCTACCATGCCGGCACGTCCGACAAGCGTCACGTCGACCACGGCCGATCCCGTCGGCAATGATACGGCTGCCAATCCCTCTCCCGTTGCTTTGACATTCTGGAGACTGAGTGCCGCGTCCAGATCGTTGCCATTCTGGCGCAGATGGACCTCCGTCCTGTCTGCGGCAACGTTCAGCGCTTCTCCGGCGGCAGTGGAGACGAGGCTCGTGGCCACCTGCTGTATCACCGTCGAGCTGCGCTCTAACCGGCCATCATTCGCCACCAGGCTCGATTGCAGGTTTTCCCAGTTCGATGACACGGACAGACCGTGGCTTGTCCTTACTTCCGCGGGTCCATCGACTTCCCAGACGATATGGCCCGGGTCGTAGACCTGCGCAGCGGAACGAAGCGCGCCGAGCGTCGCCGAAATGCCGTGGGTGCGATCGTCGAGGTTGACGCGGGAGCAGAACAGTCCAATCCGGAACGGATAGCCCCGATAGGACGCATCCAGGCATTCGACGGTTACTCCATCAGCCTGTTTGCTGCCCAACAGCGCAAGCGTTCGCTCCTTCAGGGCCGATGCCGCATAGAACCAGCCGCCGGTGTAGATGGCGATGACCAGAACGATCGCGAGCGCGAGAAGCCAAACTTTCCTGGCGATAGCGGATCGGCTTGACGCTGCCATTATGTTCTCCCAAAGGTGGCCGGATGTAGCGCGAACGACGCTGACGGGAACGCATGGCGCCGGATATGGACGAATTTTGGGTGTTTGGCTACGGGTCGCTCATGTGGAACCCGGGCTTCCCGTTCGAGGAGAAGGCGGAGGCGCATATCTTCGGTTACCGCCGCTCGCTTTGCGTCCGCTCCCATGTTCATCGGGGCACGCCGGAGCGACCGGGTCTGGTCCTGGGGCTGGACCGTGGCGGGTCCTGCCGCGGCATGGCATTCCGTGTCCGGAGCGAGGAACGCGCCGAGGTGCTCGCCTACCTGCGCGCCCGGGAACTGGTCACGCATGTCTACAAGGAGCGTTTTCTGCCTGCGGTGCTGGGGGACCGGCGACAGGTCAGGGCGCTGGGATATGTGGTCGACCGGCAGCATGCTCAATATGCGGGGGTATTGGACGCGCGGGAGGCTGCCGAGATCGTCCGCAGCGCCGTCGGCAAGTCCGGCCCCAACCCCGCCTATGTCCTCAACACGGTCTCCCACCTCCGCGAGATGGGAATTCGCGACCACTGGCTGGAAGGCGTGAGCAGGCTGGTCGATCTGGACTAGCGGCAGCCGCCGGCTCTAAGCCGGGGTCGCGTTCGCCTGCTCCTGCCGCAGTTCCGCGAGGCGCTTCGCGGCGGTCGGCGGTAGCTTGAGGTGCGGATTGGCTTCCACTGTTTCCACGAGGAGTTCGTCGCTTGCCTTCTCCAGCCGGTCGATCAGCGTCTGGTAGAATGTGTCGGGGTCGAGACCGGGCTCGATTGCCGGAAGAATGCGCACCTTGAAATGACCTGGAAAGCGGACCGATCGGCGGCGCGGCCAGAATAACCCCGGATGCATGGCGATCGGCACCACCGGAACCTGAATGTCGCGATAGATGCGCGCGATTCCGTATCGATATTGCGGCTCGGCGCCCGGCGGACGGCGCGTTCCCTCGGGGTAGATGATGAGTTGGCGCCCGTTGTTCATCTCCTGTTTCGTGCGCTCCATCACGCCCACCATCACCTTGCCACGGGCGCCGCGGTTGACCGGGATCATCCGCTGCTTCATCACGTACCAGCCGAAGAGCGGGATCCACAGCAGTTCGCGCTTGAGGATGTAGACCGGGTCCTTCTGCCAGGGGAGGAGCGCGAAGGTGTCCCAGAAAGACTGGTGCTTGGGCGCGAAAATGCAACCGCCTTCCGGAATATTCTCCAGCCCCTCGATCTCGAAGGTTGTGCCGACGATCTTCTCCATCAGCCAGTGATTGGAGAGTGCCCAGTTCTTGGGGATCCGGAACGCCTTCTTGCGCGGCAGGGCGAAGTAGACCGGCGTCAGGACGATCATCTGAAGGATGAGGTTGGCATAGAATGCCATGTTGAACAGGATGGAGCGAACCATCAGCATGCAGGATTTCCTCGTGGACCAAGGCTGCCTACACGAGAACGGCCAGCAGCAAAAGCGGCCAGATGCAAGTATGGAAGGCGGGCTGGGCTCAGAGCGTTGCCTTGAAACCTGACGCTTCCGATTTCTCTCCGGTACGCAGGCCGGTGCGGTGGCCGAGCCCGACCCAGTCCCGCACGTTCGCCGCGAGGACCTTCACATATTCCTGCATCATGGTGCGGACCACGTCCGGCTCAGCGAACCAGGCCTTGCGGGTCAGGTCGGAATTCACCACCGGATAAGGGATAAAATCAGTTACCGGATCGGCCCGGCGCAGTTCGTGAAGGCTACGGGGCATGTGATAGTTCTGGGTGACCACCAGTACGGTGGCGAAGCCGTTGTCATTAATCCAGCGTGATATCTCGTTGGCATTGCCGATCGTGTCGATCGCGTCATAGCCGATGTCGACGCAGCACGAGAAGAGGTCGGGTGGGGTCTGCGTCATCTTCTGGATCTGTGCCGGGCTGGTGGAAGGGTGCGCGCCCGAGATCAGCAGCCGTTTTCCCGCTCCGTCACGCAACAGGCCCATGGCCTGGTCGATGCGCTGATAGCCACCCGTCAGCACCACTATCGCGTCGGCCTTCACTCCCTCCGGTGGCTGTAACGAAGCGACCGAGTCAGCGAACCAGAGGAAGCCGCCCAGGATCGTTGCGATCACCATCAGAGAACCCGTGATGATCCAGCGCGCAACCCGCCTCAGCCTGCTGCTCCGGGAAAAGAGCTGCGTGGCAACACGTCTGCGCGGATTGTCAGGCAGGCGTTCCCCCTTTGATGGACGAGTCGTGCTCATGCGACAGTGAATAGACCGAGTCCCACGTCATGAACAGGGTTTTGTCTCCAGCCTCTGCCCATCCGTCACGACGCGGGAAGGCCGTCGGATCTCGCCGGATCCGAGCGTATGAGGTCGATTTCGTCGATCGTGCGCATCACCGTCAGGCGTGCTGTCAGTGTCGTCAGGAGGGCGATGACGACCATTGTCGCAAGGATGCCCAGATAGCCGCTCCATCCAAGCGAGAACGTTCCGAACAGGGCCATCGTCTGGTCGCTTTCGGGGGTCGCGCGGGCATTGGTCTGCCAGATCCCCAAGGTGGCAAACAGGACTGCTGCCAGTGCGCTCCCGGCGGCCGATCCCTTCAGGCTGATCTTGAGGAAATGCTTCTGGAATTCCCGCGCCACGAAGCCGCCTTCGGCTCCGACGAAATGAAGGACCTCGACGATGTGGCGATTGCCCGCGATCACGCCGCGGGTGGCAAAGATCACGGTCAGGACCATTGCCGTGAAGACAAGGACCAGGACGCCGGTTCCAATCATCACCGTAGTGCTCGCCATGGAGACGAGTCGGTCGACCCATGTGCGGTGATCGTCGAGAAAGGCCTCAGGGAGTTCCTGCGCCAGCAATTCCCGCATCTCTCCAAAATCGGGCGGGTTCTCTTCGTCGATGGTGATGACGACCAATCGCGGAACCGGCAGTTCCTTGAGATCGAGCCCGGCACCGAGCCAAGGCTCCAGAAGTCGCGCCGTTGCGCCATCGTCCAGTATTGTTCCCGCCTGGGTGCCGACAAAGCCGAGCGCAAGATCCTTGGCTTTCTGCAGGGCCGCATCCATGTCCAGCCCTTCCGTGGGCTTGATCTGGATGGTGATCTCGCGGGAGATCTGGCTTTGCCAGCCTGCGGCGGTCGCCCGAACCATGCTGACGGCGCCGAAGGTCAGGCAGGCGAGGAAGGCCATGATCGCGATGACGACAATTAGCGCATTGCCCTGAATATTGGAGGGGGGCAGGATGGGGGCCGTCGGGCGGACACGCATCGTCGCACGCTGCTGCGTCGGTCTTTGTGCCGGATGGGATCGCGTCATCTCATTCATAGATGTCGAGCTGCCCTTCCGTCAGGATCATGCGACGCGCATCAACCTGATCCATCAGCGCGAGGTCATGGGTTGCGATCACGACAGCGGTGCCCAGCCGGTTGAGTTCGAGGAAGAGCGAGAGAAGCCGCTTGGCCATGGGCGGATCGACGTTGCCCGTCGGCTCGTCGGCCAGCAGGATTTCAGGACGATCGATCAGGGCGCGGGCGATCGCCGCGCGCTGCTTCTCTCCCCCGGACAGGACGGGTGGCAGGACGTTGATACGCTCCCCTAGACCCACCCATTTGAGGAGTTCGATGACGTCGTTGCGATAGCTGGCTTCCTGCTTGCCCCGCACGCGCAACGGAAGTGCGACGTTCTCGTAGGTGGTCAGGTGGTCGAGCAGGCGGAAATCCTGGAACACGATGCCGACGCGCCGGCGCAGCATCGGCAACTCGTTGCGGGGTATCTGCGACAGGTCGCGGCCGAACATGCGGATCAGGCCGCGGGTCGGCTGCAGCGACATGAAGAGCAGTCGCAGAAGTGTCGTCTTCCCGGCGCCCGACGGCCCGGTGAGGAACTGGAACGACCTCTTCGGGATATCGAAGGTCATGTCCCGAAGAATCTCCGGGC
Source organism: Pseudorhizobium flavum (assembly GCF_044142885.1). Lineage (NCBI taxonomy): Bacteria > Pseudomonadati > Pseudomonadota > Alphaproteobacteria > Hyphomicrobiales > Rhizobiaceae > Pseudorhizobium > Pseudorhizobium flavum. The sequence goes on from NZ_JBIOKZ010000003.1 coordinate 485,841, forward strand.
CCATCCCGTAACGGAGGCCGACGTTCTCGAAATGAATCAAAAGGAAACCCAGGTCCCGTGTTGCGCCGCCCTTGCAACCAAGGTCATGCGATCTTCTATCGCCACCGGATTAGGTCGTTTTGAGGGCCGCTTTTGCGAAGCATTAACCATTTGAATTTACGACTGGGTAGGATTCGATTCAATGCCAAGTTTTCCCATGTGGGTGAACGCGGCACTCAGGGCCCCGGCAGGCCGGAGTCCGGAAAGGCGAGCGATGACGGTCATCGATATCCTGCCCCCCGAACCGAGATCGGCCCGCAGACGGTTCAGCCATGGCGCCACCGGCAATGTAGCGGATGCGAGCTTTGTAACGGTTCCTGCGGCATCGAGCCGATCCGGTCCCGTAGCCGAACGTCCGACCCCGCCTCGTCCTCGTTCCACCCGTCACGTCGCCGCCCAGGAGAAGCCGTCTGCCGGAGCCGTCCTGGCGTGGGTAGAGCGTGGGCTCATGAATCTCTCTGCCGATGTGTTCGCAGCGATCGTTGCGGCTCTATGCGTTGCAGTGTTCGGTTTGGCTGGTGGATTTGCCCTGTTCGTGAGCGAGTCCGCGCCAGCAGAGCCGCCAGGCCTTGACCTGACGCACGTGAACCTCACGCCCCAGGATGCGAACGGCATGTCGCTTCTCCTGATTACAGGGATCGTCAAGAACAACAGTGACGTGCCGCTCGAGGCGCTGCCGATCCGCGCAGACCTGGTCTCGGGTGATGCCACGGTTGCCAGCACCGTCATCCAGCCACCCGTCGCAGCGATCGAGGGCGGCGAGAGCCACGGCTTCTCTGCACGCATTCCGCATCCTGGTGGAAAAATGCCGGAACTGCGGCTTTCCTTTGCATCGGCGGGTGCCTCGGCGCCATGATTATGCTATCGGCGGCCTTCTGAACCAGTCAGGAGAGCCCCATGCCCGTCGTTCGCGGCAAGATCATTGAGCCGCTCTACACCGCGGAAGCCATCGCCGAACGCAATCGTTCGATTGCCGCGGAGATCGCCAAGGGTCCTACCAAGGACCTGCTCGTCATCGCGATCCTGAAGGGCTCCTTCATCTTCGCCGCCGATCTGATCCGTGCGCTGCACGATGTCGGTCTGGCGCCGGAAGTGGAGTTCATCACGCTCTCGAGCTATGGAGCGGGTACGGTCTCGCAGGGCGTGCGCATCGTGAAGGACATCGACAGCGACGTGAAGGACCGCGACGTCCTGCTGATCGACGATATCCTCGAGTCCGGGCGCACGCTGCTGTTTGCCAAGCAGATGCTGTACGAGCGCGGCGCCAGGAATGTCTCGATCGCGGTGCTCCTGGACAAGAGCGTAAAGCGCAAGGAAGAGCTGGAGGCGGATTACGTCGGCTTCGAATGCCCGGATTATTTCGTGGTGGGCTACGGCATGGACGTCGCCTACGCCTTCCGCGAACTTCCCTTCGTGGGCGTGGTTACCGGAGACGCCCTCGGCGAGAGTTAGCCGTCAGCGATCCGCATATCGTTAACCATCTCGGGAGTGCTGGAGGAGGCTGTTTACTCCTCGAAAAGGAAAGTCTGGTGATTTGCTCCCGTAATGACACAGAATGGGAGACGTCGAGCGCCATGGCCAAGATCCTGATAACCGAGGATGAGGATTCCCTGCGCATGTTCGTTGCGCGAGCCCTTCGTCTCGACGGGCACGAAACCCATGAGGCGGGCGACGGCGCAGAAGGGCTGGAAAAGCTCGGGGAGACCGAATTCGACCTCTTGCTGTCCGACATCCGCATGCCCGTGATGGATGGTATCGAACTTGTCCATCAGGCGGCGTCGCGTCACCCTGGTCTCAAGATCCTTCTCATGACCGGTTATGCAGAACAGCGGGAGCGCGCCGACGATCTCGCCGAGAAGATAATCGATGTTGTCCAGAAGCCCTTCGCCCTTCCGGAAATCCGGCGGGCCGTGGCGCGCGCACTATCCGAGCAGCCACAGGCGGCCTGACGGGCTAGCGTATTTCCAGCAAACGCTCCAGGTAACGGCGCTCGATCTCACCCGCTGACGGTGCCGGGAACTGTTCCTGGATCGCGGTGCCCAGTTTTTCGCGAATGGCCTCCAGGATCCGCCGCGCCTGCTGCACGTCGATCTCGTTTGGCACCTTCACCTGATCGCCGAAGTCGGGACCCTGGGTGGCGCGTGGGCGTCCCAGCGGATCCCGGCCGTTCTGGTTGCCCTGCGAGACCTCGCCGGGGCCTTCACCCTTACCTTGGCCCTGTCCCTGCTGCATCGCCTGCATCATCTGCTGCATCATGTCCTGGGCGCCCTGACGCAGGGCGTTGAGGGCATTGCCCTGGCCCTGAACGGCCTGCTCGCCTTCGCCCTGGCCGAGGGCCTCGCCGGCATTGCCCATTTCGCGCTCCGCCTCTCCGAAGCCCTGGCCCGGCTGCATGCCGAGCTCCTTGAGACCCTGCTGCAGTTCCTGGAGCTGCTTGCCGAGGCCTTCCTGCTGGGCTTGCAGATTCCTCAGCGCTTCCCGCAGCTGTTCAGCGGTCATCTGGTCGGTGGGCGATCCTTGTTGTCCCTGCTGGCCGGGCTGGCCCTGTTGTCCCTGCTGCTGCTCGTAGGGCTGTTCTCCCTGCTGCTCGGGATCGCCGCGCTGCATGCGGTCCCGCAAGGCCTGCTCTAGCTGAAAGGTCTGGTCCATCAACCGCTGCTGTTCCTGCATGATCTCGCCGAGCTTGTCGATCTGCTGGCGCATCTGGCTGTTCTGCTGTTGCCCCTGCTGGCCTTGCTGCATGCGACCGGCCTGCAGGTTGTTCATCATCTGCTGCAATTGCGAGAGCATTTGTTGGGCCGCATCACGGTTGCCAGAACGGGCCAGATTCTCGATCTGGTCCAGCATGTTCTGCAGGTCGCGCTGGCGCAGCATGTTCTGGGCTTGCATGTCCTGGGGCGCGCGCGGGCTGTTCTGCAGGCGCTGGGCGAGCTCTGACATGAATTCCTGCATGGCTTGGCGGAGCTCGTCCATGAGCCTGGCGATCTCTTCGTCGCTGGCGCCGTTCTTCAAGGCCTCGTTCAGGGCATTCTGGGCATCGCGAAGGCGTCGCTCAGCCGCGGAAAGATCGCCGTCCTCGATACCGAGTGCGATGTCCCAGAGGTAGTCGGCCGTCTCCTTCAACTGTTCCTCGTCGCGCGCAAGCTCCATGCGTCCATGCGCCGAACGCAGAAGCAGGAAGTGCGACAGGTTCGGGATGGTCTCATCCGGTCGCAGCGTCAGCGCCTCGTTGAGTTCGAGCGCCCGCGGCACCTGCCTGCTGTCCAGGGAGAAAACCTGCCGCTGTTCGACGACCGCCGCCGCCAGCGGCTCCGAGAACGGCCGGGCGGGCAGCACCATTTCGTAAGGCTGGCTCCGTCCCGTCTGACCTGCCCCGTCCGTAGCCAGCAATGTGATCCTCACCCGCTTTCCGGAAAGCGGGTGCTCGGTCAGGTCACGGCTTGTCAAACCCTTAACCTCGTCCGAGCTACGTCGCGGCAGGTCGAGCGGGAAGGTCGGGAGTGGGTAAAGGGGAGTGGCGTCCGCTTCCGGTGCGTCCACCGGCTCGATCAGTGCCTGCGCTTCGCGAATGCCGTAATCGTCCTTGCCCTTGAAGGATATCTCCAGCGCGCCGTTCACGGCGCGACGCGGCTGCTTGTCGAAAGCGATCTCCGGTGGCTGGTCGGGGATGACGTCAAAGGTCCAGGTCTGCCCATTGATAGCGAGTTCACCGCTGCCATCGAGCGTCATCAGATAGGTGCGCCTTTGCGGAAGCTGGCTGCTCGGTTGGCCGGCGGCTCGAGCGTCTTGCTGCTGCTGTGCCTCGTCCGTTGCCTTCTCCCTCGCGGCGGCGATCTCTTCGCTCACCAGAGCGACGGGTTCCGCTTGTGAGGTAGGTGTGTAGGTCACGACTTCCTGGCCGTCTCCACCGGTCAGGCGGACGGTCAGTTGCGAGTGCTGTGGCAGCGACAGGCCGGTCGTTGAGCCGTCAGCCCCGCCCGTCAGGAAGATTGGCGCACGTCCAGTATAGGAGGGTGGAGTCAACCACGCATCGATCCGCAGGTCGGGAGCAGAGTCGGCTGGCGCAGAGGCTGGCCGAAAGGCGTCCCCGATCGTTCCTGCTCCGTTAGAGAAGGAGAAGCCGAATGCGGCGACCAGCAGGAGGGCGGGGACGGCGCGCAAGGCATGGCGGTCGTGACGCGCGATGTCGGGCTGTGGCAGGCCCGCATCGAGAGCTGCGATCCGTTCCGCCATGCGAATCTGGTGCTCCTTCCACAGCGCGCGCGCGAAGGGGGTGTCGTGGGACAGCGCATCATCCTGAACGGCGACCGGCTGGTGGGGCAGGTGGTTTCGCTCCTCGAGCAGGCGGTCGGCATCCGCGGATGCGGGCCAGCGAAGCCGAGCGATCGGCAGCAGCGTAGCCGCAAACCCGACGCCGAAGGCGATCAGCAGCGCCCAGCGGACCATATCCGGCATGAGGCGGAAAAGGCCGAACCATGCGAAGGCGAGGAAGAGCGCTGCGACACCCAGCATGGGCAGGAGGCGCGGCATCAGGCGCTCGACGAAGAGCACGGAGCGAGCGAGGGAGCGCTTCCAGGCCACTCGCCGGGCAAGTCCGGGAAGGGCGTCGAAGGCACCTTTGCGGATATTGCTCATGTCATCCGTCTCCTGTGGCGGCGCAAGATGCGGGCGTGCCGAGAGCGACGCTGCCTTCGAACCAAGATAGCGATCTTTATGGCGAAGACGAGAGCGGTCCTGCGGCGAGCGGCAGAAATCCGTCCGCTTCCTGCAATTGTGAACAGGACGAGATAAGGCTCAGGCGAGCCAGCCGGGTACCGAGTCCAAGCCGATCAGGTCTTCGTAGCTTCCGCGCGGACGTATCACGTGGAAGTCGCTGCCCCTGACCAGCACCTCCGGAACCAGAAGCCGTGAATTATAGGTGCCCGCTTGCACGGCGCCATAGGCCCCGGCGGAGCCTACGGCAATCAAGTCCCCGGGCTTCGGCGCCGCCATCTCCCGATCAAGCGCAAGATAGTCACCCGTCTCGCAGACGGGTCCGACAATATCGCCGCGGATCCGTGGCGCGCTGGCCGCGGCCGAAATCACCGGGCGTATCTCGTGATAGGCGTCGTAAAGCGTCGGGCGGATGAGATCGTTCATGGCGCCGTCGACGATGACGAAGGCCTTTTCGCCGCCGTCCTTGATGTAGATGACCTCGGTCACGAGGATGCCGGCATTGCCGACAATGAGCCGGCCGGGCTCGGTGACGATCTTGCAGTCCAGCGAACGCAGCTGTCGCTTCACCGTCTCGGCATAGGCGTCGGGAAGCGGCGGTGGATCATTGTCATCCTTGTAGGGGATGCCCAGGCCGCCGCCGATATCGACATGGTCGATCCTGTGGCCGTCGGCGCGTAGTGTATCCACAAGTTCGCGCAGCAGCCGGAAGGCATCCTCGAAGGGCTGCAGATCGGTGATCTGGCTGCCGATATGCATGTCGATGCCAGTGACCTCTATGCCGGGCAACTGGGCGGCATGCGCATACACGGCGCGGGCGCGCTCATAGGAAATCCCGAACTTGTTTTCCTTCTTGCCCGTGGAAATCTTCGCATGGGTGCGCGCGTCGACATCAGGGTTGATGCGGAAGGAGACATGGGCGCGGGTACCTTTACGCTGCGCCCGCTGGTTCAGGACTTCGAGTTCCGGCTCGGATTCGACGTTGAAGCAGTAGATGCCTGCCTCGAGTGCCAGATCCATTTCCGCCGCGGTCTTGCCGACGCCGGAGAACATGATGCGGCTTGCGGGGATGCCGGCCCCCAGCGCCCGGCGCAGTTCACCTCCGGACACGACGTCAACCCCGGCTCCGAGGCGCGCGAGCGTCTTCAGCACCGCCTGGTTAGAATTCGCCTTCATCGCGTAGCAGACCATCGCGTCGACATCGGCGAAGGCCTTGGCGAAGACGGTGTAGTGGCGCTCCAGGGTTGCGGTGGAGTACACGTAGAAGGGGGTACCGACCGCTTTGGCAATCTCGGGAATCGGCACATTCTCGGCGTGCAACACGCCATCGATGTAGTGAAAATGGTTCACGGCTTGTTTCGCTCAGAGCAAGGGATCAAGCAGGAAGCGCTTCTCGGGAACCGGCTCCGGCTTGCGGTCGTCTCCCGTCTTGCGGATGTTCTGCTGCTCGACAGGAGTGCTGGGCCGGTCGAGATCACCTTTGCGGCCGCATCCGGAAAGGACGATGCCGGCCACCGCCAGCGTCAGGGCGATGCCGCCGAATTTTTGCACGAGCTTCGACATTCCGTTTCCTTCATCAACCAGCCTGCGCTGGTGTCATAGCGGAGTTCCTGCCGCTTGTGCAGTCACTCCGCGGTCATTTCGATGGCTAGTTGCGGGCGCGCCACCAGGCAATCTGCTTGCGCACTTCCGACGGGGCGGTGCCACCGAAACTGGTGCGGCTTGCGACTGACGCATCGACCGACAGGACATCAAAGACCTTGTCGGTGATGGCATCATGGATGCCCTGGAGTTCCGCCAGCGAAAGTTCCGCGAGATCGCAGCCCTTCTGCTCGGCAAGCGCAACGGCCCGGCCGGTCACGTGGTGGGCGTCGCGGAACGGCAGGCCCGCCTCGCGCACCAGCCAGTCGGCGAGGTCGGTGGCGGTCGAGTAGCCCGATCCGGCTGCAGCGCGCATGCGGTCGGCGCGGATGGTCATGTCGCGCACCATCCCGGTCATCGCGGCAATCGCGAGTTCCAGGTTTTCCGCGGCATCGAAGACCTGTTCCTTGTCTTCCTGCATGTCCTTGGAGTAGGCGAGCGGCAGGCCCTTCATGACGGTCAGCAGTGCGACGAGCGAACCGTTGATGCGCCCCGTCTTGGCGCGGACCAATTCGGCCGCATCCGGGTTCTTCTTCTGCGGCATGATGGAGGAGCCGGTCGAAAAGGCGTCCGACAGGCGGATGAAGCCGAACTGCGGCGTCGACCAGATGACGATCTCTTCCGCAAGCCGCGACAGGTGCATGGCGCAGATTGCGGCAACCGACAGGAATTCCAGCGCAAAATCGCGGTCGGACACGGTGTCGATGGAGTTGCGGGTGGGCTCGCGGAAGCCAAGCGCTTCAGCCGTCATGTGCCGGTCGATCGGGAAACCCGTGCCGGCGAGTGCGGCGGCGCCGATCGGGCTTTCGTCCAGGTGTTCGATGGCGTGGCGTACCCGCTGCCGGTCGCGGCCGAACATTTCGACATAGGCCATGCAATGATGGCCGAAGGTCACCGGCTGCGCCGTCTGCAGGTGGGTGAAGCCGGGCATAACGGTATCGGCGTGTTCTTCGGCGCGGTCGAGAAAGGCTGCGATCAGGCCGGTCAGCATGCGTTCGGTCTTGCTCAGTTCTTCCTTCACCCAGAGACGAAAGTCGAGCGCGACCTGGTCGTTACGGGAGCGCGCCGTGTGGAGCCGTCCGGCGGCTGAGCCGATCAGCGCGGCAAGCCGTGCCTCCACGTTCATGTGGATGTCTTCGAGCTTGCGCGAGAACTCGAACTGGCCGCTCTCGATCTCTGACAGGATCGTGTTCAGCCCCTCGACAATCTTGTCTTTATCTTCGCCGGAAATGATGCCTTTTGCAGCAAGCATGGTCGCATGCGCCATTGAGCCGCGGATGTCCTGGGCGTAGAGCTTCTTGTCGAAGCCGATGGAGGCATTTATCTCCTCCATGATCGCATCCGGGCCGGAGGCGAAGCGACCGCCCCACATCTGGTTGGAGGATACAGCGTCCTTCGTGCCGTCAGCCATGATGCATACGTCCTGGAGTGCTAGATGACGAACAAGAGACCGCTTGGCCTTCCCTCCGCCAGATTGATCGTGATTGCCGCCGTTGCCGGGCTGGTTGCCGGCGCCGTGGCGGTATACGTGAGGAACACCGGGTCTGGCAATGGCGAGGTCGCCGCCGACGCTGGCGAGTGCGAGGGCACGGTGGAACTTGCCCGGACGGTCGACGAGTTCGCGCGGGGTGAGGTTGCCGCCATGGCCGCCGCCACATCGCCGCGGCTGATCGACCTTTCGTTCAAGGGGCCTGAGGGGCAGGACCTGAAGACGACCGATTTTGCAGGCAAGACCGTGCTGCTCAATCTCTGGGCGACGTGGTGCGGCCCGTGCAGGGAGGAGATGCCGGCGCTGAACAATCTACAGAAGGAGATGGGTGGGGAAGACTTCGAGGTCGTCGCCGTCAACATCGACACTGGCTCGGACGAGAAGCCGAAGGCCTTCCTGGCGGAGACCGGCGTGGATGCACTCGGCTATTACCGCGACAGTACGATGGGCGTCTTCAATACGATGAAGAAGGAAGGGCTTGCCTTCGGTCTCCCGGTCACGCTGATCCTCGACCGGAAGGGCTGCCTCGTCTCCGCCATGAACGGCCCTGCAGTCTGGGACAGCACAGACGCCAAGGCATTGATCACGGCCGCAAAGGGTTCCTGACGCCTCAGCGCGTCGGGACCGGCGTTTCGCCGCGGTAGTCATAGAAGCCGCGGCCGGATTTGCGGCCAAGCCAGCCGGCTTCCACATATTTCACCAGCAGCGGGCAAGGGCGGTACTTGGAATCCGCGAGACCGTCGTGCAGCACCTGCATGATCGACAGGCAAGTGTCGAGCCCGATGAAGTCTGCCAGCTGCAGCGGTCCCATCGGGTGGTTGGCACCGAGCTTCATGGCGGTGTCGATGGCCTCGACCGAGCCGACGCCTTCATAGAGGGTGTAGATCGCCTCGTTGATCATCGGCAGCAGGATGCGGTTGACGATGAAGGCCGGAAAATCCTCGGCAACTGTGATCGTCTTGTCGAGCGTCGAGACGAATTCCCTCGCGGTGGCGAAGGTCGTTTCTTCGGTCGCGATGCCGCGGACCAGTTCCGCCAGTTTCATGACCGGCACCGGGTTCATGAAATGGATGCCCATAAAGCGTTCCGGGCGGTCGGTCGCAGAAGCGAGGCGGGTGATGGACAGGGACGATGTGTTGGTGGCGAGCAGCGCCTCCGGCTTCAGGATCGGGCAAATCTGCGCGTAGATCTTGCGCTTGACGCTCTCATCCTCGGTGGCCGCCTCGATCACGAGGTCCATTGGCGCCAGGTCGTTGAGATCGGCCGAGCCGCTGATGCGTGACAGCGCCGCCTTGCGATCCTCGTCGGACAGCTTGCCGTTCGTGACCTGCCGGGCAAGGTTGCCGTTGATGGTTGCCAAGCCTGCCTCGATGCGGTCCTGCGAGAGGTCGTAGATGTGCACCTTGTAGCCCGCAATGGCAGCGACATGGGCGATGCCGCATCCCATCTGCCCTGCCCCGATCACACCGACGTTCTGAATACTAGCCAAACCCATGGACCTGCTCCCGAGGCGTCCGGCGGCGCCTGCTCTGATGCCGGCCCTTGGACGGGCCGGCCTGTCTTATCTTGGCCGACTGATGTCAGTTCTAGCGTTTTTCGCAGGTGCGAAGCAACGACTAAAGCGACTTCTGGAGTTCCGGCAGAAGTTCGAACAGATCACCGACGAGACCGTAGTCGGCGACCTGGAAGATCGGCGCCTCCTCGTCCTTGTTGATGGCGACGATGACCTTGGAATCCTTCATGCCGGCGAGGTGCTGGATCGCTCCGGAAATGCCGGCGGCGATGTAGAGGTCCGGTGCCACGACCTTGCCCGTCTGGCCAACCTGCCAGTCGTTCGGCGCGTAGCCCGCATCGACTGCCGCACGCGAAGCGCCGACTGCGGCACCCAGCTTGTCGGCAAGCGGAAGGATCACTTCGTTGAACTTGTCGGCGGAGCCGAGGGCGCGGCCGCCCGAAACAATGATCTTAGCTGAGGTCAGTTCCGGACGTTCGGAGGACGCGATGGCATCGGAGACGAAGCTGGAAAGGCCAGGATTGGCGGCTGCCGAAACCGTCTCGACCGAAGCCGAACCGCCTTCGCCGACAGCCGGGAAGGCTGCGGTGCGCACGGTGATGACCTTCTTGGCATCGGTCGACTGCACCGTCTGGATGGCATTGCCGGCATAGATCGGCCGCTTGAAGGTGTCGGCAGAGACCACTTCGATGATCTCGGAAACCTGCATGACGTCCAGCAGTGCTGCTACCCGCGGCATGACGTTCTTCGCGGACGCTGTCGCCGGAGCGATGATGGTGTCGTAGCTGTCCGCCAGCGACACGATCAGGTCGGCCAGCGGCTCGGCGAGACTGTTGGCAAGGTCTCCGCTGTCGGCGAGCAGGACTTTAGAGACGCCGTCGAGCTTGGCGACCGCATCGGCGGCAGCCTTTGCGCCGGAGCCGGCGACGAGGACGTGGATGTCCCCACCGATCGAATTCGCCGCGGTCAATGCCTTGGCGGTCTGATCGGAAACGCTGCTGTTGTCGTGTTCTGCCAGAAGAAGAATGGCCATATCTTTGTCTCCCTGTTCTTCCGACTTAAAGCACGCCGGCTTCGGTCTTGAGCTTCTCGACGAGCTCGGCAACGGTCTTCACCTTAATGCCGGCCTTGCGGCCGCCCGGCTCCTCGGTCTTCAGCACCTTGAGGCGCTGCGCCGTGTCGACGCCGAAATCGGCCGGCGTCTTCTTGTCGAGCGGCTTCTTCTTTGCCTTCATGATGTTCGGCAGCGATGCATAGCGCGGCTCGTTGAGACGAAGGTCGGTGGTGACGATTGCCGGCAGCTTCACGTCGATCGTCTGCAGGCCGCCGTCGACTTCGCGCGTTACCTTGGCGGATCCGTCGGCAAGCTCGACCTTGGATGCGAAGGTCGCCTGGCCCCACTTCAGGAGGGCGGCGAGCATCTGGCCAGTCTGGTTGCTGTCGTCGTCGATTGCCTGCTTACCCATGATGACGAGGCCAGGAGCTTCCGCTTCGGCGACACCCTTGAGGATCTTGGCAACAGCCAGCGGCTCGACCGTTTCATCGGTCTCCACCAGGACTGCCCGATCGGCACCCATGGCGAGCCCGGTGCGCAGGGTTTCTTCGGCCTTGGCGGGACCGATGGAGACGACCACCACTTCCTCGGCCTTGCCAGCTTCCTTCAGCCGCAGGGCTTCCTCGACCGCGATCTCGTCGAACGGGTTCATCGACATCTTGACGTTGGCAAGTTCGACGCCGGTGCCATCGGGCTTGACGCGGATCTTGACGTTATAGTCGACCACTCGCTTCACAGGTACCAGGATCTTCATGGGGTCCTTCCTTGACTTATGGAGCCGCACGAATGCAGCCTCTCCCGTTCGTCCTCTAGTCAGTGGGCGACATGGATACCCATTTTTTGCGCGATTACAACGTGGTTTTGGGCCGCAACGCGTGCGCTTTGATCATACCGCTATGACTGCCGTCTATGGTTGGCGCGAACCGACGAGGGGTACGGTGGCGCGGGTTTCGACCGCCTTGGGAATAACAATCTGGCGATCGAACAGCGGCACGCCCTTCCGTCGCATGAAGAGGACGAGGATTGCTCCTGCCAGGATCCCGCCGACATGGGCGCCCCAGGACACCATGCCGTCCAGGTCGATCGCCAGCATGGCGAACTGCTGCAGCAGCCAGAGCGTCAGCGGAATGAAAGCTGGCAACGGCAGCGGTATGCGGAACAGTACCAGCACCCAGAGCCGAACGCGCGGATGCAGGATGAAATAGGCGGCGACGACGCCGGATATGGCCCCGGACGCGCCGATTAGCGGACCCTCCGATGCCGGAGCGATCACCGCATGCAGCGTTGCGCCTGCCGCAGCACAGAGGAGATAGAAGACCAGGAACCGGACATGTCCGAGCGCATCCTCGACATTGTCGCCGAAGACCCACAGGAAGACCATGTTCGAGGCCAGGTGCCAGAAGTCCAGGTGGATGAAAGCATAGGTGACGTAGGTCAGGCTCGCCGGAACCAGGACAAGCTCGGGATCGAGGTAGGCTTGGTCGGAGGCGATGGCGGGGATGAAGCCGAGGCCGAGCGCCGCCAATTCACCTGTCATCTCCGGCGTTATCGCCGTGAAAGCCCAGACTGCCAAATTGGCGAGGATCAGCGCGATCGTCACATACTGGGCGCGGATGTGCTTCAGCGTGTTGGCATCATGGATCGGGATGAACATGGATGCCGCTTGCCTCTCGTTACCGATTCTTCCCCGGTACCCACAGCACATCGGCCTTGCCGTCGTCATTGGCGTGGCGGGCGGCGACGAACAGGAAGTCGGAGAGCCGGTTGATGTATTGCAGCGCCGGTTCGGCGACAGTTTCTCGCCGCGACAGCTCCACCATCAGCCTTTCGGCACGCCGGGACACGGTTCGGGCCAAATGCAGGGCGGCCGCAGCCGAAGATCCGCCCGGCAGGACAAAGGAGCGTAGCGGCTCGATCACCGCGTTCAGTTCATCGATTTCGTTTTCGATTCGAGTCACCTGGGCTGGTACGACGCGCAGAGGCTCGTACTCAGGGTTCTCCTCGACCTCCGGGTTGGCGAGGTCCGCGCCCAGGTCGAAGAGGTCGTTTTGGATGCGCGCCAGCATAGGATCGAGCTTCTGCATGCCGGACGTATGGAGACGCGCCATGCCGATGACCGAATTCGTTTCGTCCACCGTGCCATAGGCTTCGACGCGAAGGTCGTGCTTGTCCCGCCGCGGGCCGCTGACCAGCGAAGTCATACCCTTGTCGCCGGTGCGGGTGTAGATCCTGTTGATCCTGACCATATCTATCGCCCGCCGCCGGTGATCCAGAGGGTGAGCATGATGAGCACGATGGCAACCGCCTGGAGCATAAGCCGCAACTGCATCAGCTTGTTCGACTTGTTGGCATCGGTTCCCTTCATCATGTTGAACAGCCCGCGGATCAGGACGAGGACAACAAGGCCCATCACGATGACGGTGAGGATGGTGGTGAATGTGGACATTCGAGATGTTGACCTTTTCGTTGTCAGTCCAGCCGGCGCATCAGGCGGTAGAAGAGATCGGCCGGGAGGAGCCGCTTGAGCAAGGCTCCCTGCTTGGCGGGTGTCGTGACCAGATAATGTGGTTTGGGGCGGGATGCGGTCAAGGCATGCGTCAAGACGTCGTAGACCGCTTCGGGACCGAGCCTGTGTCGGTTTTTGGGGCCTGTGCCGCTCAGGCGGGCAAGCTGGCGCTTGTATTCGGCCGAATGCGCCGAGTTCTCCAGGTCGACATGTTCCTCGATCTTCGCCAGCGCATTGGCCGTGAAGCGCGATGCGATCGGTCCGGGTTCGATCAGGCTGACGTGGATGCCACTGCCTTCGAGTTCCATCCGCAGGGTCACTGTCAGGCCCTCAAGCGCATACTTCGAGGCGGTATAGGCGCCGCGGTAGCGATAGGGCAGAAGCCCGAGAATGGAGGAGCAATTGACGATCCGCCCATGGCCCTGTCGGCGCATGAGCGGAATGACCTGGCGGGTCAGCTCGTGCCAGCCGAACAGGTTGGTCTCGAATTGCTCGCGAAGGACATGGGTCGCGAGATCCTCTACGGCGCCGGGCTGTCCGTAGGCGCCGTTGTTGAAGAGGGCGTCGATCCGGTCGCCGGTGCGCTGCCGCACGACCTCTACCAGCGCCGCGATTGTCTCCGGCTTCGTGTAGTCCATCAGTAGGGCTTCGATGCCGTCCGCCTCAAGGGAGGCAAGATCCGCTGTCTTGCGGACCGTAGCAAAGACCCGCCAGCCGTCCCGCTTGAGGGCGCGGGCGCAATGGGCGCCGATGCCCGAAGAGCAGCCGGTAATGATGATCGATCTCTGATGCGGCATGAAAGGGTCCTGTACAAGGTGCCCGTGCATCCCATATTTCGGAGGCAGTGACAACGGAGCCCATCTTGGCCGAGAAGAAGAGCAGGATCCGCGGGCTGGGGCTCGCCTGGAAGGTCGCCTATGATGCCTATTGCCACTTCAACGAGGACGATGGCTGGGCCATGGCGAGCCATGTCGCACTGTCCGGCCTGCTTGCCCTGTTTCCCTTCCTGATCTTCGGTACCGCGCTTGCGGGGTTCCTCGGCGCAGACACGTTTTCCGAAACCGCAGTGCATCTGCTTTTCGACACATGGCCCCAGGACATTGCCGATCCCCTGTCGCGGGAGATCGAGCAGGTACTGACGATCCCGCGTGGCGGGCTTCTCACGCTGTCGGTGCTTGCGGCCGCCTACTTCGCGTCGAATGGCGTGGAGGCCCTGCGGGTTTCGCTGAACCGCGCCTACCGGGTCAGCGAAACGCGGGCCTGGTACATAACGCGTCTCGCAAGTCTCGGCTACGTCATCGCGGCCGTCATCATCTTCGCCGTCATCAGCACCCTGCTGGTGGCGGTGCCCGTCGCTCTCCATTATGGGGAGCGCTTCTTTCCCTGGCTGCAGGATCTCCTTCGCGCCGCATCCGATTGGGGGCTTTACGGTACGGTTCTGGTGCTGATGGGCGGGCTCATCCTGTCGCACAAATGGTTGCCGGACGGGCACCGGCGGATCATCGACGTGCTGCCCGGTGTCGTGGTGACGCTCGTCCTTTGGACGATCGGAGCTCTGATATTCGCGTCCTACCTGGCCACGTTCGCAAACTACGCGGCGACCTACGCGGGCCTGGCGTCCGTCATGATCGTGCTCGTCTTCCTCTACATGGTGGGCGTGATCTTCATGCTGGGCGCAGAGATCAATGCGGCGCTCATGAAGTATCGCGTCTACTCGGTTGTCGTGCATGCGCGCCGCAGGCGCAACAACCGAGACAGCCGGATCAAGGATGCCTCAGAGCCCGATCCGTCGGCGAATGTCGGCGGGTGAGGCGCCGGCGGCCCTGAGTGCCGCGAGCCCCGTCGACTGCTCGCTCTTCGAGAGCTTCCGGCCATCCGGCCCGAGGATCAGCCGGTGGTGGTGATAGACCGGCTCGGGAAGACCCAGCAGTTCCTGCAGCAGCCGATGTACCGAGGTTGCATGGTAGAGGTCGACGCCGCGGACCACGTGAGTGATCCCCTGCAGTGCATCGTCCACCACCACCGAGAGATGATAGCTCGACGGCGCATCCGAACGTGACAGGATGACGTCACCCCAGGCCGCAGGGCCCGCCTGCATTTCCTCTTCGCAGCCTTCTCCCGTCTCCCGCCATGTGAGCGGACGGGCGACCCTTGCCAGCGCCTCTGCCATGTCGAGACGCCATGCGTGCCGGCTGCCTTCCGCCAGCAGGCGCCGACGCTCCGTCTCGCTCCTCTTACGGTCGGCGTCCGGATAAAGCGGCGATCCGTCCGGGTCGCGAGGCCATACCTCACCGACCGCCTCATGCGCGGCAACGGCGGATTTCACGTCGCCGCGGGTCATGAAGGCGGGGTAGACAAGCTCCATCTCCCTCAGCCGATCCAGCGCCGCGCCATAGTCGCCAAAATGCTCCGACTGGCGGCGGACCGGTTGCTCCCATCGAAGTCCCAACCAGGTAAGATCCCTGTAGATGGCTTCCTCATGATCCGGCGTGCAACGGGCGAGGTCGATATTCTCGATGCGTAGCAGAAAGCGCCCGCCGACCGCCTGCGCCATCTCATGGTTGAGAATGGCGGAGAGCGCATGCCCGAGATGCAGGGGGCCGTTTGGACTGGGCGCAAAACGGAAGACGGGTCTTTGACCGGGTGGTGCGAGCATGGTTTCTTCTGGCATGAAATCCGTGGCGGGACCACAGGGACAAAACATGCGCATCATCTGCAACGAAATCGACATTCAGGTCGGCCTCGCGGCGCTGGCGTCACTCGACCCGCGGCTGGTGCCGGTAATTGAGGCTGCCGGTCCCGTGCCGCTGAGGTTGGCGGAGGCAGGCTTTGCCGGGCTAGCTTTCATCATCGTCTCGCAGGTGGTCTCGAAAGCGAGCGCCGCGGCGATCTGGAACCGCATCCGCGCGGCGGGACCAATCACGGCCGAAACCTATCTTGGCCACCAGCCCGAAACGATTGCCTCCTTCGGCCTGTCGCGCGCCAAGGCAGCCACGCTCGCTCATGTCGCCCGAGCAGTGGCCAACGGTGAGGTCAACCTGGAAGAAGTCGCGCGGATGGAGCCTTTCGCTGCGATGGCGAAGCTGACGGCGCTTCACGGGGTGGGACCATGGACGGCCGAAGTCTATCTGATGTTCTGCGGCGGCCATCCGGATATATTTCCGTCAGGCGATGTCGCCTTGCAGGCCGCCGCCGCCCATGCTTTCGGCCTGCCGGAAAGGCCATCCTCCCGGGCGCTTGCGGAGATGGCGGAGGCTTGGCAGCCATGGCGTTCGGTCGCGGCCCGACTTCTATGGGCCTACTATTCCACCAGCATTCGCAAAGATGTGGCCCCAGTTGCGGGTTAACTACTGCCCACCACTGTTATTTCTGCTTCACAATTCTGTGGCAACGGACCTAATATAAAACTGCAGATGCCGAATCGGTAAGGAGTACCCCTTGACGATTGCAGTCTCTCCCCAGGCCTTGCCGGCGCTCGTCCTGAACGCCGACTACCGGCCGCTGAGCTATTATCCCTTGTCGCTGTGGTCCTGGCAGGACGCGATCAAGGCCGTATTCCTGGACCGTGTGAACATCATCGCCGAGTACGAACATTCCGTCTCTTCGCCCAGCTTTTCCATGCGCCTGCCGAGCGTCGTCAGCCTCAAGACCTATGTTCAGCCTACCCGCCACCCGGCCTTCACCCGCTTCAACGTCTTTCTGCGCGATCGCTTCGAGTGCCAGTACTGCGGTTCCCGCGACGAGTTAACCTTCGATCACGTGATCCCGCGGGCGCATGGCGGCCAGACCACCTGGGAGAACGTCGTGGCTGCCTGTTCTCCCTGCAATCTCCGCAAGGGCAGCAAGCTGCCGAAGCAGGCCGGCATGTTTCCGCACCAGAAGCCGTATCCGCCGACGGTGCAGGACCTCCACAACAATGGCCGGCTCTTCCCGCCGAACTACCTGCACGAAAGCTGGATGGATTATCTCTACTGGGATACCGAGTTGCAGCCTTGAAGCTGTCAGTCCGGCTTCTTCGACGCGCCAAGGAAGGCGACGGCAGCCAGCATCACGCTCGCAATCACGTTCCAGCCGGCGAACGACAGACCAAGTACCCGCAGCGATGCCTGCGTGCAGGATGGGCCGTGAAAGGCGTTCAGATCGTCCAGGAGGCTGCCGGCATTGGTTGTGAGGCCGGGCGAACTGGTGGCGCAGGTGGCCGGACCCTCCCAGAACCCCCACTCAACGCCCGCGTGATATACACCCATGCCAGCACCCACGATCATCATCACACCGATGAGCGCGAGCAGGCTGCGAGTAACCCATGCGGGTGCACGAAAGCTGGCGGCCATGATCGCAGCGATACCGACCGGGATTCCGTAGTAGTAGGGGTCGCGTTGCAGCAGGCAGAGCGCGCAGGGGATGTAGCCGCCGATGTGCTCGAAGGCGAGCGCTCCGCCAACGGTCGCCACCATGCCAAGGGTCACCGCGGAAGCGTAGATCAAGGGGCGGGAAAAGGTGGGGGAGCGGATTCCGGATGTCATGCACGTCTCCAGGCCGAAGGGCCAATCAAGGTCGTCGCTCATTAGAACATCGGACCGAGCGGCGCAATTCTCCCGCGCTTCGCATGAGGGTGACCCTCACACATCTGCGTGAGACGGGGCTCTGGATGGTCAGTTAGGATGGTGCCCCGTGCCGGAATCGAACCAGCACTCCTTTCGGAACCTGATTTTGAGTCAGGCGCGTCTACCAGTTCCGCCAACGGGGCACGGAAGGTATGGAATGGCCTCTATCATGGGCTCGCGCTGCTGCGCAAGTGAGGAGGTAGCCGGTAGCGCGGACGCTTCAGTGCGCTTCTGGCACAGCAGTCCATCCGACAGTGACGAAGCGTTAATGATCATGGCACTGCGGAGGGCGCGGGCGAAACCTTCTCCACGCGACGGTGGTTCCCTCCATGCCCGTGATGGTTGCGGGTCTTGTATGGAGGAATGACCATGAAAGTCAGGAGAAGTATGCTTCTCGTCTCCGCTTGCCTGATCTTGCCGGCTCTCGGGCCGGCGGGTGCGCAGGAAACGGGAGTGTCGGTGGGTGGCGTCAGCGTCGGTGTAGATACCAGCAACGGCCTCGGGGTCGGGGCTTCGGTCGGCGGTAGCAACGGCGTGAACGCAAGCGCGAACGTCGGAGGTAGCAGCCTCGCCGACGTGGATGCTACCGTGGGCGGCGCCGATGGCGTAAATGCGAGTGTCGATGCGGATATCAGCGATGGTGTCGATGTGGATGCAACCGCCTCGATCGGCGGCTCGAACGGGGTCAATGCCGGCGCCGGGGTGCGGGCCGGTGGAGGTTCGGGCGTCGGCGCCGATCTCGATATCGAGATCGGTGGCGCCGGCCCGGGTGCGGGCGGGCCGGGTGCGGGTGGGCCGGGCGCCGGAGGTGCCGGTGCCGATCTGACCCCGGCGCAACGCGAGGCCTTCAACGCCATGTCAGAAGACGAGCAGCGCCGGCTGCTCAACCGTTGCGGTGACCTGCTCTCGAGCGGCACCGACGCCGAACTGGCAGCCTTGTGCCGGATGCTGCGGATGACCGCGCAGCGTTAGGCCACGATACGCATGATGATGGGCCAAGGGGGCAGCCACGGCTGCTCCTTGTGGCCGCGGCCTGCTGGTGCTAGCAGATTGCAACGCTGAAAACGCGACACAGGCCCCATGCTGCTTCCAAACGCTCGATCTTCCTACGACGAAATCCTCCGCAGTTTTGAGTGGCGCATCCCGACCAGGTTCAACATTGGCCATATGGTTTGCGATGCGTGGGCGGAAAAGGAGCCGGCGCGCATCTGCCTGCAGCACTTCAGTCCCGATGGCCAGCACCTCGCCATGGCCTATGGCGAGCTTCGCGAAAAGTCCTCTGCGCTCGCAAACGGATTAGATTCCCTCGGGATATGCCGCGGCGACCGGGTGGCGCTTCTGCTGCCGCAGGGCTTCGATACGGTCGTTGCCCATGTGGCGATCTACAAGCTCGGCGCGATCGCACTGCCATTGGCACTGCTGTTCGGCGAAGAGGCACTGGAGTATCGGCTGCGTGCATCGAAAGCAGTGGCAATCGTGACCAACGCGTTCGGCCTGCCGCGCTTGCAGGCGATCCGCGCGAAGCTGCCGGCTCTGCGGCATCTCGTCGTCGCGGGAGGGACCGTTGCCAGGGATGGTGCGCTGGCGTTCGATGATCTGCTGGATCAGCATCCATCGCGGTTCGAGGCCGCGGCGACCGGCCCTGACGACCCCGCACTGATGATCTTCACGTCCGGCACGACCGGACCCCCCAAGGCGGCGCTCCATGGCCACCGGGTGCTGGCCGGCCACATTCCCGGTTTCCAACTGGGACATGAGTTTGCGCCTCAGGAGGGGGATCGGATCTGGACGCCCGCAGACTGGGCCTGGGCCGGCGGCCTGTTGAACGTGCTCCTTCCGGCGCTGATGCTCGGCATTCCGGTAGTCTCCTCGCCGCCGCAGAAGTTCGACCCTGACATGGCCTTCCGCATCATCGCCGAGATGGATGTCCGCAACGCCTTCATTCCGCCGACCGCGCTGCGCCTGATGAAGTCTGTCGCCGAGCCGCGGTCCCGTTACGACCTGCGCCTGCGAACGATCACATCGGCGGGCGAGGCACTCGGACGAGAGACCTATGAGTGGGCCCGTAACGTCCTCGGCGTTACCGTCAACGAGCTCTATGGCCAGACCGAGTGCAACTTCGTTCTCGGTTCCTGTGCTGCCCTGGGCATCACCAAGGCCGGTGCGATCGGGAGAAGCGTGCCGGGGCATGTCGTGGCCGTCCTCGATGAACGGGGCTTGGAAGTCGCCGATGGTGTCGAAGGCGAGATCGCCGTCAGGGCGCCCGACCCGGTGATGTTCCTCGGCTACTGGGACGATCCGGCTACGACGGAGGCAAAGGTCAGGAACGGTTGGCTACTGACGGGCGACATAGGGCGCCGGGACGCAGAAGGCTTCGTGGAGTTCGTCGGACGGGACGACGACGTCATCACGTCGGCAGGTTACCGGATCGGCCCGGCGGAAATCGAGGATTGTCTCAGCGGCCACCCCGCCGTCCGGCTCGCTGCCGTGATCGGCAAACCGGATCCGCTGCGCACGGAGATCGTCAAGGCCTATGTCGTCCTTCGCGAGGGGCACGAGCGTAGTGAACGCCTCGCGGCCGAGCTTCGCGACTGGGTCAAGCACCGGCTGTCGATGCATGAGTATCCCCGGGAGGTGGACTTCGTCGACGATCTGCCGCTGACGACGAGCGGCAAGGTGATCCGCCGGATGCTGCGCCTGCGTGCGGCAGCGGAATGAACCTTATTCAGGTCGCCTGGCGATCGACAGGATCTTCTGCCGTAGCAGACGTGCCATGTTTCGCGTGCTCCGGTACATGTGGAGCTGGGTCGCCACTTGCCGGACATCCTTGTCGGCATTGTGCGTGAGGCCGATCACCAGCGTCCCCATCTCCTCGCGCTCCTCCCACATCCGGCTCATGATGGAGTGGTCGGCGGTCGCGCAGGAATCGGTACGCAGGATATTGGCATCATCGAGGTGCCATTCGGTCAGCTTCATCATGAGCAGCTTTCCGGGGGACCATGCGGCAAATTCCTCGTCGTAAGTCGTCTTCCAGGTATAGGCTTCGCCGGCCATGACGAAGACGATAAGGGAGGCGATCGCGCGGCCGTCGAGGTTGAGTGTATGGATGCGGACGGCATCAATCTCGGCGAGATTGGTAATGGCTTCCCGGGCAAAGGCAGCGCGGTAGCGGTCGTTGATGAGGGCGGAGCGCTTGCGTCCCTTCCATCCCGCTGCCTCCAGCGCCAGGAATTCCTCCATGCGGAGCCGGACCTCCTCCGGTTGACGGGCGACTGCGTAGTCCAGTGCCCCGTGCTCGGCAAGCCGTCGCCATTGGCGCTGCATTTCCCGGTAGTGGTGAGGAGAGACCGCCCGCTTGAGGTAGGTTTCCGGAGCCTCGACGCTTTCCAGCATGGGACGCGTGCCCGGCTCGGCGAGCGTCACCGGCAGGTCGCGACCCACCGCAACGGCGCGCGCCAACTGGGCGAAGCGTCCGTTGACGCGGATCTGGGGCAGGACGAGTACCGATGGAAGCTGCATGTCCGGTCGAGAAAGACCGTCCAAAAGGTTGTCGAGCGTCTCGGCGGCGCCCTCCGCATCGACAAGGGGCGTTCCCAGTGGCCCGAACGGGTTTGCCCATGCACGGGTGATCGCCGGGCCGATCGAGAAGCCGGGTTTTTCGATCGTGAAGGGCATCAGCAGCCGCATGCGGCTGTGCCCCTCGTTCTCGTCGCGGATCACGGCGAACCGGACCTGCTTGTCCTCTATCCGTGGCATTGCCGGCGCCAGCAGACGGGCGCTGAAGAAGATGTTGGGTTCCATCACCCGGTTGGAAAGGAATTCGAGCTCCTGCTGGAGGTCGTAGCCTAGCGAGGCGGGGTAGATGCAGAGTTCCCGTCCCGGGCGTCCTACTTCGGTCTGTTGGTCTGCACGGGGCCGTTCTGCCTGCAGCTCCGGCACCAGAGGCGGTGTCCAGAGAGAGGCTGCGGGATCCATTGGCCGGCGGCTGTCGGGGGAGGGGGCCATGGTCATTCGGCCTTTGCTGCAGTTGGGATTGGGTCGGCGAAGGCAAACATGGCGATGCCGAGGCTTCGGCGAAGCGCGACGTGCAGCAGGATCGCTTCGATTGCCATCGCGCAGGCGGTCGCGGTCGCCGCGCCGTTCAGCCCGAAACGAGGGATGAGCATGGTGTTCATCAGGATGTTTGCGCCCAGCACGATCGCGTATAGAACCACGCAGAGGTTCTGACGGCCGGCCATGCTGAGCAGCACTTCCGCGGGGCCGACCAGCGACTTGGCGAGGATGCCCGCAAAGAGGATCGGGAGCAGCCAGTAGCCAATCGTGAAGGCCGGGCCGAAGAGGGCGAGGAGGTGTTCGCCGACCAGCAGGATGGCCGAGCCCAGCAGGAGAGCGGGCCAAAAGCTCCAGCGTGCGGCCTGTCCGGCGAATGCCGCCAGTTCCGAGGTCTCGCCGCTCGCAAGTATGGCGGAGAACCTCGGGCCAGCCGCAGCCTTGACGGCGAAGGCGACGAACTGGACGAGCACGATCGTCTTCGTCGCAGCAAAATAGACCGCCACCTGGTCGGGGGGCAGGTAGAGACCGACTACCACCACATCAGCATTGGTCAGGAGGAAGCCGATCCCGTCAATCAGGAAGATCGGCAAGGAATAGGCGAACCAGGCGCCGGCGTTGAGACGAAGCGGACCATCGCCGAAGGCGCGCCGCAGCCGTCGGCGCAGCCGCATGTACTGGATCAGAGTCGTGACATAGGTTGCGGCAAGAGCGGCTTCCATCGCAGTCACCGCCGTGTCGGGCGCGCCGAGCCAGACGGCGCCGACCATGAAGAGCAGGATCAGGGTCGGACGGATCAGGAAGGTCGGCGTCAGGGCGGTCACCGTCCAGCCACTTGCCCGTGCGGTGCCGTCGAGGACGTCGCCGAGCGCGATCATCGGCAGCGTGAAGAGCGCCAGGAACAGAGGTGCCAGCCAGTAGGCTTCGAAAGAGCCAGCGAAGAGGCGCAGGAAGAGAAATCCCAAGGCCGCAAGCGCGCTTGCGGAAAGCATTGCAAAGATTCGCGCCGTGACATGAAGGCCGCGGGCAGAGGCGAAATCACCGTCCGCCTGGTGCTGCGGCAGGAAGCGGATCACGGATGTATGGAAGCCGAGGCAGGAGAGGTTTCCTGCCAGAATGACGATCACCCAGACGAAGGCGAAGATGCCGTATTCGAACTCCCCCATCAGGCGGGCAAGGATGATCTGGGAAACGAAGGCGATGGCGGCACTGACCACGCGAATTGCGAAGGCGACAAGAGCCTGCCGCTGGGCACGGGCCGTCTCGCCGTCGAGGGCATTCGCCTCGATCGCCCGGTCGAGCACAGGCCTCAGCCTGGAGCGCAGGCCGCGGGGCAGATATCTCTCCGCTGTCTCGAGAACCGCCATGATCGGCACGCACTACTCACAAGAACTCAATACCGGGTAGCCCAGTCTTGCCACGACACGGTTAACAATCCTTTGGAGCAGACTGGAGCGCACAAGAAAATGCCGCCCGGAGGCGGCATATTGATGTGTTGCGGAGGAAATCTCAGGCCTGCTCGAAGGCGCCGTGGCAGTGCTTGTATTTCTTGCCGGAGCCGCAGGGGCATGCCTCGTTGCGGCCCACCTTGCCCCAGGTCTCGGGGTCGGCAGGATCGCGGGCGTCGGGTGGCACCTGCAGGCCAGAGTCGTTGCCGCCTGCGAAGTCGTCGTCGCCCGTCGAAGCGTCGATATGATGGGGTTCCATGACCGGGGGCGGCTCTGGCGAAGGCTGGGCCTCGCGCACGAGCTCGACGCGCATCATCTGCGCCGTCACGGCTTCGCGCAGGTTGGCAAGCAGAGCCTGGAAGAGTTCGAACGCCTCCGACTTGTATTCCTGCAGCGGATCGCGCTGGGCATAGCCGCGGAAGCCGACGACGGAGCGCAGGTGGTCGAGGTTGACGATATGCTCGCGCCACAAGTTGTCGAGGGTTTGAAGCACGATGGATCGCTCGACATAGGTCATGATGTCGGCACCGAAGCGTTCGGTACGGTCGGCAACCGCCTTGTCGGCAGCTTCTGTGATCCTCTCACGGATATCGTCCTCGCCGATGCCTTCTTCCGTCGCCCAGTCGGCGATGGGGAGGTCAAGGTTCAGCAGACGCTGGACGTCGTTGTTCAGCCCGGCGACATCCCATTGCTCGGCATAGGCACGTTCCGGAATATGCTTGGCGACCATCACCTCGATCACCTCGTTGCGCATGTCCGCAACGATCTCCTTGAGGTCGTCGGCATTGGCATCCATCAGTTCAATGCGCTGCTCGAAGATCACCTTGCGCTGGTCGTTGGTGACGTCGTCGTACTTCAGGAGGTTCTTGCGGATGTCGAAGTTGCGGGCCTCGACCTTGCGCTGCGCTCGCTCCAGCGCCTTGTTAATCCATGGGTGGACGATGGCCTCGCCTTCCTTCAGTCCGAGCTTCTGCAGCATTCCGTCCATGCGGTCGGAGCCAAAGATGCGCATCAGGTCGTCCTGTAGCGACAGGTAGAACTTGGAGCGACCGGGGTCGCCCTGGCGCCCGGACCGGCCACGAAGCTGGTTATCGATGCGGCGGCTTTCGTGGCGCTCGGTAGCGATGACGTAGAGGCCACCGGCTTCGAGGGCCTTCTGCTTCAGCGCTGCGATTTCCGCCTTGATGGCGTCGGCCTTGGCGTCGCGCTCCGGACCTGGCTCCATCTCGGCCAGTTCGTGCTCCAGACGCATGTCGAGGTTGCCGCCAAGCTGGATGTCCGTACCGCGGCCAGCCATGTTGGTGGCGATGGTGACGGCGCCGGGAACGCCGGCCTGGGAAACGATATAGGCTTCCTGCTCGTGGTAGCGGGCGTTCAGGACCTTGAAGTCCTTGAAGCCGGACTGGCTCAGCATCGTGGCCAGAAGCTCAGACTTCTCGATTGAGGTCGTGCCGACCAAGACCGGCTGGCCGCGTTCGTGGGCGGCCTTGATCTCGGCAATGATTGCCTTGAACTTCTCCTCAAAGGTCCGGTAGACCTCGTCGTCCTCGTCGATGCGCTGGATCGGCAGGTTGGTGGGAACCTCGACGACTTCAAGCCGGTAAATGTTGCTGAACTCCTCCGCTTCCGTCGCAGCCGTACCGGTCATGCCGGCGAGCTTTTCGTACATGCGGAAGTAGTTCTGGAAGGTGATCGAGGAGAGCGTCTGGTTCTCCGGCTGGATCTGCACCTTTTCCTTGGCTTCGAGCGCTTGGTGCTGTCCTTCCGAATAGCGGCGGCCCGGCATCATGCGGCCGGTGAATTCATCGATGATGACGATCTCGCCGTTGCGGACGATGTAGTCCTTGTCGCGCGTGAAGAGCTTGTGGGCCTTCAGTGCGTTGTTGATGTGGTGGACGATCGCGACATTCTCGACGTCGTAGAGGCTTTCGCCTTTCAGGAGACCAGCTTCGCGCAGCAGGTTCTCCAGCTTTTCCGTCCCGGCCTCGGAGAAGTTTGCCGAACGCTGCTTCTCGTCGATCTCGTAGTCGCTTTCGTCCAGCATCGGAATGAAGGCGTCGATCGTGTTGTAGAGTTCAGAGCGGTCGTCCAGCGGGCCGGAGATGATCAGCGGCGTACGCGCTTCGTCGACAAGGATTGAGTCCACTTCGTCGACGATGGCATAGTTGTGGCCGCGCTGAACCATCTGGCCGCGGTCATACTTCATGTTGTCGCGCAGATAGTCGAAGCCGAGTTCGTTGTTCGTCGCATAGGTGATGTCGCAGGCATAGGCCGCGCGGCGCTCCTCGTCGGAGAGGCCGTGGACGATGACGCCGGTGGTGAGACCGAGAAAGCCGTAGAGGCGGCCCATGGTCGCGGCGTCACGGCGGGCGAGGTAGTCGTTGACGGTCACGACATGCACGCCCTTGCCGGCCAGTGCGTTCAGGTAGACGGCAAGCGTCGCCACCAGCGTCTTGCCTTCACCCGTCTTCATCTCGGCGATCGCACCGTCGTGAAGGATCATCGCCCCTGTCAGCTGGACGTCGAAGGGTCGCATGCCGAGTACCCGGCGAGAGGCTTCGCGAACCACCGCAAATGCCGGCGTGAGGAGGTCATGGAGGCTCTTGCCTGCCGCGAGCTGTTCGCGGAACTCGGCCGTCTTGGCCGCCAGTTCCGCATCAGAGAGAGCCTTCGTCTTCTCCTCGAGGGCGTTGACAGCATCGACGCGGGACTTGTAGGAGCGGACGCGGCGCTCGTTTGCCGAGCCGAAGAATTTGCGGGCCAATCCGCCGAAGCTGACCATTCGAATGGTCCTTTCTGGTTAAACGTACTTGTGATCGCAGGCCGGCCGACGGCTCTGCAGAACCGTCAAAATCGCCCGCTACGCCCGGAAACCCATCTGGACGCAAAGTTGCGTGACAGATAAGAGGGGGTCGATTTGATGTCAACGGTAACGGCCGATACACAAAGGCCACATTCCGATGTTTCTGAACGCGTTCCGGCCGGCTTCGGGCTATATCGAGACCGGCAATCATTCTTGAAAGGTGACTTGATGCTGCGCCATAAACTTCTCGCCACGGCTGCCCTTGCTGTCGGGCTTTCCTTCGGTGCCTCCGCCTTCGCGCAGGAAGATGCCGTCGTCGCCAAGGTCGGCGACCTGGAGATCCTTCAGTCCGAGCTCGACCTGGCCGTGGCCAACCTCGATCCGCAGCTCCAGCAGCTTCCGGACGAGCAGAAGCGCGTGGCGGCCCTGTCGGGCGCGATCGACGTGAAGCTTCTCGCACAAGGCGCTGCCGAGGAGGGGCTTGCCGAGACGGAAGATTTCCAGAAGCGGATGGAGTACATCAAGGATCGCGAGCTGCATAACTCGTACTTCCGCAAGCACGTGGTCGACGCCGTCACCGATGAAGAGGTCAAGGCACGCTACGAGAAGGAAATCGCCGCCCTGCCGAAGCAGGAAGAGGTCAACGCCCGCCATATCCTGGTGAAGACCGAGGAAGAGGCCAAGGCGGTCATCGCCGACCTCGACGCCGGCAAGGATTTCGCCGAGCTCGCCAAGGCGAAGTCGGAAGATTCCAACAAGGACGACGGTGGCGACCTCGGCTGGTTCTCGAAGGGCCGCATGGTCCCAGAATTCGAGGAGGCTGCATTCGCGCTGGAAAAGGGTGCCTACACGAAGACGCCGGTGCAGTCGCAGTTCGGCTTCCATGTCATCAAGCTCGAGGACCGTCGTGACGTCCAGCCGCCGGCGCTGGAACAGGTTGAGCCGCAGGTCCGCCAGCTGGTCATGCGCGACAAGTATCTCGCGCTGATCGAGAAGGCCAAGGCGGAGCAGACGGTCGAGATCATGGACGAGACGCTGCGCAAGGGCTATGAGGACGTCAACAAGGCGCCGGATGCCGATCCCGCCGCCGGCGAAGCGCCCGCGCCTCAGCAGTAAGTGTTTTATAAGGGCCCGGTCTTCCGGGCCTTTCCATATTCAGTTTGGATGCCTCCGATGTCCGCTTCCGTCTCCCCGCTTGCTCCAAAATCCTATCCGCACATGCCGCCGATCCGCGGCCTACGCATGGCAACCGCTGCCGCCGGGATCAAGTACAAGAACCGTACCGACGTTCTGCTGATGGTGTTTGACCAGCCGGCAGCGGTGGCCGGTGTGTTCACGCGCTCCAAATGCCCCTCGGCGCCTGTCGATTTCTGCCGGGCGAATCTGCCTCACGGCAAGGCGAGGGCGGTCGTCGTCAATTCGGGCAATGCGAACGCCTTCACCGGCCTCAAGGGCAGGGCTGCGACGGAACTGACGGCGAAGTCTGCGGCCTCGGCCGTGGGATGCGCTGAGAACGAGGTGTATCTGGCGTCGACGGGCGTGATCGGCGAGCCGCTGGATGCCGGCAAGTTCGCAGGCGTGCTCGGCGATATGAATATTGGCGCGAAACCGGATTTCTGGCTCGACGCCGCCAAGGCCATCATGACCACCGACACCTATCCGAAGGTCGCGACACGCTCGGCTTCCCTGGGTGGTGTAACGGTGACGATCAACGGCATCGCCAAGGGGGCGGGCATGATCGCGCCCGACATGGCGACCATGCTGTCCTTCGTCGCGACCGACGCGGACATCGCGCCGGACGTACTGCAGCAGCTGCTGTCCGCCGGCGTCGGCCCCACCTTCAACTCCGTGACCGTCGATAGCGACACCTCCACCTCGGACACGCTGATGCTGTTTGCCACGGGAGCCGCAGCGGCCGACGGACAGGCGAGGGTGACCTCTGTCGAGGACCAGGCACTGGCTGAGTTTCGCGCGGCGCTGAACGCGCTTCTCAAGGACTTGGCGCTCCAGGTGGTTCGCGATGGCGAGGGTGCCCGCAAGATGGTGGAGGTGACCGTGACCGGCGCCGAGACCGATGCCGCGGCAAAGCGGATTGCGCTTTCCATTGCCAACTCGCCCCTCGTCAAGACGGCGGTGGCAGGCGAAGACGCCAACTGGGGTCGCGTCGTCATGGCGGTCGGCAAGGCCGGCGAGATGGCCGATCGCGACCGGCTGGCGATCTGGTTCGGCGATGTCCGCGTGGCAGTCAACGGCGAGCGCGATCCGGATTATTCCGAAGCGGCTGCCAGCGCGGTCATGAAAGAAGAGGACATTCCTGTCCGGGTGGATCTCGGGCTGGGTGAGGGGCGGGCGACCGTCTGGACCTGCGACCTGACGAAGGAATATGTGGCCATCAACGGCGATTACCGGAGCTGATGCGGGCGATGCAGGCAACACCGTCCGCGAGCAATCTGCCGCTCGTCCGCCGTCTGGAGGCCGTCGGCTTCCGGGCCTGGCCGGCCGCCTCGGTGATCTATGACGGCAGCTGGCAGATCCGGCTTGCGGGCGGGCACCCCTCAAAACGCCTCAATTGCGTCGTGCCGCTCGATCCTTCGGACTTCCGGGACATGGACCTGCGCCTCGAGAAGGCAGGCAAGCGCTTCCAGGCCTACGGCCGGCCGCTCATCCTGCGCGAGACGCCATTAGCGCCCCCGCAACTTATCCAGCACCTGTCCGAGGCCGGCTGGAAGCGGTTTGAGACGGTGAACGTGATGACGGCGGATCTCGCTCGCCTAGCATTGCCGGATACGATCGATCACCTCCCCACGCATGATGTCAGTCGCTTCATCGACGCCAGCCTGCTGGTCGCCGGGGAGGATCCGGCGCTCAAGCCCGCGCTTGCGGAAGTTCTCAACGCCATCAAGCCGGCGAAGGGACTGTTCACGATCGAGAATTCCGCGGGCGGACCGGTCGCCGTTGCCCTCTGCGTCCAGGACAACGACCTCGCCGGCGTCATGGGACTTGCCGTCACCGCCAGCGCACGCGGTCAGGGGCGCGGAACGGAAATCCTGTCCTCCGCCCTGCGCTGGGCCCGCATCAGCGGGGCCCGGAGCGCCTGGATTCAGGTCGTCGCGGACAACTTGCCGGCGCTCGCGCTGTATCGAAAGTTCGGTTTCCAGGAAGCCTACCAATATCATTACTGGCGGGAGGCCTGACCGTGCAATCTCAACCGCGGCGAATGTTGCTGGTGGCGGCCTGCGCCCTCGTCGACACCGACAATCGTATCCTTCTGGCGCAGCGGCCGGAAGGAAAGGAGCTTGCGGGCCTTTGGGAATTCCCGGGCGGAAAGGTGGAGCCGGGTGAGACGCCCGAGGAGACGCTGATCCGTGAACTGCAGGAAGAGCTCGGGGTGACGACGAAAATCCCCTGCCTGGCCCCGCTCACTTTCGCCAGCCACACCTACGACACCTTCCATCTGCTGATGCCGCTCTACATCTGCCGGCGCTACGAGGGCATTCCACGGGGGATGGAGGGCCAGGCGATCAAATGGGTTCGCAGCCGCGACCTCCGCAACTTTCCGATGCCACCGGCCGACGAGCCGCTCATCCCCTTTCTCCAGGATCTCCTGTAGAGGCCGGGCAACAGTTGCGCCTATTCGTAAATCGGCGTTAACAGATCGTTTAACCAATTCGCCTAGTCTCGAGGCTTACCAAGGCAGTATCTGCGTCGAGGCTTTGAGACATGGACGAGGAATTGTGGAAGACTGTGCGGGTCCGGAACCGGTCGTCGTACAGGTCGGGCAAGACCGGCGCCCTGAATATCGCCCTCCTGTTCGGCACGGCGGCAATAGCTCTTTCCCTCATCGTGACACCCATGGTCGCCGATAGCGGCGATGCCCGCCGCCTTGCGCATGTGCAGGAAGAGTTTGACCGCATCACCACCGGCTCGATCAAGCCGGCGGAAAAGGGGTCGAAGCAATATACCATTCGCCGCAGTGTCCTTCAGGAAACGCCAGGCTCGGTCTGCATCATCCAGCCCTACGACACGGACGCGCGCTGCTAGCCCAGGTCTCCCTGAGAAAGGAAATACCGCATGCGTCTTCTGAACGCGTTCTCGGGCAGCAAGGACGGAGCAACCGCTGTCGAATATGGTCTGATCGCAGCTCTCATCGCTGTCGTCCTCGTCGCGGCCTTCGGCGGCTTCGCCGATACTCTGGTGGGCGTGTTCGAGACGATCGAAGGCTATTTCACAAACGCCGTCAACTAGCGCTTCCGGGCTCCTCATCCCGCGGTACACGCAGGGCGTCGGCGAACCGCATCTTGGCGGAGCCAGGCTTCAGCGGCTTCTGCTGACTTTCATGCGGTGCCCAGCCCGAGATGTAGATGACGGAGAAGGTTGCGCGGATGCGTCCGTCCGGATCCGCGTACCGTTCCGCGTACAACTCCGCCGCCCGCACGAAGAAGCCCCGGCTGACGGGCTGCCGGCTGCGCCCGACCAGCGGATTGGCCATTCCCATCGCACGGATATCGCGCATCAGCGGGAATATGGAGTCGTAGCGGACCGTGTAGTTCTCGACATCCACCACCGGCAGGGTGAAGCCAGCCCTTTGCAGCAGCGCCCCTACATCCCGAACGTCGGCGAAGGGGATGACGCGAGGGCTGGCGCCGCCGGTTCGTTCTATCTCGGTCGCGAGCAGCACATCGCGCAGTTCGGCAAGCGTTCCGGCTCCCGGTATCGCCGCCATGAACAGGCCATCGGGCTTCAGGGCCCGCCGGATGCGGACAAGCATGCCCGGTGTATCATTGACCAGGTGGAGGGAGAGCGGCGAAAGCACGAGGCTGGCCGAAGCCGGCTCCAGCGGGAGGTCGTCGAGCGCAGCGACCGTCAAGGGCTCACCGGACGCTGCGAAGACGGAACTGGTCTCGACCCGCTCGATGCTGGCGATCCTGCCGGTTTCTTTCGCAAGGCGTGCTGCGATGCCTGTGCCGCCATGGAGTTCAACCGCGGTCTCGAACCGTCGCTCCACGACAGCAAGCCGTTCGGCCATTTCGCGCGCCACCAGGTCGAGCAGAAAGGAGGCTCCCGGATCGGCATTCCTGAATGCCCGTTCCCGCCGTGCCGCCACCAGCGCCTCGTCGAAAAGAATCTCCATTGAGCTCGGTCCTTACATTTCCAGTTGCGGAATGGCGCGTCGCGGGCGCAAATGTCAATCCATGGAGGACGGACACAAGTCGGCTTTTGGTATGCCAACACCGCGCAGATCGGCCTGGTTGCGCTGGATCGCCGACCTTGTCTACCCGCCTGCCTGCCCCGGCTGCGACGTGATCCTCGCCGGGCAGCCGAGCTTTTGTGCAACGTGCTGGCGCGAGATCCGTTTCATCGAACGACCCTATTGCGAAGTCCTCGGCATCCCGTTCGGATATGATCCGGGTGAGGGCATGGTATCGGCGGAGGCGATCGCTACGCCGCCGGTCTTCGATCGGCTGCGCAGCGTCGCGATCCACGAAGGTCCCGTGCGTCATCTGGTCCACGGGCTGAAATATCGCGATCGCACCGACCTTGCCCCCATGATGGCCGCCTGGATGCTGCGTGCGTCCGAGCGGCATGCCCTCGAGTGCGACGGAATCCTGCCCGTCCCCCTGCATCGTTGGCGGTTCGCCGGGCGGAAGTTCAACCAGTCAGCGGAGCTTGCCCGGCAGCTCGCGCATCTTTCGGGCCGGCCGTTCCTGCCGGCGACGCTGGTCAGGGTGAAGAAAACGGCGCGGCAGGTCGGGCTGACCGCCAGACGTCGCGAGGAGAATGTCCGTGCGGCCTTCAAAGTGGTGCCGGGCCGAGAGATGGACGTCGCGGGGAAGCATCTGGTGCTGGTCGACGACGTCTTTACCACGGGCGCGACGGTCTCCTCCGCGACCCGAGCGCTCAAGAAGGCGGGAGCGGCGGAAGTCGCCGTTTTGACCTTTGCAATGGCTATCGCCGGGCCTATATGAAGCTTCAAACACCAACTGCGCGGCTCTTCCCACCTGGTCGCTCCCGGAGAATCTCGATGGCAGATGTTACGATCTACACCCGCCAGGGCTGCGGTTACTGCTCCCGCGCCAAGTCTCTGCTCCAGTCCAAGGGCGTAGACTTCACCGAGCACGATGCGACTTATTCGCCGGACGTGCGCCAGGAGATGATCGGCAAGGCTGGCCGTTCCACCTTCCCGCAGATCTTCATCAATGGTGAGCATGTCGGTGGCTGTGATGATCTTCATGCGCTCGATCGTGCCGGCAAGCTCGATCCGATGCTCGCCGCCTGAGGGAGAGGAACGATGACGTTCAAGGCTGCTGCCATCCAGATGTGCTCCGGCGTCGATCCGGAGAAGAACGCCGCCGACATGACGAAGCTCGTGCGCGAGGCCGCTTCCCAGGGCGCGATCTATGTTCAGACGCCGGAAATGACCGGTGCTGTGCAAAAAGATCGCGCGGGGCTGATGGCGGTGCTCAAGGACGAGGCGAACGACGTCATCGTTTCCACCGCCCAGGAGCTTGCCCGCGACCTCGGGATCCACGTCCATGTCGGATCGACAGCCATTGCACTTGCCGACGGCAAGATCGCCAATCGGGGCTTTCTGTTTGCGCCGGGTGGCGATCGGATCTGCACCTATGACAAGATCCATATGTTCGATGTCGATCTCGACAATGGCGAGAGCTGGCGCGAAAGCGCCGTCTACCGGCCAGGCGGAGAGGCAAGAGTGGCGGAGCTTCCTTTCGGCAAGCTCGGTTTTGCAATCTGCTACGACGTCCGCTTTCCGGCGCTGTTCCGCACCGAGGCTGTCGCCGGTGCGGAGGTCCTGACAGTCCCGGCCGCGTTCACGCGGCAGACGGGCGAGGCGCATTGGGAAGTGCTGCTGCGGGCTCGTGCCATCGAGAACGGTGCCTTCCTGATTGCCGCTGCCCAGGCAGGCGTGCATGAGGATGGGCGCGAGACCTTCGGTCATTCGATGATCATCGACCCCTGGGGCAAGGTGCTTGCATCGGCCGGAGGCAGTGGCGAGGCCGTCGTAATCGCAGAGATCGATGTCGACCAGGTGAAGGCCGCGCGGGCCAAGATCCCGAACCTCAAGAACGCTCGCGACTTCACGCTCGACACGGTGGCCGCGGAGGCGAAGGGGGTCGCCGCGTGATCCGCTATTCGCTTGTCTGCGACAATGTCCACGGCTTCGAAGGCTGGTTTTCCGAAAGCGCGGACTTCGACCGGCAGGTCGAGGCCGGGCTCCTTACCTGTCCCGTCTGCGGCTCCGCTGCTATCTCCAAATCACTGATGGCGCCCTCCGTTTCCACGGCACGGAAAAAGGAGGAGAAGCAGGCGGTCGCCATGGACCTTGCACAAAAGCAGGTGATGGCGAAGCTGAAGGAGGCCGTGGCTGCGATTAAGGCCAACGCCGAGGACGTTGGGGAGAGATTTCCCGAAGAGGCCCGCAAGATCCACTACGGCGAGGCGGATGCGCGGGGCATTATCGGCCAGGCGAGCTTCGCCGACGTGCGCGATCTGCTCGATGAAGGCATTGAGGTGGCACCGCTGCCGGTGCTGCCCGAGGATGCCAACTAGGGCTAGGCGGGCCGCTTCGCCAGCAGCATGTAGTTGACGTCCATGTCCGGCGACAGGTTCCATCGATCCTGCAGGGGATGGAAGAAGACGCCGGTGCGGTGAATGATGTCCATGCCGCTCGCTCCAAGCGGCGCTTCCAGTTCCTCTGGCCGAACCAGCTTCTCGTATTGGTGCGTGCCCCTGGGCAACCAGCGCAGGATGTTCTCGGCAGCGAAGATGGCCAGCGCGCGGGCCTTTATTGTACGGTTGATCGTGGCCACGAACATGAGGCCGCCCGGTTTCACCATGGAGGCGCATGTGCGCATGAAGAAGTCGACGTCGGCGACATGTTCGACAACCTCCATGTTAAGGACGACGTCGAACATCTCGCCGGCTTCGGCCAGCTGCTCTGCCGTGACGGCGCGGTAGTCGATCTCGACACCTGTTTCTGCGGCGTGTGTCTGTGCAATCCTGATGTTCTTTTCCGACGGGTCGGCGCCCACGACGGTCGCGCCCATGCGGGCGACCGGTTCCGAGAGAAGACCTCCACCGCAGCCGATATCAAGGACGCGAAGGCCGGAGAGCGGCAGGTGCGCCTTTGGATCGCGGCTGAAATTCTCTGAAACCCTGTCGCGGATGTAGGTGAGGCGCACCGGATTGAACTTGTGCAGCGGCTTGAACTTGCCGGTCGGGTCCCACCATTCTGCCGCCATGGCGGAGAAGCGGTCAACTTCGCTCTGGTCGATCGTGGTCTTGGCGGCATCGGTCATGGGGTGTCATCTCCGGCGTTTGAACCTGAGGTCGGACGATCGGCGGCAGAAGTCAAGTGCCGCTCCGGCGGCCATCGACGCCTGCGGCTTCCGCGCTCACTCCTATCCTAGGCCGGGCGCGATTTTCTCCCTGGCTGCCGCAAGGCTTCTTGACGGTGGCAGACGGCTACAGGAAGTTGCGGCGGATCGGGCAGGGGGGGAGCTATGGCCATCACGGTCGGACGGTTGAAGGCGCTTCTGGGGATGGAGGAACTTTCTTTCAATCTCGAAGGCAGGCAAGTGGAGGAGCGTGGAGACCATGTGGTCGAGCACCTCCGCTTTCGCCTTTCCGACGGCGGCGAAGTCCGCGGCTTCCTTGTGCGGCCCAGCGAGCGGCGGTTGCGCCGTCCGGCCGTCCTGCACTGCCATGCTCATGGAGGTCGATATGACATCGGTGCTGCCGAACTGATAGAAGGCCGCCCCGCACTTCTCGATCCACCCGGTCCGGCGCTCGCGCGGGAGGGGCACGTGGTGCTTTCTATCGACATGCCGACCTTCGGTGCGCGCGCCCATGAGCAGGAAGATGCCGCGAGCAACGCGGCACTCTGGCAAGGCAAAACCCTTTTCGGCCGGATGCTCGCCGAGCAGGCGGCAGCATTGGTCTGGCTTGCGCGCCATCCCGAGGTCGATCCCAAGCGGATTGCAGTATCCGGCCTGTCCATGGGAGCGACGCTTGCCTACTTCCTGGCCGCCGTGGACGCTGGCGTGGCTGCGACGGCGCATTTCTGCTGCTATGCGGACATGGCGAGCCGGATCAGAAGCGGAGCCCACGACCTTCACGGTGACTATATGACGGTGCCGGGCCTGCTGCGGGAAACATCGACGGGCGAAATTGCCAGCCTCGTCGCGCCGCGCCCGCAACTCATCTGCGTCGGTGAGGAGGATCCGCTGACACTGCCGGATGCTGTCGCGGTGGCGCTTGCCCAGACGCGTGAGGCGTATGAGACGGCGGGTGCGCCGAACGGGCTGGTGTTTCTTTCGGAGCCAGGGGCGGGGCACAAGGAAACACCGGCGATGCGCCGGGCGCTGCTGGCATTCCTGCGCCACTATCTCTGATCTGCGAGTCGTTCATAACCGGTTCAGGGGCCATGCGGAACAATGGCAGGGTGTCAAACATTGAGCGGAAACAAGAGCGGCGCAGCCGTCTGCTTTTCAGGAGAAAACACGTGAGGAAATTTCTGTTCAGTGCCGCTGCTGCCCTGTGTGCAGTGGTGGCTGCACCATCGCTGGCCGATGCGGCCGTGCGGGGGTATTCGACTGCGAATGTCAACATGCGCTCCGGACCGAGCACGTCCTATCCTGCTGTGACGGTCATTCCGTCCGGCGCGCCGGTGACGATCTATGGCTGCATGAGTAACGTCAACTGGTGCGATGTTGCCTTCAGCGGTGGCCGTGGCTGGGTTTCCGGCAATTATGTGCAGGCAGCCTATCAGCAACGGCGCGTCTATGTAGGTCCTCAGTACTACCGGCCGCTTGGTATCCCCACGGTCACCTTCGAGATCGGCAACTACTGGGACCGGCATTATCGGGGTCGTGACTTCTACCGCGATCGTGACCGCTGGGACCGCCGTGACCGTGATCGCTGGGACCGCGACAGGGATCGTCGAGACTGGGATCGAGATCGAGATCGTGACCGGGAGCGGGCCCGCGACCGTGACCGGGATCGGGAAAGAGATCGGGCTGACCGAGACGGCGATCGCGATCGCGACAGAGATCGAGCCGACCGAGACCGTGACAGGGATGATATCCGTCGGATTCCGCGCCTGCCCGGCGGGGCGAATCCTGATCAGGATAATGATTGCTTTCCTTATTGCCGCTAGCTGCTGATGTTCCTGGTATCGGGATCACGGCGATGTCTTGGAAGAGCGTCCAGACGGGCGCTCTTCCAATTGCGTGAACCACAGCGATCGTTTCCCGCCATTGCACGCCACCCACCTTTTCGATAAGAGACCCGGCGAAATCCGTCTGCTTCCTGAAGACGGGCAGAGAGAGCCGCTCCCTTGGGAGCGAACGGGTGGTATCAGTCAGCATGGCACGCATCGTCATGAAGTTCGGCGGCACATCAGTCGCCAATCTCGAGCGCATCCACAACGTCGCGCGTCATGTGAAACGCGAGGTGGATGCCGGGAACGAGGTCGCGGTCGTGGTCTCGGCGATGTCCGGCAAGACGAACGAACTGGTCGGCTGGGTCCAGGACATTCCGAAGGTGGCCGGCGCCAGTTCTCCGTTTTACGATGCTCGCGAGTATGATGCCGTCGTGGCGTCGGGCGAACAGGTCACCTCAGGGCTGCTCGCAATCGCCCTTCAGTCGATGGGAATAAACGCCCGCTCCTGGCAAGGCTGGCAGATCCCGATCAAGACCGACAATGCCCATGGGGCCGCCCGCATCCAAGAGATCGACGGCACGGACATCATCCGCCGCATGGGCGAGGGCCAGGTGGCCGTGGTTGCCGGCTTCCAAGGCATCGGCCCCGACAACCGCATCGCGACGCTTGGCCGCGGCGGCTCAGATACGTCTGCCGTGGCAATTGCCGCCGCCGTCAAGGCCGACCGTTGCGATATCTACACGGACGTGGACGGCGTTTACACGACGGACCCGCGCGTGGTGCCGAAGGCGCGACGGCTGAAGAAGATCACCTTCGAAGAGATGCTGGAAATGGCGTCGCTGGGCGCCAAGGTCCTGCAGGTTCGCTCCGTCGAGCTTGCGATGGTCCACAAGGTCCGCACCTTCGTCCGTTCGAGTTTCGAGGATCCCGATGCGCCGGGCATGGGCGACCTCATCAACCCGCCCGGCACATTGATTTGCGACGAGGAAGAGATAGTGGAACAGGAAGTCGTCACCGGCATCGCCTATGCCAAGGATGAGGCGCAGATTTCTCTCCGCCGGCTGGCTGACCGCCCCGGCGTTTCGGCGGCCATCTTCGGGCCACTCGCGGAGGCGCACATCAATGTCGATATGATCGTCCAGAACATTTCGGAGGACGGATCGCGCACGGACATGACCTTCACGGTGCCCTACGGGGACGTGCAGAAGGCGCTGAAGATCCTTGAGGACAACAAGGAAAAGATCGGCTTCGACGTCGCCCAGAACGAATCAGGGCTATGCAAGGTGTCGGTGATCGGCATCGGCATGCGCAGCCATGCGGGCGTCGCGGCGCAAGCTTTCAAGGCACTTGCCGAAAAAGGCATCAACATCAAGGCGATCACGACGTCGGAAATCAAGATCTCCATCCTGATCGATGGTGCATATTCGGAACTTGCGGTTCGGACTTTGCATTCCGCTTACGGTCTCGATAAGAGTTGAGCATGAGCCGAGGGGCTACTCTTCCCACGTGCGGAAGGGCCGATCCTAAGGCGTGGGGCACCTTGTTTCGGGAGCGATGATGCCGATGAGAGACCTGTCGGCTGGGCCGCGCGTGCTGCTTCGGCGGCTGCGCGAACTGATGGCGGAGCCGCTGGATCCGCAGGAGCGTCTCGACCGCATCGTCCGCCAGATCGCCAGCAACATGGTGGCGGAAGTCTGCTCCGTCTACGTGCTGCGATCGGACGGGGTGCTTGAGCTCTACGCCACAGAGGGCCTCAATCCGGAAGCCGTCCACCTGTCACAGCTCAAAATGGGGCAGGGACTTGTCGGGACGATCGCTGCTTCGGCGCAACCCCTCAATCTTTCCGATGCTCAGGCTCATCCCGCGTTTCGCTATCTCCCTGAAACGGGGGAGGAAATCTACCATTCCTTCCTCGGCGTGCCGATCTTGCGGGCAGGCCGCACTTTGGGCGTCCTGGTCGTCCAGAACAAGGCGAGTCGGACCTATCGCGAAGATGAGGTCGAGGCGCTCGAAACGACTGCCATGGTAATCGCCGAAATGATCGCCACCGGGGAATTGAAGAAGATCACCAAGCCCGGCCTTGAACTCGACCTGACGCGTGCCGTCACGATCGAGGGCGACGGCTACAACGAGGGCATCGGCCTAGGACACGTGATCCTGCACGAGCCGCGCGTGGTGGTGACCAATCTTCTCAACGAAGACGCCGAAAGCGAAGTGCGGCGGCTGGCCGAGGCATTGGGCTCGCTCAGGATTTCCATCGACGACATGCTGTCGCGTCGCGACGTGGCCACTGAAGGCGAGCATCGCGAGGTGCTCGAGACCTACCGGATGTTCGCCTATGACCAGGGCTGGGTGCGGCGCATGGAGGAGGCCATCCATAACGGCCTGACGGCGGAAGCGGCCGTCGAGAAGGTGCAGAGCGACACCAAAGCGCGGATGATGCGCCTGACCGACCCGTATCTGCGCGAGCGCATGCATGATTTCGACGACCTCGCCAACCGCCTGCTGCGGCAGCTGACCGGGTTTAGCGGGCGGTCTATCGGTGAGGGCATGCCAGTTGACGCGATAATCTTCGCGCGCGCCATGGGGGCGGCCGAGCTTCTCGACTACCCGCGGGAAAGGCTTCGCGGGCTGGTGCTGGAGGACGGCGCCGTCACCAGCCACGTCGTGATCGTGGCGCGCGCGATGGGCATTCCGGTGGTCGGCCAGGCGGTCGGAGCGGTTGCGCTCGCAGAGAACGGTGACGCCGCGATCATCGACGGCGACGACGGCCAGCTTCACCTGCGGCCGGTGTCGGATGTCCTGAAGGCCTACGAGGAGAAGGTCCGGCTACGCGCCCGCCGCCAGGAACAGTTCCGGGCGCTCCGCGACGTCGATCCTGTCACCAAGGATGGAAAGCGCATCAGCCTGATGATGAATGCCGGGCTGATCGTGGACCTACCGCATTTGCCAGAATCGGGTGCGGACGGTATTGGGCTGTTCCGCACAGAACTGCAGTTCATGATCGCCTCGACCATGCCGAAGCTCGAGGAGCAGGAGGCGTTCTACCGCAATGTCATCCGGCAAGCCGACGGACTTCCCATCACTTTCCGGGCGCTCGACATCGGCGGCGATAAGGTCGTCTCGTATTTCCGCGCGCATGAGGAGGAAAACCCGGCGCTTGGCTGGCGGGCGATCCGCCTGTCGCTCGACCGTCCGGGCCTCCTGCGGACGCAGCTGCGGGCCCTGCTGCGCGCCTCTGCCGATGCGGAGCTCAGAATGATGCTGCCGATGGTGACGGAGGTTGCGGAGATCCATGCCGTGCGCGACCTCCTGCAGAAGGAGGTCCAGCACCTTTCGAAATTCGGGCACAGCCTGCCGCGCAAGCTGCAGTTCGGCGCCATGCTCGAGGTGCCGGCGCTGATGTGGCAGCTGGACGAACTGATGGCCGAGGTGGATTTCGTCTCCGTCGGCTCCAACGACCTCTTCCAGTTCTCGATGGCTGCCGACCGTGGC
Organism: Pseudorhizobium flavum; assembly: GCF_044142885.1. NCBI lineage: Bacteria > Pseudomonadati > Pseudomonadota > Alphaproteobacteria > Hyphomicrobiales > Rhizobiaceae > Pseudorhizobium > Pseudorhizobium flavum. Next base: position 525,379 of record NZ_JBIOKZ010000003.1, read on the forward strand.
AATGCACGTGTCTCAGATCGGTTCGACATGCTGGGCCGGCCGTTCCTGCGGATCCTGCGCGACATCGTGCGGGCAGCGGAACGCAACAAGACGCCGCTGACGCTGTGTGGCGAGATGGCGGGCAAGCCGCTCTCGGCCATGGCCCTGATCGGACTCGGCTTCCGCTCCGTTTCGATGGCGCCGACCTCTATCGGGCCGGTCAAGGCCATGCTCCTTTCGCTTGATGCGGACAGGCTGACGGAGACCCTGAACGCGGCGCTGGACGACAGGCAGCCGAGAGAGCCGGTCCGCGAACTGCTGACGCGGTTTGCGGCAGAGAACGGCATTCCGGTCTGAAGACAACAACATGGAGTAGAAGCGGGTGGCGAAGCTTCCTGTAGAGAAGATGCGCGAACTGGAGCGCCGCTTCGGCGAGATCGAGGCCCGCATGTCTGAAGGCCCGGCTGCGGACGTTTATGTGCGGCTCGCGTCCGAATATTCGGAGTTGCAGCCTGTCGTGCGCAAGATCCGCGACTATGAGAAGGCAACCGCGGAGGTATCCGACCTGAGGACGCTGCTCGCCGACAAGGCGACGGATCGCGAAATGCGCGAGCTTGCCGAGATGGAGCTGCCGGAGGCCGAGGAGAGGGTCGAGGCGCTGGAAAAGGACATGCAGGTCCTGCTGCTGCCGAAGGACGCCGCGGATGAGAAGAGCGCGATCCTGGAAATCCGCGCCGGCACCGGCGGCAACGAGGCGGCACTATTTGCGGGCGACCTGTTCCGGATGTACGAGCGCTATGCCGCGGGCAAGGGCTGGAAGGTGGAGGTGCTTTCCGCCAGCGAGGGCGAAGCCGGCGGCTTCAGAGAAATCATCGCTACCGTCAGCGGGCGCGGAGTGTTCTCCAAGCTGAAGTTCGAATCGGGTGTCCATCGGGTCCAGCGCGTGCCGGACACCGAGACGCAGGGGCGGATCCACACCTCGGCGGCGACCGTGGCCGTTTTGCCGGAGGCCGAGGAGATCGACATCGAGATCCGGCCGGAAGACATTCGGATTGATACCATGCGGTCATCGGGTGCTGGTGGGCAGCACGTCAACACCACGGATTCCGCCGTCCGGATCACGCACCTGCCGACGGGATTGGTGGTAACGAGTTCTGAAAAATCGCAGCACCAGAACCGCGCAAAGGCAATGCAGGTGCTGCGGTCCCGGCTCTACGACATGGAGCGGCAGAAGGCCGATAGCGAGCGATCCGCCGACCGCAAGAGTCAGGTCGGATCCGGCGATCGATCGGAACGCATAAGAACCTACAATTTTCCGCAGGGGCGCGTGACGGACCACCGGATCAACCTGACGCTCTACAAGCTCGACCGAATGATGGAGGGCGAGATTGACGAGGTTGTCGATGCGCTGATCGCCGATTACCAGGCGGGCCAGCTGGCACAACTTGGCGAGCAGCAGGGGTGACCACGCTTTCCGCCGTGGTTGCAGATGCGAGGAGCCGACTTGCCGCAGCCGGATTGCCGGACGCGACGATCGAAGCGAGAATTCTCATCGGCGGCGTGCTCGGCCTGACGGCTACGGACGTATTTGTCAGGGGCGACCGCGAGATTGGCGGCCCTGAGCTCGAGAAAATAGCGGAAGCCATCGGGCGACGCTTGAAACGGGAGCCTGTGCACCGCATATTAGGAGAACGAGAATTTCGCGGTATGGTGCTGAAGCTCTCTCCGGAGACGCTGGAGCCGCGACCGGACACGGAAATCCTCGTCGATGCCATCCTTCCCTATGTGAGGCGGTTTGTCGCATCGCGAGGCGAAGTACGTATCCTGGATCTGGGAACCGGAACCGGCGCGATCCTCCTGGCACTCCTGAAGGAATGCCCGCGGGCGACCGGAGTCGGCACTGACCTCTCCGAGGCAGCGTTACAGACGGCCCGCGAAAACGCGGCGAGGCTTGGCCTGGCTGGCCGGTTCGAGACGATCCGGAGCAATTGGCTGGAAGAGGTTACAGGGCGGTTTGACATCGTAGTTTCAAACCCGCCTTACATCAGAACGGGCGTTATCGCGGCGCTTGAGCCGGAAGTCAGGGAGTTCGATCCCCTGCGTGCGCTTGATGGCGGACCGGACGGGCTCGACTGCTACCGTGCCATCGCCGCAGGTGCCGGCGAGGTTCTGGCGCCCGGCGGAATGGTCGGTGTCGAGATCGGCTATGACCAGAGGGATAGTGTGACGACGATCTTCCAGGCGGTAGGCTTTGTCCTGCATCAGGCGCTTCGGGATTTTGGCGACAAGGATCGTGTCCTTCTGTTTGCCAAGGCGGAGCCGACCATTGATTTTGCACAGCGAAAGAAAAGGCTTGGATTTCCAGAGGAAGCACGATAGTTTGCGGCCACGTACCGGGCGGCTGGGAATGAACGGAGATTCGTTCGGGTTAAGGTCAACCCTGAGACCGGCTCTTTTGAGTTTCAAAGGTTGAACATTTCCTGGTGCGTGATTCAGGTAATTTGACTTTCACTAGCGGCAGGTGGCTCGGTGTCCTCCTGCGCGCGGCGCGCGAAGTCTCGGTCTGGCGCAAGCCAGCATGGCCGCGCGGCCCCTATCAGCGGATAACAGACAATTCAGGTGATCTATCTATGAGGCCAGGACAGCAGAACAAGCGCGGTCGAGGGCGTGGCGGCAGCAACAACAGTGGCGGCGGCGGCAACTTCAATCGTAAGGGCGGCAATCCTCTTACCCGCACCTATGACAGCTCCGGCCCAGACGTTAAGATCCGCGGAACGGCGCAGCACATTGCCGAGAAGTACGCAGCACTGGCGCGGGACGCCCAGAGCTCCGGCGACCGAGTGATGGCAGAAAACTATCTGCAGCATGCGGAACACTACAACCGCATCATTGCAACGGCCCAGGCGCAGATGCAGGAGCGCTTCCAGCGCGACGACCGCGGCGAGTTCCAGGATCGCGAGGGCCAGGACGGCGACGACATCGAAACCAACGAGGGCGATGACGAGGGTTCGTTCCGCCAGCAGTCTTCCGCGGAAGGCCAGTCGCAACGCCGGGACAACCAGCAGCCAAGCGAACAACGCGATCATCAACGTCAAAATCGCCGCGAGCGTGATCCGCTTCCTGCAGCCGAGGCGACGCCTGCCATCGACGGGTCCGGGCCTCAGCCCGTGATCGAGGGTATACCAGCCGAGGTTGCCGTGGAATCGGAAGAGCAGGGCGCGCAACGTGAACGCCAGCCGCGCCGTCGCAATGCCGGCAACCGCCCGCGTCGCCCCCGTCGGGGAGAAGAAGGTGCGACTTCAGAGGCCGGCGCAGCCGAGTCTCAACCCGAACTGGCGGACGCACCCGGGGAGTAGCGTGACTTATCAGCATTGAGACGACGAGACCCCGGCCGTAACGCCGGGGTCTTTCTTATGCAGGTCTCATGGGGAAGCATTCCCGCCACGGCGTGGCGCCATCACTGTCTGCGCCTAGTGGTTGATGCCGGAGCCCCCGACGGCGACGATGTTGAACGGAGAACCTGCGATTGGCAGTGAGCGGTTCTCCCCTAAGGTCTGGGCATCGAGGATAAGGATGCGCTCGCGGCGCGGGTCCGTCACGGCGATCTCCGTGCCCATCACCGCCAGACGCGGACGCGGATCGCGCCAGTGCCCGTCCTTGCTGTATGGCTCCGTGACCTGAACTGATCTCGTCAGCCGGCCGGTGAGGATGTCCAGTACATGGAGTTTCCCATCTTCCGTAAACACATAGGCTGTCGCGGGCCGCGCAGGATCAAGGGCGAAGTCCACCCGCCGGACGGGAAGCTCGACCAGAAGGAATGGGTTCTCCTCAGAGGGGTCTATCATGACAACCTTGTCGTCACCGTAGTTGCCGAGGAAGAACTGCATGGCTCGTCCGCCTAGTAGGGTGCCGACCTGCCCTTCCGGCATGTCGTCGCCATAGGACAGCATCTCAAGCTCGGGCGTCCCACTTCCATCCCTGCGGGCGATCAGTACGCCTTCCTTGCACCCAAAGGCGACCATCCCCGCTGAAGATGCTTCGCCGTGCAGACCGGTGCAAGTCGCGATCTCTCCCACCTGTTGTCCTTCGCCATTCAGAACCTTCAGCCCCAGTCGCGGCGGCAAGTCTCCTTCCTTTGTCGCCTTCGACACGTCCGGCTCGGATATGAGCATGTAGGCTCCAAGCGGCACCGCTACGCCGTGATGAGGTGCGGTCGACCTCACCACCTCATGGGTCATTTCTCCCTTCAGAAGCGCAGCCTCGTCAAAGATGCGTGCTTCACCTTCCAGATCGAAGAATTGCAGAACCTGATCGTCGTGCGGGACCGCGTGGACCGGCCGTCTTCCATGGATACGTCCAAGTTGCGCCGGCTGGTTGAGTTCCACATCCTTGTGTTCTCCGTGATCGGAGAAGGTGACGCCCGTGGCGATTACGTCGACGGCGTCGGCATCCATCTGAACCGCAAAGGCGGTCTTCCCACTTTCGCTCGCAACCAGATGGGTGACGTAACCTTCAAGCTGATACTGCGCGATCTGGTGTCCGGTGGCGCCATCCAGCACTGTGAGCTTTGCATCCTTCTGGTCTCCGACCAGAAGCCGCCAGGCTTCCACCTCATCTGCCCTCGAAGGGCTGAGCGTTGCTATGAGGATGGCGGAGGACGCTGCAATAAGCGGCAGGCGAAGCATGGTTGTTTCCTTCGTGGCTGTAATGTAATAACATTTCATTATTAGGATGCATCCTGTTTTCTGTCCAGTGAAAATCGGCACCGGCTTGGGCTTGACTTACAGATAGCTGACTGGTTATTTGACCGATCAATAGCTGATTGGTTATCGATAGTGGCACAAGATACTCAGACGCTTCTCTTCAGGGCCCTGGCCGACCCCACGCGCAGGGCGATATTCGAGCACTTGTGCCGCGACGGCGAACAGACGGTCGCTGCATTGACTGCCCGTGCCCGAATTTCGCAGCCAGCGGTTTCGAAACACCTCGTGGTTCTCAAGCAGGCGGGTCTGGTGAAAGATCGGCCCGATGGGCGTCACAACCACTACAGCGCAGAACCGGCCCCCCTGAAGTCGATCATCGACTGGTCGGGCGAGATGACCCGCTTCTGGGACGCTCGCTTTGTTGCGCTGGAAGATCTGCTGAAGAGGATGGATCAATGAACTCTATGTCCGTCGATACGCTCTCGGTCGTCGTTGAGCGGGACCTTCCTTATCCGCCGGAGAAGATCTGGCGGGCGCTGACGCAGCCGCATCTGATCCAGGAGTGGCTGATGAGGGGCAACTTCCAGCCGGAGATGGGTCATCGCTTCAGCCTGCGTGCGGATTGGGGTTCCGTCAACTGCGAGGTACGGGCAATCGAGCCGGGCAAGGCGCTGTCTTATACATGGGACACCAAGGACCTCAGGAGCATCGTCACCTGGACCCTATTCCCGAGCGAGACGGGAACACGGCTGCGCATGGAGCAGACAGGGTTCAAACCGGAGCAGCAGCCATATTACCGAGGCGCTCACGCCGGCTGGCCGAAGTTCCTGGACGCCATGGAGCGCGTTCTCAGAGAACGGAACTGACGCAGTCTCATCCACAGCGTTCGAGCGGGGCGATGTGACGGTCACGCAAGAGGAGGACTGACATGACCTTGAGCTACGCAATTCGGCAGGGCCATCGCTGGCTGTCGATCGCCTTTACCGTTACGGTTATCGCCAACTTCATCTTGATGGCACTTGGGCAGCCGCCCGCCTGGATCGTCTATGCGCCGCTGCCGCCGCTCTTTCTGCTCCTGATCACCGGCCTCTATATGTTCGTGCTGCCCTATACGGCCAGGCGGCGAGGCGAAGGCGGGCGTTGAGCGGCAACGTAACCAGATCGGACCGCCTCAAAAGATATCCCGGCGAGCCGTGACCGGTTCTTTAAATCCGCAAAATCTCCTCCCATATCTCGTTCAACGCCGATGTTTCCGGCGAGGGGTTCGCCTTTTGAGGGAGCTCAATCTCAATCATCGTTTCGTGCCTTATTAAAGGGCGGAACGATCTGTGGAGGTTCGACATGAATATCGAGAAATATTCCGAGCGGGTTCGCGGCTTTCTGCAATCGGCTCAGACCCATGCCCTTTCCGAAGGGCACCAGCAGTTCACGCCCGAGCATGTGCTGAAGGTTCTCCTGGATGACGACCAGGGGATGGCATCCTCGCTGATCACCCGCGCCGGCGGCGATCCCAAGGAAGCGCGCCTTGCCAATGATGCAGCCCTTGCCAAATTGCCCAAGGTGTCGGGCGGTGGCGGCCAGGTCTACCTGTCGCAGCCGCTTGCCAAGGTCTTCACCACCGCAGAAGAGGCTGCCAAGAGGGCGGGCGACAGCTTCGTCACCGTCGAGCGACTGCTTCTGGCACTCGCCGTCGAAAGCACGGCATCCACCTCCGCGACCCTGAAGAAGGCGGGCGTCACTGCCCAGGCTCTCAACCAGGTCATCAATGAGGTTCGCAAGGGTCGTACTGCCGACAGCGCCAATGCCGAGGAGGGGTTCGACGCACTGAAGAAGTATGCTCGCGACCTGACGGCGGAAGCGCGGGAGGGCAAGCTTGACCCGGTGATCGGCCGGGATGACGAGATCCGCCGTACGATCCAGGTTCTTTCCCGCCGCACGAAGAACAACCCGGTGCTGATCGGAGAGCCCGGCGTGGGCAAGACCGCGATCGCCGAGGGTCTGGCACTGCGCATCGTCAATGGTGACGTGCCGGAGAGCCTGAAGGACAAGAAGCTGATGGCACTCGACATGGGCTCGCTGATCGCCGGCGCGAAATATCGCGGCGAGTTCGAGGAACGCCTCAAGGCGGTCCTGAACGAGGTGCAGGCGGAGAGCGGCGAGATCATCCTCTTCATCGACGAGATGCACACGCTGGTCGGCGCCGGTAAGGCGGATGGCGCGATGGATGCTTCCAACCTGTTGAAGCCGGCGCTCGCCCGTGGTGAACTGCACTGCGTCGGTGCCACGACGCTCGACGAATACCGCAAGCATGTGGAGAAGGATGCTGCCCTTGCCCGCCGGTTCCAGCCGGTCATGGTCGACGAGCCGACCGTCGAGGACACGATCTCCATCCTGCGCGGCCTGAAGGAGAAATACGAGCAGCACCACAAGGTGCGGATCTCCGACTCTGCGCTGGTGGCTGCCGCAACTCTTTCCAACCGCTACATCACCGACCGCTTCCTGCCCGACAAGGCGATCGACCTGATGGACGAGGCCGCCTCGCGGCTCAGGATGCAGGTGGATTCCAAGCCTGAGGAACTGGACGAGCTTGACCGCCGCATCATCCAGCTGAAGATCGAGCGGGAGGCCTTGAAAAAGGAGACTGATACGGCGTCGGCCGACCGGCTGTCGCGGCTCGAAAGCGAACTCGCTTCGCTGGAGGAGCAGGCAGATGCGCTGACGGCCCGCTGGCAGGCCGAGAAGCAGAAGCTCGGCCTTGCGGCGGACCTCAAGAAGCAACTTGATGAGGCACGTAACGAGCTCGCGATTGCACAGCGCAGTGGCGAATTCCAGCGCGCGGGGGAGCTGGCCTATGGCGTGATCCCGGGTCTCGAAAAGGATCTTGCCGCGGCGGAAGCGCAGGATACCAGCGCCAACGCCATGGTGCAGGAGGTCGTCACCCCGGACAACATCGCCCATGTCGTCTCCCGCTGGACCGGCATCCCGGTCGACAAGATGCTGGAAGGCGAGCGCGACAAGCTGCTTCGCATGGAAGACGAGCTGGCGAAGTCCGTGGTCGGCCAGGGTGACGCCGTTCAGGCGGTCTCGCGTGCCGTCCGCCGGTCGCGCGCCGGCCTGCAGGACCCCAACCGGCCGATCGGTTCGTTCATCTTCCTCGGACCGACCGGCGTCGGCAAGACGGAGCTGACGAAGTCCCTTGCGCGCTTCCTGTTCGACGACGAGACGGCGATGGTGCGCCTCGACATGTCGGAATACATGGAGAAGCATTCCGTCGCCCGGCTGATCGGCGCACCTCCCGGCTATGTCGGCTATGAGGAAGGTGGTGCACTGACGGAAGCCGTTCGCCGCAAGCCTTACCAGGTCGTGCTGTTCGATGAGATCGAGAAGGCGCATCCGGACGTGTTCAACGTTCTCCTGCAGGTGCTCGACGACGGGCGCCTGACGGACGGGCAGGGCCGCACGGTCGACTTCAAGAACACGATGATCATCATGACGTCGAACCTCGGGGCGGAATATCTCACCACCCTGCCGGAAGGTGCCGATACCGACCAGGTGCGCGATCAGGTGATGGACGTGGTCAAGGCGTCGTTCCGGCCGGAGTTCCTCAACCGCGTCGATGAGATCATTCTCTTCCACCGCCTGCAGCGGACGGAAATGGGCGCGATCGTCGATATCCAGATGAAGCGGCTGATCTCGCTGCTCGCCGAGCGCAAGATCGCGATCGAGCTGACCCCGGAGGCCCGCGAGTGGCTCGCCGAGAAGGGCTATGATCCGGTATATGGTGCCCGGCCGCTGAAGCGGGTGATCCAGAAGTTCGTTCAGGACCCGATGGCCGAGCAGATTCTCTCCGGAAACATCCCGGACGATTCCGCGGTCGCCGTCGATGCCGGATCGGACCGGCTGCTCTTCCGCGTCAAGCGGACGGTGGCTGAAGCCGAAGCGGCCTGATTGCGGCCTATCGCGGAAACGAAAATGGCGGCTCCCGCGCCGCCATTTTTCTTGATGCCTATCGGCTCGCGACTTCCGCAGGGTCGCCGCCGGTTCCGAGCAGAGCATCGATCCGAGTCCGCTCCTCCTTAAAGCGTGCGAGGTTGTCTCCCTCGAGCGATTTGCCGCCCGGCAGGCGGATCTTCATCGGGTCGACCTTGCTGCCGTTGACGATCAGCTCGTAGTGCAGGTGCGCACCGGTCGATAGTCCCGTCGATCCGACATAGCCGATGACCTGGCCCTGCTTGACCTTGGCGCCCGGCTTGATGCCCTTGGCGATGGCGCTCTGGTGATTGTAGGAGGAGACATAGCCGTTGGCATGCCGGATGATCGTCTGGTTGCCGTAACCGCCCTTGTCCCAGCCGGCGGTCTCTACCACGCCATTGCCGGCGGCGATGATCGGCGTGCCGCGCGGGGCTGCCCAGTCGGTTCCGGTATGCATGCGCGCATAGCGCAGGATCGGATGGCGGCGCATGCCGAAGCCGGAGGTCAGTCGCCCATTGGGAACCGGATTGCGAAGCAGGAACTGGCGGATGCTGCGACCTTCGGCATCGTAGTAGTCGATGGCGCCGTCCTGCGGGTCCTGGTAGCGGTAGAAGCGGGTTGTGGTATCGCCGAAATGGGCGTTGACGTAGAGGAGTTCCGACTGCTCGCTGGCCTGGCCGCTTTCATCCTGGGCCGAGAAGAAGGCCTCTATGCGATCTGTCGGTTTCAACTGTGCCTGGAGATCGACGCTGCTGGCCAGAAGCTTCACGAGGAGGCCGGTCATGTCGGTCGTCATGCCGTAGGACAGCGCGGCGCGGTAGATGCCGTCATAGACCCGCGGCAGTTCGCGACCGGTGGCCACTTGGACCGGCTGGTCGCTGAAGGCGCCAGCGACCGCATCGATCATCGGCGGCTCTTCACCGTCGATCATCCGGCCATGATCGTTGAGGGCTATTGTCACCTCGTGC